>NZ_CP154879.1:612123-918184 GCF_039614765.1 Castellaniella sp. MT123
GATCCGGGCCTCGCGGAATGGCTGATCGCCCGCGTGCTGGAGATTGAGCTGGGCGCAGGCCTCATGCAGGTCGGATCCCCCGTCCGCCGCTGTGAGCCGGTGCAGCACCGGGCGGCCGGGTGGGGTGGCCAGTGATCCGAGTTGCTGGGCCAGCCGCATCAGCAGGGCGTTGGTGATCGTGATGACATAGCCGGTGCAATCCGTGTCGAATTCGAAGCCGTGGATGAACGTCTGGGGCACCTCGACGGCGGTGGGCCCCTGGATGGTGTGGCGCGCCTCGTCCAGGCTCACGGTGGCCTGTCCCTGATGCAGGTACAGGATCTGGTAGAGACCCGCATGGCGATGCGGGCGGATGTGCCAATGATGCAAGCGGCTGCGGGAAGCGATGGTTTCGCAATGCAGCATTTCCGCCAGCGGCCAGTCGGCCTGCTCGCCATAGAGCTGAAAGAGTGGGGCACGCTGAAAATGGTTCATATCGGTAATTTTATGCTTCAAAAGTCCATTCCAGAATAGTCCGGAAACGGGCACCATGGACGACATGCCCGAAAACAGGACGCGCCAAGGGGGCGCGAGGATCGGGACGGAGGAGAATCATGAAGACACAGGTCGCCATTATCGGCGCTGGCCCGTCGGGGCTGCTGCTGGGCCAGTTGCTGCATCGCTGCGGCATTGACAACGTCATCCTGGAGCGTCACACGCCGGAATATGTCCTGGGGCGGGTTCGCGCGGGCGTGCTGGAATACGGTTTCGTCGATCTCATGCGCGAGGCCGGGGTGTCCGCCCGGATGGATGCCGATGGACTGGAGCACACGGGTTTCACCCTGGCGTTCCAGGGCGACCGGCATCGGGTCGACATGCATGGCCTGACCGGAAAGTCCGTGCTGGTCTACGGGCAGACGGAAGTCACGCATGACCTGATGGATGCCCGTCGGGAGAGCGGTGCGCCGATTTACTACGAAGCGACCGACGTGCAGCTGCACGACTTCCTGGAAGGCGACAAACCCCGGGTGACCTTCCAGCACGAGGGGAAACAGCACGTGCTGGAGTGCGATTACATCGCGGGTTGCGACGGCTTCCATGGGGTGTCGCGCAAATCCGCGCCCCAGGACAAGATCCATAATTTCGAGCGGGTGTATCCCTTCGGCTGGCTGGGTTTGCTCACCGAAACACCGCCCGTCGAGGACGAACTGATTTACGTCCACAATCCCCGGGGTTTCGCGCTGTGCAGCATGCGTTCTCACACGCGCAGCCGCTATTACATTCAGTGCAGCCTGGCCGAGCATGTCGAGGACTGGTCCGATGACCGCTTCTGGACGGAATTGTCGGCACGCCTGCCCGAGGATGTCGCAGGCAAGCTGCAAACCGGCCCTTCATTCGAGAAGAGCATTGCGCCGTTGCGCAGCTTCGTTGCCGAGCCGATGCGTTTCGGCCGGATGTTCCTGGTGGGGGATGCGGCGCACATTGTGCCGCCGACCGGCGCCAAGGGGCTGAATCTGGCCTCCAGCGACGTCTATACCCTGTACCATGCCTTGCGCGGCGCCTATCACGAGAATCGCCCCGAGCTGCTGGACCGCTACTCGGAAATCTGCCTGCGGCGCATCTGGAAGGCCGAGCGTTTTTCCTGGTGGATGACCTCGCTGCTGCACACGTTTGACGAGGGCGGCTTCAACCAGCGCATCCAGAAGGCCGAGCAGGACTACTACACCAGCACGCAGGCCGGGCTGATGACGATCGCGGAAAACTACGTGGGCCTACCCTACGAACCGGTCGTCTGATCGGTTGCCGGTTCGTCCTGGGCATCGTCCGGCGGGTTGGCTCCCGGACGATGCCCCCCGGTGCCCAGGGCGCCGCGGCGGAAGTCCTTGGGCGAGACCCCAGCCAGCCGCTTGAAGAACCGGGTGAAATATCCCGGATCGGCAAAGCCTAGCGAATCGGCGATTGTGCCGATGGTGCGCGTCGTGTAGATCAGCTCACGGCGCGCCTCCAGCAGCAGCCGGTCGTGGATCAGCTGCAGTGCGGTCTTTCCGGCCAGGGCCTGGACGATGCTGTTCAGGTGTGCGGGCGTCACGCCGATGCGCCGCGCATACCAGGCCACCTGATGCTGGCGGGCGTAATGGGCCTCGATCATGTGGGCGTAGCGTGTGAGGTGCTGGCTGCCGGGGTCCGCCCCCGCCTGGGTCGCGCCCGCAGGCCGGTGGTGCTGATGGATCCAGACCAGAACGATGCCCAGCAAGGCCTCGAGCAGCGGACCGCGCTGGGGACTGCGCAGGCTGCGATATTCCTGGTCCATGCGGTGGAAGGTCAGCGCGGTGTGAGCGTCGCCGGCATCTCCCGCCTTCAGCTGCAGCGTCGCCGGATCCGTCAGGGTGTTCAGGTTCAGGCCATGGCGTTCGCACAGTGGATGCAGCAGGGCGTAGGTCAGCGTCAGGATGTAGCCGCTGGAACCTGGGCGGAAGATGAATTCATGCACGACCTGCTGGGGCACCACCACGATGTGTCCGCCGTCCGCCAGGCCCTGCTCGGAATCGTCCGGGGATGGGGGCCGGGCGACGGTTGGCCCGGCCACGAGGGTGCTGGCCTGGCCGTCCAGCCGTACGGTGACCGCCCCGGATTCCAGGAACAGAACCTGGAAGAGATCTGCGTGTTTGTGGGCGGTCACATGCCAATTGTGCAATTTCTCCTGGGCCGCAATGGTTTCGCAAAACAGCGGATCGGGTGTCGTCCAGACATTGCCGTAACCGTAGAGTTTATAGATCGGAATGGCGGTGTGGTCATGGGCGGGCGGGGCGGGCGTGAGTACCTCCATGACCGTCTCCTGATGACATGAATCCATTAAATGTACATTTTTAAAGTATAAAAATCCATTCCTGGGATGCGCCGGCTGATTCATGATGGGCCTGTCTGATTTCCCTCGGCCGATAACATCCGGTCGGGCTACTTTCAAGGAGACAAGTCATGACAGCCACTACACGACAGCGCCGGCGCAAGATCCCCGGCACGGTGATTTTCGATGGTGACCTGGCCCGCATCGGGTATGCGCTGAACCGTATGTGTTTCAGCTTCAATGCGGCGGAATGCCGGGCCGCGTTCCTGAGCGACGAAGAAGCCTACATGAACCGCTACGGCCTGTCCGAAGCGCAGAAGGAAGCCGTGCGCAGCCGGGAAGTTCTGCGCATGATCGCGGCCGGCGGCCACCCCTATTACCTGGCCAAGCTGGCCGGGATTTTCGGCCTGGACATGCAGGACATCGGCGCCCAGCAGACGGGATTGAGTAAAGAGGCCTTCCGGGCCAAACTGGCTTCGGCAGGAGCATGATCATGGCACACATCATCGGCAGTATCAGCACGTCTCACGTCCCCGCCATTGGCGGCGCCCTGGCCCGCCAGAAACAGGAAGACCCATACTGGAAACCGTTTTTCGACGGGTACGACAAGGCCCGCGAATGGCTGGCTCAAACACGCCCCGACGTCGTGGTCATAGTGCACAACGACCACGGCCTGAATTTCTTTCTCGACAAGATGCCGACCTTTTCGGTGGGGGCGGCCGACGTCTACCAGACCGCCGACGAGGGCTGGGGCATTCCCGCCCTGGTGCAACCGAAGGGATGCGTGGACCTCTCCTGGCAGATCGTCGAAACGCTGGTCGAGGACGATTTCGACATCACCACCTGCCAGGAAGCGCTGATCGACCATGCGGTATCGCTGCCGCTGGCGTTGCTGTGGCCCGAAGGCCAGGCAGCGGGCGCCTGGCCGGTGGAGATCGTGCCGGTCTGCATCAATACGGTGCTGGCACCCTATCCGTCGGCGGCGCGTTGCTATCGGCTGGGCCAGTCGTTGCGCCGTGCGATCGAGTCCTGGGATGACGACCGGCGGGTGCTGGTGATTGCCAGCGGTGGCCTGTCGCATCAGCTGGATGGCGAACGGGCCGGGTTCATCAACAGGTCCTTCGATCAGCAGTTCATGGACAGCCTGGTGGACGATCCCACCTGGATCACCCAATACACCAACGACGAACTGGTCGAGCTGACCGGCACGCAGGGGATCGAGCTGCTCATGTGGGTCGCGGCGCGGGGCGTGCTGGACGATACGCCGGTGCGCAAGCTGCATTCGCACTACCACGTGCCGATTTCCAACACGGCCACGGGGTTGGTGGTGCTCGAGCAGGCCTGATCCGGCGCGTCCTCCATCAGTCCGCCAGGGCCCAGCGCGAAAGCCAGCCCGAGATGGCGGACAAGCAGGCCGCTGGCGCCTCGAACGGTGCCATGTGGCCTGCGCCCGTCACAGCTTCCAGCGTTGCGTCGGATATCAGGTCCGCCATGTCGGCGTGCCTGGCGATCGGACTCCATCGGTCCTCCGTGCCGCTCATGAGCAGTACGGGACAGTCGATTCGGCTCAGCAGTTCCGTGGCGTCGGGCCGGTCGATCAGGGCCCCCATCTGACTGGCGAAAGAATCCGGTGTCGAGCGCAGGATCATCGTGCGCATCCTGTGCATCAGCGCCTCGTCGTCCCGAGTTTCGGGTGCGATCATGCCGGCGAGCCAGTCGGCTGCAATCGCCTCGATGCCGCAGGCCCGTGCAGCGCGCACCAGGGCGAGTCGCTTTTCGGCCTCTCCGTTGCCCAGCCCCTGGTAGCCGGTGTTCATGAGCACCAGGGCCTGACAGCGCTTCGGCGCCTGACGGGCCATTTCCAGTGCGATGCGCCCACCCATCGAATGCCCTGCCACGATTAGCGGACCGGTCGTCCGAGCCAACACATCGCGTGCCGCATCGGGCAGCGAGGTGATGCTGCTCAGGTCTGCCGCCAGGACATGGCCCAGGCGCGAAAGAGGGCCGATGAAATCGGACCAGGTATCCGCGTCGCATAGCAGGCCGTGCAGCAGGACGAAGGTGGGGCGAATGTCGTTCATAGGTATTCCGGATTGATTGGGAGCAAAAAAACAGGGAAGGGAAAGCCGGGCTCCCAGTGGGCCTGCTGGCATCCCGCTCGCGGACTGGACGATAATCGAAACTGGACGCAGGGGCGGTGTCCATTGCTGCTTTCCCTGGCCGCTTGCCCGGCGGCATCCGGCGAGAAACCCACATGTCCGATTCGATCCTGTACGAACCGCTGTATACCCAGCCTGGCCACCTGCTGCGGCGCGCCCAGCAGATTTCGGCGTCGATCTTCCATGACGAGATCGGTGCCCTCGTCACGCCCATGCAGTATGCGGTGTTGTGCGTGCTGCTGGACCATCCGGGGGTTGACCAAGTGTCCTTGGCGGGCCTGGCGGCGATCGACACGTCCACGGCGGCCAGCGTGGCGACCCGGCTCGAGGAAAAGGGCCTGCTGTCGCGTCAGGTCGATCCCGCCAATCGCCGCCAGCGTATCGTGATGCTCACCGATCAGGGCAGGGATCTGCTGCTTCTGGTCAACGATGCCATTGGTCGCTTGCACCGACGCATCTTCGAGAAATTCTCGCCCCAGGAGGAAACCCAGTTCATGGCGCTGCTGCGAAAGCTCGTGGACGTGAACAATCATCAAAGTCGGGCGCCGTTGACAGCGGCACGGTCTGCGCACGAGGGGGTGGGTGAAAACCTTGTAGTTGACAAGGTCTAGGGGTAAGCACCGATGTTGCATCGACGTCTCGAGAAATAGCATATGTCTAAACGTTCAGTGTACTGAATATTCTTTAATCAAACATCGATCCGTTCTTCTGCGGATCGCTTCGCAGGAGATGGCGCATGTTTCCCAAGAATGCCTGGTACGTAGCCTGTACACCCGATGAGATCGGTGACAAGCCGCTGGGTCGCATGATTTGCGGGCGGCCGATCGTGTTCTATCGGGGAGAAGGCGGCAAGGTCGCTGCGCTGGAAGATTTCTGTCCCCACCGGGGCGCCGCGCTCTCGCTCGGTGCCGTGGTCGATGGCAAGTTAATGTGCGGCTATCATGGTCTGGTCATGGGCTGCGATGGCAAGGCGGTGTCCATGCCCATGCAGCGGGTGGGCGGTTTTCCCTGCATCCATAGTTATCCCGTCGCGGAGCTGCACGGTTTCATCTGGGTCTGGCCGGGCGATGCGGGGCTCGCTGACGAGTCGGCCATTCCTGACCTGTTCTGGTCCGATCACCCCGAGTGGGCCTTTGGTGGCGGGCTTTATCATATCCAGAGCGATTACCGGCTGATGATCGATAATCTGATGGACCTGACCCACGAGGCTTACGTGCACGTCGGCAGCATCGGGCAGGATGAAATCGATGAATCCCCCGTCCGGACTCAAATGGAAGGCGATCAGGTGGTCACCCGCCGCGAAATGCAAGGGATCGTCGCGCCCCCGTTCTGGCAGGCGGCGATGCGGGCTCATGGCCTGGATGATCAGGCACCTGTCGATCGCTGGCAGGTGTCGCGCTTCACCGCGCCAGGTCACGTCCTGATCGAGGTCGGTGTGGCACTGGCGGGCAAGGGCGGGATCAACGCGGATCCGCGCGACAAGGTCTCGGCGATCGTCGTGGATTTCATGACGCCCGAGACCGAGTCCTCGCACTGGTATTTCTGGGGGATGGCCCGGCATTTCCAGGCGAATGATCCCGCCCTGACTGACACTATCCGCACTGGACAAGGTCAGATCTTCAGCCAGGACCTGGCCGTGCTGGAGGCCCAGCAGCGCAACCAACGGCTGTTTCCGAATCGGCGCTTGCTGGCCCTGAACATCGATGCCGGCGGTGTACGGGCGCGGCGTCTTCTGGATGACCTGGTCCGGGGCGAGGGCGAAGCCGTAGGTACCGCCGCCAATTGACCTTTTACGCGGGACACGGCATTTTTGCGGGTCCCGATATGAAACGAGAATGACATGATCACAGAATCCCTGTCCGTACGGGTGGCCAGCAAGCAACAGGTGGCTCAGGACGTCGTCAGCCTGGAGCTGGTCGATCCCGATGGAGGCCTTCTGCCGGAGTTTTCCCCGGGGGCGCACATCGACGTGCATCTTCCCGGTGGTTACATCCGCCAGTACTCCCTGCTCAACGATTGCGTGCAGCGCGGCCATTTCTTGATCGGCGTGCTGCGTGAGCCGCAGTCCCGGGGGGGCTCGGTCGCGGTTCACGATCAGGTGCGGGTGGGGGATCTGCTGCACATCAGCCCGCCACGCAATCGCTTCCCGCTGGTCCCTGCGGAGCACAGCCTGCTGTTTGCCGGCGGGATCGGGATTACGCCGCTGCTGTGCATGGCTCGTAGCCTCCAGGCGACGAGCGCGGCCTTCGAACTGCACTACAGTTGCCGCTCGCGGGGGCGCGCCGCTTTTCTGGACGAAATCCTGGGGCCATCGCTGGCCGGCCACGCACGGGTGCATTTCGATGACGAGCCGGAGACGGCCCTGGATGCGCGGGCCGTGCTGGAGCGGGCCAGGTCGCAGGACCACGTCTATGTCTGCGGGCCGTCGGGCTACATCGACTTCATCCGGACGCAGGCCCGGGAAGCAGGCGTGGACGAGTCACACGTCCACTTCGAGCGCTTCGCGCTGGATGACGTCGAGCGTCCGGTGGCACCCGCGGCGGGTGACGTCGCCTTTCAGGTCAAGCTCGCCAGTACCGGAGAGGTCTTCGATATCCCCGCTGATGAGACGGTGACCGCTGCACTGGACCGCCAGGGTGTGTTCATCCCCGTGTCCTGCGAGGAGGGGATCTGCGGAACCTGCCTGACGGGGGTGGCGGAAGGCCTTCCTGATCATCGCGACACCTACCTGACGGATGCGGAGCACGCGGCCAACGACCAGTTCACCCCTTGCTGTTCCCGTGCCAGGACCCCGATGTTGGTGCTGGACCTCTGATGCGCAGTCCGGATTGACCAGACGGCGCGTGAGTGCTCCGTCCGGTCGATTCAACAGGCTGCCGGGACCCGCGTGTTTTCCCAATTTACGAGAACGAAGTCAAAGGAGACATACGTGAAGCATTTCATAGGCAAACTGCTGGCCGCCTGCATCCTGGCGGCAACCGGGGCGGGTGTGGCTCAGGCCCAGGACCTGAAGGTCGGTCTGGTCCTTCCGCTGTCAGGGCCGTTCGCCTCGACCGGGCAGCAGATGATGAACGGCGCCCAGCTCTACCTGAAGGAACATGGTGACACTGTCGCGGGACGCCGGATCGTGTTGATCCCGAAGGATGACACGGGCGTTTCGCCGGCAATCAGCAAGCGTCAGGCACAGACCCTGCTGATTCAGGACAAGGTCGAGGTGCTGGCCGGATTTGGTCTGACGCCGGGGGCTTTTTCGGTGGCTCCGCTGGCCACTGAGGCCAAGGTGCCGATGGTCGTCCTCAATGCCGCCACATCGTCGATCACGACCAAGTCGCCCTACATCGTGCGTACGTCGATGACCTTGCCGCAGGTGGCTGCGCCTATGGCCAGCTGGGCGGTGGCCAACGGAATCCGGCGTGTGTACGTTGCGGTGGCGGATTACGGTCCAGGGCACGACGCGGCTGCGCAGTTCAAGAAGACCTTTTCCGCGGCGGGTGGGGACGTGGTCGGTGAAGTGCATACGCCGTTGACCAGCCCGGATTTTGCCCCCTATCTGCAGAAGATCAAGGACGTTCGTCCGGACGCGGTGTTCCTGTTCGTGCCCAACGGCGAACAGGGCGTGGCCTTCGCCAAGGGCTACCGGGAACGCGGCCTGTCCGAGGCCGGCATCCGCCTGCTGGCGACCGGGGATGTCGTTACAGAGGACGTGCTGGCGGCCATGGGCGATAGTGCCGTGGGCATGATCTCGGCGTTCCATTATTCCGAGGCGCACGAATCACCCGAGAACAAGTCTTTTGTGGACGCCTATGCGAAGGCCTATCCTGGCACCCGCCCGAACATGGTGGCTGTGGCCGCTTACGACGGCATGCGTCTGATCCGTGAAACCCTGTTGAAGACGGGCGGCAACGCCCAGGGCGATGCCTTCATCGCGGCGGCCGAGGGGCTGGAATGGACCAGCCCGCGCGGTCCGGTCCGGATCGATCCCAAAACCCGCGACATCGTTCAGAACGTTTATATTCGCAAGGTCGAGCGGGTGAACGGCGTCCTGCAGAACGTTGAGTTCGATACCGTTGCGATGGTCAGGGATCCAGGCAAGGAATAGCAGACCGCTATAGCTGCTAGTTCTCCCCAGGGTCTTATCTCGCCGGCGGGATTTGGGGATAATCGGGGCACTATGACGAAAAAGCGCACGATCGCCGGCATGCCGGTCTTTCCCATCGGCCTGGGGTGCATGGGCCTGAGCCACGGCTATGGTCCGGCGGTGCCGCCGGACCAGGCCGAGTCCCTTCTGCTGGGGGCGCTGGATGCCGGTGTCACGCTGTTCGATACGGCGGCGCTCTACGGCTTCGGTCACAACGAGGAACTCGTTGGCCGGGTGCTTGCGCCGCATCGCAGCCGTTTCTTCCTGGCCAGCAAGTGCGGGATCTTCCGGGACAATGGGCAACGCCGCATCGATGGCCGCCCCGAGACCCTGCGCCGCACCTGTGAAGATTCCTTGCGGCGTCTGCGTACTGACGTCATCGATCTGTATTATCTGCATCGCTGGGACAAATCCGTACCGATCGAAGACAGTGTGGGGGCATTGGCGGATATGGTCCAGGCGGGCAAGGTCCGCCACATTGGCCTGTCCGAGGTCTCTGCGAACACACTGCGCCGTGCCCATGCCATCCACCCGATCGCCGCCGTCCAGAGCGAATATTCCCTCTGGGTGCGCAACGTCGAAATCGCCGTGCTGCAGGCCTGCCGCGATCTGGACATCGCGCTGGTGGCCTTCAGCCCATTGGGTCGGGCTTTTCTGGCCGATGGCCTGCCGCCCCTGGATGCCCTGGACGAGCACGATCTGCGGCGGCGCATGCCGCGTTTCCAGCCCGAAGCCCTGCGACATAATCTGGCGCTGCTCGATCCGTTGCGGCGCCTGGCACGCGAACGGGATTGCACGCCGGGCCAGCTGGCGCTGGCCTGGCTGCTGCATCAGGGCGAGCACGTCATCCCGATTCCGGGCACGACCCGGCTGTCGCATCTGCGGGAAAATCTGGCTGCGGCCGATCTGTCGCTGGACGACGCATCGTGCGTGGAACTGGCCGCCTGTTTCCATCGCGCGCGGGTCGCGGGCGATCGCTACGGGCCGGCGACGCAGGCGGAAATCGATACGGAACAGTTTTCAGCGTCCTGACGGACCATCGACGTATCCGTGGCCGATGGCGGGCCACGGGTCAGAGGAGGATTCACTCATGCAAGCAACACATCTGGGACTGATCGGCTATGGCGAGGTCGGCGGTATCTTCTGCGCGGGGCTCGGTCCGCAAGTGGACGGAGTTCGTGCCTGGGACGTGAAACTGGCCGATCCGGCCGCTGCGGCCCCGCTGCGCGAACGGGCAGGGCAGGATGGCGTGACCTTGTGCGCTTCCTCGGCCGAGCTCTGCGCGGCGAGCACGCTGCTGGTGTCGGCGGTCACCGCGTCCAACACGGTGGCGGTCGCCCGCGAAGCGGCGGCGCATCTGCTGCCGGGCACGGTCTTTCTGGACCTGAATTCGGCGTCTCCGGGCGCCAAGCGCGAGGCCGCGGGTCTCATCGAGGCGGCGGGCGGCCATTATGTCGAAGCCGGGGTGATGACCTCGGTGCCGCCGTATGGCATCCGGGTGCCGATGCTGCTGGGCGGGCCGCATGCGGAATCGCTCGCCCGGCGGCTCGCGTCGTTTGGCATGGACGCCAAGGCGGTGTCGGCTGAACTGGGTGTGGCCTCGGCGATCAAGATGTGCCGCAGCGTCATGATCAAAGGATTGGAGGCGCTGGTGATCGAGAGCTACACCGCGGCCCGGGCCTATGGGGTCGAAGAACACGTCCTGCCAACGCTGCAGGAAACCTTCCCGTCCATCGACTGGACCGAGCAGGGGCGCTATTTTTACAGCCGGGTCGTCCAGCACGGCCGCCGTCGCGCCGAGGAGATGCGCGAGGTCGCCAATACCGTACGGGAAGCGGGCTTCGAGCCCTGGATGGCAGCGGCAACGGCGGAAAAGCAGGACTGGGTGGCCGGCCTGGCCGCGCAGGGGCTGTTCGACGGCGTACAGCCCTCGGACGGCTGGCAGGGCTATGCCGACCGTTTGATCGCTCACGCGAAGGCGTGATCCTCCTGCTGGAACGCACCCCCTGAAATGGGGTGCGGTCAGCCGGATCGTCGCTGGCGGGCCACCGGCGCCATCAAGCGGACTGGATCATCGACGCCGGATAGACTTCACCAACCGTCGAGCGGATCAGTTCCAGCATGGCTTGCTGAGTCAGTGTCGTGATGCGCCCGGCGGCCGTCGCCAGATAGAGCCGGCTGGGCAGTTCGGGCTGGGCGATGGGCCGGATGTGGTAGCGCTCGGGCTGCGACGAGGTCAGGACCGCATGTTCGGTGAGCACGGCATAGCCCACACCATCGGCGACCAGGTCCAGGATCGCCGGGACCCCGTCGATTTCCAGGCGGATGTTGGGCCGGCAGCCCATGAGCGCCATCTGCGATTCGAGCAGCATGCGCACGGTATGCGGACGGTTGGGAATGACCAGCGGAATGTTGGCCAGCGAGCGCAGTTGCACGGGCTGGTGCGACGGATGCGGGCCCAGGGGGCCGACCAGGTACAGCAGTTCGCTGGTCAATGGGCTGAGATCCAGTTCCGCCGACGGTGTCGGATTGTAGATCAGGGCGATGTCCAGCCGCCCCGCCAGCAGCCATTCCTGCATCATCAGGGACAGGCCTTCGCTGATCGAGAGGGTGGCATTGGGCAGCTGTTTGCGGAATTTTCGCGTCAGCTGCACCGTCAGCATCTTGGATGCGCTGGGTGGCACGCCCAGGGCTACCCGGCCGGCCAGTGCGCCCTGAACGCGTCCCATGTCTTCCTTGGCCCGTTCGATCTGATGCAGGATCCCCCGACAGTGATCCAGCAGCAGCTTGCCTGCTTCGGTCGTCGTGACGCCGCGGCCGTTGCGGTTCAGCAGGTTCTGGCGCAACTCGACTTCCAGCAGGCGCACCTGCCGGCTGAGCGCGGGCTGTGCGATGTTCAGGGCATGGGACGCCTGGGTGAAGCTTCCCAGTTCGGCCACGCGCGCGAAATATTCCAGCTGCTTGAGATCCATATCAGGGTTTACCCTAAAGTTCGTTATCGCACCCATTGAAGTATATCATTCCGATATAGCAGCTAGTGCTTCCATGCCCTTATTCGTGGGGGTGTCTGCGCCCATAATGAGTCCAACACAGCAACGGTGGTGATGTGATGCAAAAGCCAGTTCCGACCCTGTTCATGCGTGGAGGCACCTCGCGCGGGCCCTTCTTCCTGGAGTCCGACCTGCCGTTGGACACGGCGGCGCGCGATCGCGTGCTGCTCGCCGTCATGGGGTCACCCGACCGCCGGCAGATCGATGGCCTGGGCGGCGCGCATCCCCTGACCAGCAAGGTCGGCATCGTGCGTGCCGGAACCGTACCGGGTGTGGATCTGGAATTTCTGTTCGCGCAGCTGCAGCCGGATCGCGACACGGTCGATACCACGGCCAACTGTGGCAACATGCTGGCGGCTGTCGTCCCCTTCGGTCTCGAGCGCGGCTTGATCCAGGCGCAGGGGGACGAAACCACGGTGCGCGTGCTGACGCGCAATACCGGCATGCAATGCGACATCACGGTGCAAACTCCCCTGACCCCGCAGGGGCGTCAGGTCAGCTACGAAGGCTTGGCCCGCATCGACGGCGTACCGGGCACGTCGGCGCCCATCACCATCAATTTCCTGGATACCGCCGGATCGGTCTGCTCCAGCCTGTTGCCGACGGGCAGGGTGCGAGACCAGGTCCATGTCGAGCCGCCGGCCGGGGCCGATTTTCCCGCCTTCGATATCGATGTGACCTGCATCGACAACGGCATGCCGCTGGTGTTGTTCCGGGCCGGCGATCTGGGCTGCACCGGCCAGGAAACTCCGGCACAATTGAATGCCGATTCGGCCCTGAAAGCCCGCATCGAGGCGCTGCGCCTGAAGACGGCGCAACTGATGGGGCTGGGCGACGTCACGTCGCGCAATTATCCCAAAATGACCCTGGTGTCGGCGCCTCAGGCGGGCGGCGCGATCAACACGCGCTGTTTCATCCCCCATGTTTGTCACGAGGCGATCGGCGTCCTCGCGGCTGTCACCGTCGGCACCGCCTGCGTCCTGGAAGGCTCCGTGCCGCATGCGCTGACGCGGCTGCCCGAGGGCGCCCGCAAGGCCGTCTCGATCGAACACCCCAGTGGGGAATTCACGGTCGACCTCGAGCTGGACGCCGAAGATCCCCAGAAGGTCGTGCGTGCCGCGTTGCTGCGCACCGCACGTCTCATCATGCGCGGCGAGGTCATGGTTCCCGCCGCCGCCTGGCCCGATGCCGCACAACCCTGAACCGGGCCAGGCCGAGTCTCGTCACCACAAGGAATTTGCACACATGAGCCGAAAACCTCTGATCATCGATTGCCACGGGCATTACACGACCGCGCCCCAGGCCCTGGCGGACTGGCGCGAGCGGCAGATCGCCGGCATCCAGGATCCGGAGCACAGCCCGAAGGCCTCGGATCTGCGCATCAGCGACGACGAACTGCGCGAGAGCGTCGAAACCAATCAGCTGCGCCTCATGCGCGAGCGGGGTTCGGACCTGACGATCTTTTCGCCGCGCGCCAGCTTCATGGCCCACCACATCGGGGATTTCCAGGTCTCCAGCACCTGGTCGGCGATCTGCAATGAACTTTGCCATCGGGTGGCCACGCTGTTTCCCGATCATTTCGCAATGGCCGCGATGCTGCCGCAATCGCCCGGCGTGGACCCGGCGACGTGCATTCCCGAACTGGAAAAATGCGTGCGGGAATACGGTGCCGTCGGGATCAATCTGAACCCCGACCCGTCCGGCGGGCACTGGACGGCCCCGCCGCTGTCGGACCGCTCCTGGTATCCGATCTATGAAAAGATGGTCGAACACGACATCCCGGCGATGATCCACGTGTCCACCAGCTGTAATGCCTGTTTCCACACGACGGGCGCCCACTATCTGAATGCCGATACGACGGCGTTCATGCAGTGCCTGACGTCCGACCTGTTCAAGGATTTCCCGACGCTGCGCTTCGTGATTCCACACGGGGGCGGGGCGGTGCCGTACCATTGGGGGCGGTTCCGCGGTCTGGCTCAGGCGCTGAAAAAGCCCCTGCTCGACGAGCATCTGCTCAACAACGTCTTCTTCGACACCTGTGTCTATCATCAGCCGGGCATCGATTTGCTGACCCACGTGATCCCCGTGAAAAACGTGTTGTTCGCCTCGGAAATGATCGGCGCGGTGCGCGGCATCGATCCTGAAACCGGTCATTATTTCGACGACACCAAGCGCTATATCGATGCGGCCGGGACGCTCGACGACGCCGACCGTTTCCAGATCTACGAAGGCAATGCTCGCCGTGTCTATCCGCGCCTGGATGCCGCCCTGAAGGCCAAAGGCCTTTGATGATTGTTGGAGGACTTAAAAAATGACCACTCCCCTGAACCAGCTGGGCATCGTTCACCGGACGATTCAGCGCGCCGACGCCGCCGCTGTCGAGCACTTGTCGCATTTCGGCGTGGCAACCATTCACGAGGCCATGGGGCGCGTCGGATTGATGAAGCCCTACATGCGTCCGGTCTGGCGCGGCGCGCGGCTGTGCGGCACGGCCGTCACGGTGCTGCTGCAGCCGGGCGACAACTGGATGCTGCATGTGGCCGCCGAGCAGATCCGGCCCGGCGACGTCGTGGTGGCCGGCTGCACAACGGACAGTACTGATGGCTTTTTTGGCGATCTGCTGGCGACCTCCTTCAAGGCGCGTGGGGCGCGCGGCCTGGTGATCGATGGCGGTGTGCGTGACGTCGATACGCTGGAATCCATGGATTTCCCTGTGTTCAGCCGCGAGATCAGTTCCAAAGGGACCGTCAAGGGCACCCTGGGTTCGGTCAATGTCCCCGTGGTGTGTGCGGGCGCGGTGGTGATGCCGGGCGACGTCGTGATCGCGGACACTGACGGCGTGGTGGTGGTGCCGGCGGCGATCGCCGCCGAAGTCGCCTCCAAGGCGCAGGCCCGCGAGGATAACGAGGGTGCCAAGCGCGAGATCTTTGCTTCCGGCGTGTTGGGACTGGATTACTACAAGATGCGGGAAGGCCTGGAAAAGGCTGGTCTCAAGTACATCGACTGAGGACGAATCCGATGAGCACCACGGAAACCTTTACCAAAACCCCCGGCTGGCTGGATTATTACGATGGCCCCAGCCGTCCGCGTTTCCGGCTGCCGGCCGACGCCGTGGATGCGCATTGTCACGTCTTCGGGCCCGGGGCCGTGTTCCCCTATGCGCCGCAGCGCAAATACACGCCCTGCGACGCCCCGAAAGAGGCCCTGTTCGCGTTGCGCGATCACCTGGGGTTCGCCAGAAATGTGATCGTGCAGGCCACCTGTCACGGCACGGACAACCGGGCGCTGATCGATGCCTTGCAGGCATCGGGCGGACGGGCGCGGGGGGTGGCCACGGTGGCACAGGACGTCACCGATGCCGAACTGCGTGCCATGCATGAAGCCGGTGTGCGCGGCACACGCTTCAACTTCGTCAAGCGGCTGGCGGATTTCACGCCACGCGAGGTGCTGGCCGACATTGCTGCGCGCATCGCGCCGCTGGGCTGGCACGTGGTGGTTTACTTCGAAGCCCAGGATCTGCCCGAACTCTATGATTTCTTCACCACGTTGCCGACGACGGTGGTCGTGGACCACATGGGCCGGCCGGATGTGACCAAGCCGGTGGATGGTCCGGAATTCGGCTTGTTCGTGAAAATGATGCAGGACCATCCCAACATCTGGAGCAAGGTCACTTGTCCCGAACGGCTCAGCCAGTCCGGGCCGCCCGCGCTGAATGGCGAACAGCACCCCTACCGCGACGTGGTCCCGTTCGCGCGTCGCCTGGTCGAGACCTTTCCGGATCGCGTCCTGTGGGGCACCGACTGGCCACACCCGAACCTGAAGTCCCACATGCCGGATGACGGCCTGCTGGTGGACTACATTCCCCAGATTGCCCTGACCGCGGAGTCGCAGCGCAAGCTGCTGGTCGACAATCCTCACCGCTTGTACTGGAGTTGAGCCATGTCCCTGAACAAGCCTTATACCGACGTTCCCGGCACCACGATTTTCGATGCCGACCAGTCCCGCAAGGGCTATCACCTGAATCAGTTCTGCATGTCGCTGATGAAGGCGGAAAACCGCACCCGTTTTCTGGCCGACGAGCGGGCCTATCTGGATGAATGGCCGATGACCGAGGACCAGAAACAGGCCGTGCTGGCGCGCGACCTGAACCGCTGCCTGGAACTGGGGGGCAACATCTACTTTCTCGCCAAGATCGGCGCCACCGACGGACGTTCGTTCCAGTACATGGCGGCCAGCATGACCGGCATGTCGCAAGAGGAATACGCCGCGATGATGCTGGCGGGTGGCCGTTCCATCGACGGCAATCGGAAAATCGGAGAAAAGAAGCCATGAGCCAGACCCACGCACGCATCACGGCCAGTGTCTACACCTCGCATGTGCCGGCCATCGGCGCGGCCATCGACCTGGGCAAGACGGGCAATGACTACTGGGCCCCGCTCTTCAAGGGCTATGAATATTCCCGGCAATGGATGCGGGACAACCGGCCCGATGTGATCTTCCTGGTCTACAACGACCATGCCACCGCCTTCAGCCTGGATATGATCCCGACCTTCGCCATCGGCTGTGCGGCGCAGTTTCAGCCCGCCGACGAAGGCTGGGGCGCGCGTCCGGTGCCGCCGGTGATCGGCCATCCGGAACTGGCGGCGCATATTGCACAGTCGGTCATCCAGCAGGATTTCGATCTGACCATCATCAACAAGATGGATGTGGACCATGGCCTGACGGTGCCGCTATCGCTGATGTGCGGCCAGCCGCAGGCCTGGCCATGCCCGATCATCCCCTTCGCGGTCAATGTGGTGCAGTACCCGGTGCCGTCGGGGCGGCGTTGCTTCGAACTGGGACGCGCCATCCGGCGCGCCATCGAAACCTATGACCGGCCGCTGAACGTCCAGATCTGGGGCACCGGCGGCATGAGCCACCAACTGCAAGGCCCGCGTGCCGGCCTGATCAACCAGGACTTCGACAATGCCTTCCTGGATCGTCTGATCGCAGACCCGGCCGCTCAGGCGGCGGTCCCGCACATCGATTACGTGCGCGAAGCGGGCTCCGAGGGCATCGAGCTGGTCATGTGGCTGATTGCCCGGGGCGCCATGGCCGACGCGGCGGGCGGGCCGGCGCCGCGTGTCGCGCATCGCTTCTACCATGTGCCGGCTTCGAATACGGCTGTGGGACATCTGATTCTGGAGGAACAATGATGGCGGAACGCACACTGAAAGTCGCACTGGCCGGGGCCGGCGCGTTTGGCATCAAGCACCTGGACGGTATCGCCCGGATCGACGGTGTCGAGGTCGTCTCGCTGGTGAGCCGCGATCTGGACAAGACCCGCGAAGTGGCGCGGAAATATGGCATCGAGCACTCGACGACGGATCTGGCCGACGCGTTGTCGCGCCCCGAGATCGATGCGGTCATCCTTTGCACGCCCACGCAGATGCACGCGTCGCAGGCCATGGCCTGCCTGCGCGCCGGCAAGCACGTCCAGGTCGAGATCCCGATGGCCGACAACCTGAAGGATGCCCAGGCGCTGGTGGCGCTCGCCCGCGACAGCGGCAAAATCGCCATGTGCGGCCATACGCGCCGCTTCAATCCCAGTCACCAATACGTGCACCAGCGGGTCCAGCGGGGCGAATTCAACATCCAGCAGATGGATGTGCAGACCTATTTCTTCCGGCGCACGAACATGAACGCACTGGGCGAGCCGCGCAGCTGGACGGATCATCTGCTGTGGCACCATGCGGCGCACACGGTGGACCTGTTCGCCTATCAGTGCGGCAGTCCGATCGTGAAGGCCAATGCGCTGCAGGGGCCCATCCATCCCACGCTGGGTATCGCGATGGACATGTCCATTCAGCTGCAGGCGGCCAATGGGGCCATCTGCACGCTGTCGCTCAGCTTCAACAATGACGGCCCGCTGGGCACGTTCTTCCGCTATATCGGCGATACCGCCACCTACATCGCGCGCTACGACGAACTGATCACTGGCCGCGACGAGGCTATCGACGTGAGCCAGGTCGCCGTGTCGATGAACGGGATCGAATTGCAGGACCGCGAATTCTTCGCAGCCATCCGTGAAGGACGGGAACCCAACGCCAGCGTGGCGCAAGTCCTGCCTTGTTATCAAGTGCTGCATGATCTGGAGCGGCAGCTGGCCAACTGATCGGCCGGAGCCTTTTCCCAAAATTAACCACCAGGAGTGAGACCATGAAGTTCATCAAGACCCTCGGGGCGATGGCCTTGGCGTTGAGTACCGCCGCCGCCTTCAGCCCTGCCCAGGCCAAGGATCTGAAGATCGGCCTCGTGATGCCGATGTCCGGCCCGTTCGCTTCGCATGGCAAGCAGATCGGCCACGGCGTCGACTTGTATCTGGCCGAACATAACGGCATGCTGGGCGGGCGCAAGGTCCAGCTGATCATCAAGGACGACACCGGCATTTCCCCCGCCGTGGCCAAGCGCCAGGCGCAGGAACTGCTGATCAAGAACAAGGTCGACGTCCTAACCGGCTTCTCGCTGACACCCAACGCTTTCTCGGTCGCCCCGCTGGCGACCGAAGCGAAGGTTCCGATGGTGGTGCTCAACGCGGCGACGTCGTCCATCACCGAGAAATCGCCCTACATCACCCGCGTCTCGATGACCTTGCCCCAGGACACCGCGCCGTTGGCGCAGTGGGCCTACGCCAACGGCATCCGCTCGGTCTACACGCTGGTGGCCGATTACGGTCCGGGCCACGACGCGGAAAAGCAGTTCCAGAAGACCTTCACCAGCCTGGGCGGCAAGATCATCGGTGAAGTGCGCACCCCGGTCGCCACGCCCGACTATGCGCCGTACCTGCAGCGTATCAAGGACGCCAAGCCGGATGCCGTCTTCCTGTTCGTGCCCAACGGCGAGCAGGGTGTCGCTCTGGCCAAGGGCTTCAAGGAGCGCGGCCTGGAAAAGGCAGGCATCAAGGAACTGGCAACGGGTGACGTGACCGACGAGGACGTTCTGAACGCCATGGGCGATGCCGCGATCGGCATGATCACGTCGTTCCATTATTCGGCCGCGCATGATTCGCCGGAGAACAAAGCCTTCGTTGCCGCCTACCATAAAGCCTATCCCAACGATCGCCCGAATTTCATGGCGGTTGCCGGTTATGACGGCATGCATCTGATCGACATGGCCCTGGAAAAGACCAAGGGCGATGCCAGCGGCGAGGCGTTCATCAACGCGGTCAAGGGCATGAAGTGGGTCAGCCCGCGGGGCCCGGTGGAAATCGACCCGCAGACCCGCGACATCATCCAGAACGTCTACATCCGCAAGGTCGAAAAAGTGGATGGCGTGCTGCAGAACGTCGAGTTCGACACCATCAAGGACGTCAAGGACCCCGGCAAGCAGGGGTGATCGTTTCCCGGTCCTGGGTGGCGGTGCCTGCGCGCCACCCAGGACCGCCGCTTTCCTGACTGCGGGGACTGTGCCCGGGCCGGTGTGCAGTCCGTCTTACCCTCCAGGGTGAATCATGACTATACTTTTCGATGGCATCGCGTACGGCATGCTGTTGTTCCTGATCAGCGTCGGTTTGTCGGTGACGCTGGGGTTGATGAATTTCGTCAACCTGGCACACGGTGCATTTGCCATGCTGGGTGGCTACGCCTGTGTGATCCTGCTCAATGATTACGGGGTGCCGTTTCTGGCGACCCTGCCGGTCGCGATCCTCGTGCCGGCGATCGTGGGGGCGATTCTGGAGCGGGTGCTGTACCGGCGCCTGTATGCGGCCTCCGATCTGGATCAGGTGCTGTTTTCCATCGGGCTGGTGTTCATGGCGGTGGCGGCGGCGCATTATTTCTTCGGCGCCCAGCAGCAGCCGCTGCATCTGCCCGAATTCCTGTCCGGCCAGATCCATGTGATGCAGGGGCTGGATGTCGGCGTCTATCGCCTGTTCCTCATCTTCGCAGGCCTGTTGGTGGCGCTGCTGCTGCAGTGGTCGGTGATCCGGACTTCGTTTGGCGCGCGTCTGCGGGCCTCCGTGGACAATCAGCGCGTGGCGCGCGGATTGGGGATCGACGTCAGCCGGGTGTTCAGCCTGACTTTCGCGCTGGGGTCCGCCTTGGCGGGGCTCGGTGGCGCCCTGGGGGTCGAAATGCTCGGCCTGGACCCGGAATTCCCGGTGAAGTATCTGGTGTACTTCCTGATCGTGGTATCGGTGGGCGGCAGCGGCAATATCCTCGGATCCCTGTATGCTGCGATCCTGCTGGGGGTGGCCGACGTGGCCGGCAAGTACTACGTACCGCAGATCGGGGCCTTCATCATCTATGCCGTCATGGTGGCGACGCTGATTTACCGTCCGCATGGCCTGTTCGGCCGGGCGCACAAATAGGACTCTGACATGACGACCTCTTCCCTTCCCGGAACCGGTTCCGTGCCGCGGCGCGAGGATCTGCTCGACCGCTATCGCCGCACGGCGCACTGGAAGCCGCTGGAATACGTGTTCTGGTGCCTGCCGATCCTGGCGTATTTCGCCTTTCCCGGCAATTACCTGCTGCTCAGCCAGATCGCCATCACGGGGCTGTTCGCGCTGTCGCTGGATCTCATCTTCGGCTATGCGGGGATCATCTCGCTGGGCCATGCCGCGTTTTTCGGCGTCGGCGCCTATACCGTGGGACTGCTGGGTTCCCACGGCCTGGGAGATCCGCTGCTGGGGCTGCTGCTGGCCGCCGTCTTCGCAGGGCTGCTGGGTTTTCTCAGCAGCTTCCTGTTGCTGCGGGGCAGCGACCTGTCGCGCCTGATGGTCACCCTGGGTGTGGCCCTGATGCTCTACGAGCTGGCCAACAAGTTCACCCGCATCACCGGAGGGGTGGACGGCATGCCGGGCATCGAGATCAAACCCATCCTGGGTGTGTTCGATTTCGACATGTTCGGCCGGGTGGGGTTCATCTATTCGGTCGTGGTGCTCTTCGTGCTGTTCTGGGTGGCCCGGCGGCTGGTGTATTCGCCCTTCGGGCAGAGCCTGCGCGGCATTCATATGAACGTCCTGCGCATGCCCGCGCTGGGGGTGCCGGTGAACCGCCGTCTGGTGCAGATCTACACGATCGGCGCGGCCTACGCGGGGGTGGCCGGGGCGCTGCTTGCCCAGACCAACCAGTTCGTGTCCCTGGACGTGCTCAGCTTTCAGCGTTCGGCCGATCTGCTGCTGATCCTGATCCTGGGGGGCGCCGGCCATCTGTACGGTGGGCTCATCGGTGCCGTCGTCTTTGTCATGATCAATTATTTCCTATCCGACATGAACCCGCAGTACTGGCAGTTCTGGCTCGGCCTGATCCTGGTGCTGGTCGTGCTGTTCGCGCGCGGCGGCATCCTCGGCACGGCGCAGCAGTGGATCCGTTCCTCCCGGCAGCGGGCGCAGGCCAAAACGGAGACCTCCGCATGAATCCCGTCTTGCAAACTCACGACCTGATCCGGCGCTTCGGCGGTTTCGTGGCGACCGATCAGGTGAACCTGGCGATTGCGCCGGGCGCGCGTCACGCCCTGATCGGACCCAACGGCGCGGGCAAGACGACGCTGATCAATCTGCTGACTGGTTTTCTGGAACCGTCCTCGGGAAGCGTCTCGCTGATGGGGCGAGACGTCACCCGGATGCCGCAGCACGAACGCTGCCGGCAGGGGCTGGTGCGTACCTTCCAGATCAACCAGCTGTTCATGGGGATGACCGTGCTGGAATCGGTTGCCCTGGCGGTCAGCGAACGTCAAGGCCTGGGGACCCAGTGGTGGAAGCCGCTGTCGGCCCACGCGGAAGTGGTCGACGAGGCCGCTGCCATCCTGGAGCAGCTGAAGCTCCTGCCCGACGCCTACGAAACCACGCGCGATCTGGCCTATGGCCGCCAGCGTCTGATCGAGATCGCGCTGGCCCTGGCCCTGCGCCCCAAGGTGCTGCTGCTGGACGAGCCGGCGGCCGGGGTGCCGACGGGCGAGAGCCGCGAACTCTTCGACACCATCGCGCAGTTGCCACGTGATGTGACCATCCTGTTGATCGAGCATGACATGAATCTCGTGTTCCGCTTTGCCGAACGTATTTCCGTGCTGGTATCGGGCGCTCTGCTGCTCGAGGACACGCCCGAGGTGATTGCCCATCATCCTCGGGTCAAGGAAGTCTACCTGGGAGAAGCCCATGGCTGATTTGCTGCGGATGGAGAACGTCTGGGCCGGGTACGGTGATGCCGTCATCCTCGAGGACCTGTCCTTCTCGCTGGAGGAGGGCGGCAGCTTGGCCCTGCTGGGGCGCAACGGCATGGGCAAGACGACATTGCTGGCTACCTTGATGGGCGTGACGCGTTTGCGCCAGGGGCGGATCGTTTTCGAGGGCCGTGACATCGCTCGCGTGCCCAGCCACCAGCGGGCCCGGGCCGGTCTGGGGTGGGTACCCCAGGAACGCGATATCTTCCGGTCGCTGACGGTCGAGGAAAATCTGATGGTGGTCGCCCGGCCGGGGGAATGGACGCTGGATCGCGTCTACGACATGTTCCCTCGGTTGCGCGAGCGGCGGGCCAATCTGGGCAATCAGCTGTCCGGGGGCGAGCAGCAGATGCTCGCCATGGGCCGCGCGCTGATGCTCAATCCGAAGATCCTGCTGCTGGACGAACCCCTGGAAGGCCTGGCTCCGCTGATCGCACAGGAACTGCTGCACATCATCGACCGCATGGTCACAGAAGGCCGCATGGCCGTCATTCTGGTCGAGCAGCATGCCCGCCAGATCCTGCCCATCACCCGTCAGGCCCTGGTGCTGGAACGCGGCAAGGTCGTCTATGCGGGTGGTAGCGCCGAGCTGCTGCGGGATGGACAAGCCCTGGACCGCTGGCTGGGAGCGGGCTCGACCGAAGAATCCCCTGGCCCGGCTGTGGCGTCGCCTGTGCCGGTGCCGGCGATCGAGGTCATCCACGAGGAACATCGGGCCATCGCGGCGATTCTGAATGCCATGTCCCGCGTCCTGGAAGGCATCGAGGCCGGTCGCCTGCAGCCCGATTTCACGCTGTTGGCCACCATGGTCGAATACATCGCCGAAATGCCGGACAAACTGCATCACCCCAAGGAAGACCAGATCTTCGCGTTGTTGCGCACCAAGACCCACGAGCTCGATGCACAGCTCGATCGCCTGGAGGCCGAACACCGCGACACGGTTCCGGCGACCAGCCGGCTGGATCGGGCGCTGGTTAGCTACGTGCAGGGCGGGGCGGCGGCTTTCGGCGGATTCCGGGATGCCGTGCAGACGTATATCGCCGATGAATGGGTGCATCTGAACACCGAGGAAGGCGCCGTGCTGCCGGCGGCCAGGCGCCTGTTCAGCCCCGAGGAATGGCAGGAGATCAATGCCGATTTCGCCCGCAATGGCGATCCCTGGTCCGGTGCGGACAATCGCTACGCCGAGCTGTTCAAGCGGATCGCCAATCTGGCGCCGGCGCCGGTCGGCGTGGGCGCATCGGGCCTGGATGCGACCTGAGTCGATGCGGGCCATACCTGATAGTCAGGCGTCCTGGTAGAGCTCCAGGGCCAGACTGCGTAGCCAGCGGTGGGCCGGGTCCCCGTCCTGCCGATGGCTCCAATGGATGGGGACGTCGAATTCCCGCAGCGGAAAGTCGGCCTCGACGATCGCGTACCGTTCCGGAGGGACGAACGATCGTGCGATGTTGCGCGGAATGATGACCGCCAGGTCGCTGGTTTCGATCACGACGGGCAGGGCCATGAAGTGTTCCGTGGTCAGGCGGATGCGGTCGGCCATGTGCAGGGCTTCCAGCGCCGTGTGCGTATAGGCATGGGTGCGTACGGCGATGAATTCCAGCGCCCGGATGTCGTCGAGCGGGACGGGGGAAGGCCGCGCGGTCAGCGCGAAGGGGTGGCTGTGGCGCATCAGGATGATGTAGCGGTCCTGGAACATGACGGCCGAACGCATGCCCTGCAGCCCGGGCAGAAACCCAAAAGCCAGATCTACCCGTCCGTGGTCCAGGGCGACGCCCAGCTCCGGCACGGGCAGACGCATGGTTTCGATCCGTGCGCGGGGCGCGCGCTGGCGCATGGCCTGAATCAGCCTCGGCAGGAACTGTCCTTCGCCGATGTCGGTCATGTGCAGACGAAAGCGACGATCAGACTGTGGCGGATCGAAAGGCGCGGAATCCGTCGCCGCATTTTCCAGGACCCGCAGGGCATCGTGAATCGATAGCGCCATGCGTTGTGCCCGGGGTGTCGGCGCAACCCCGCCCGCCGCACGAATGAACAGCGGATCACCCACCAGATTGCGAAGGCGGGTCAGTCCCTGACTCACGGCGGGCTGGGTCAGGTTCAGTGCGATAGCGGCCTGGCTGACGCTGCCTACTGTGTAGACCGCATCGAAGACACGCAGCAGATTCAAATCGAAGTTTTTAATATTCATGTCTCTAATAATAGATATCTAAATCATTTTATTGATTTATATCATGGGGGCTTTCATCATGCTTCAAACCCGTGCGAAGTGGGCATGAGGACAATGCAACTGGCTGGATGAATGGCCCGGAGGATGACATGCAAGCAGACGCGGTGATAGCGCGCGTACAGGACAACGAACAGACCGGGCTGGTGCCGGTCCGCCAGGCCGTCACGGATCTGCTGCGGCAATTCGGCATGACGACGATGTTCGGCAATCCGGGTTCGACCGAACTGGGCCTGTTCCTGGATTTCCCAGCGGACTTCCGTTACGTCCTGGGGCTGCAAGAATCCGTCGTGGTCGGTATGGCCGACGGATATGCGCAGGCGACGCACAATGCCGCCTTCATCAATCTGCATTCGGCGGTGGGAGTGGGGCACGCCATGGGCGCCATCTTTACGGCGCACAAGAACCGGACTCCGCTGGTGATCACCGCGGGCCAGCAATCGCGGGCCATCCTGCCTTACGATCCGTTCCTGTTCTCCAGCCAGGCCACGGAGCTGCCCAAGCCTTACGTCAAATGGAGCATCGAGCCAGCACGCGCCGAGGACGTGCCCCTGGCGATCGCCCGGGCCTATTACATGGCGATGCAGCCGCCGTGCGGACCCGTGCTGGTGTCGGTGCCCGCCGACGACTGGGGCCGCTTGTGCGAGCCCGTGCAGGCGCGCCAGGTCAGCCGCTCGGTGCGTCCGGATCCGGTGCTGCTGGACCGGATCGGCGGCCAGCTGGATGTGGCCGGGCGCCCGGCCTTTGTCCTGGGCGCGGCGGTGGACCGGGACGGTGCCTGGGACGATGTGGTCGCCCTGGCGGAGCGTCATCGCGCCGCAGTCTGGACCGCGCCCATGTCGGGACGCAACGGTTTTCCCGAAGACCATCCTCTGTTCGCCGGCTTCCTGCCGGCAGCGCGAGAGCGCATCGTCAGCCTATTGGACGGGCACGATTTCATTCTGGCCTTGGGCGCCGCCGCCTTCACCTATCACGTCGAGGGCGAAGGGCCACACGTGCCGCCGGGCAGCGTCCTGGCGCAGATCGTGGACGACCCGAACACCTTGTCCTGGGCTCCGGTGGGCACGGCGGTGCAGGGGAGCGTGCGCCAGAGCGTGCGCGATCTGCTGGCCCGGCCGCAGCCTGCCGCGCGGCAGGATCCGCCGCGACGCGTG
This sequence comes from Castellaniella sp. MT123, assembly GCF_039614765.1. Taxonomy (NCBI): domain Bacteria; kingdom Pseudomonadati; phylum Pseudomonadota; class Betaproteobacteria; order Burkholderiales; family Alcaligenaceae; genus Castellaniella; species Castellaniella sp. MT123. The sequence continues at coordinate 637,873 of NZ_CP154879.1, forward strand.
CCGGCCCCGCGTGCCGAGCCATCGCCGCTGATGTCCGTGGCGTACGTGCTGCAGACGTTGGCGGAAGTCCGCGCGGCCGATTCGATCGTGGTCGAGGAAGCGCCCAGTGCGCGACCGGTCATGCAGCGCTATCTGCCGATCCTGCAATCCGGAACCTTCTATACGATGTGCAGCGGCGGCCTGGGATTCGGTCTGCCCGCCGCCGTCGGGGTGGCGTTGGGCAAGCCGGGCAGCAAGGTCATCGGCGTGCTGGGGGATGGTTCCAGCATGTATTCGATCCAGGGGCTCTGGAGCGCCGCGCAGCTGGGCTTGCCCATCACGTTCCTGATTCTGAAGAACCGCAGCTATGCGGCATTGCGGGAATTCGCACCGGTCTACGGCTTTACCGCCAAGGACGCGCTGCATGGCGTCGATCTGCCCGACATCGATTTCGTCGCCACGGCCCGGGGCATGGGCTGCGAAGCCATGCGGGTATCCGAGCCGGATGCCCTGCCGGTCATCCTGCGCAAGGCGCTGGGCATGAAACTGCCGGTGCTGGTCGAGATCGACGTTGCTTGACGACTGCATATAAAAACACATTACCTTCCAGGAGGACACCATGAGCACCATTTCTCTGCTGATCCGGGGTCGGCATCGGCAAGCCAGCGGGGGCAAGACCTTCGAACGCCGCAATCCGCTCGATAGCGGTGTGGCCACGGTGGCGCCGGCCGCCACGCCCGCGGATGCGCAGGAGGCCGTGCAGGCGGCGGCCGATGCCTTTGCGCAGTGGTCCCAGACCGGCCCCAGCCAGCGACGCGCCCTGCTGAGCAAGGCTGCCGATGCACTGGAAGCCCGCGAAGCCGATTTCGTGGCCGCGATGGCGGCTGAAACGGGGGCATCGGCCCTCTGGGCCGGGTTCAACGTCCATCTGGCAGCCGGCATGCTGCGCGAGGCGGCGGCGCTGACCTCGCAGATCGGCGGCGAGGTCATCCCGTCCGACGTGCCGGGCAATCTGGCCATGGCGCAGCGCGTGCCGGCAGGCGTCGTGGTGGGCATGGCTCCCTGGAACGCGCCAATCATCCTGGGGGTGCGGGCGATCGCCACGCCGCTGGCCTGCGGTAATACTGTGGTCCTGAAGGGCTCCGAACTGTGTCCCGCCACGCATGGCCTGATCATCGAGTCCTTGCAGGAAGCCGGGATGCCCGAGGGGGTCGTGAATTTCATCACCAATGCGCCGGATGACGCGCCCGCCGTGGTCGAGGCGCTGGTGGCCCACCCGGCCACACGGCGCGTGAATTTCACCGGTTCGACCAAGGTCGGGCGGATCATTGCCGGTCTGTGCGCGCAGCATCTCAAGCCGGTCGTGCTGGAACTGGGCGGCAAGGCGCCCCTGGTGGTGCTCGACGACGCGGACCTGGAGTGCGCGGTCAATGCCGCCGCTTTCGGCGCTTTCGCCAATTCGGGCCAGATCTGCATGTCGACGGAGCGCATTGTCGTCGATGAAGCCATCGCGGATGCCTTCGTCACCCGGCTGGCCGACAAGGTGCGCGGGTTGCCGGTCGGCGATCCGCGCAAGGGGCCGGTGGTGCTGGGGTCGGTGGTGGACATGGCCGCCGTTCATCGCTGCAACGCCATGATCGACGATGCCCTGTCCAAGGGCGCGAAGCTGCTGTGCGGCGGCAAGTCGGACGACACCCTGATGCCGGCTACGCTGTTGGACCACGTGACGCCGGACATGCGGATCTATGCCGAGGAGACGTTCGGCCCGGTCAAGGCCATCGTCCGGGTCGAAGGCGAGGATGCCGCGGTCGCCTGCGCCAACGACAGCGCCTATGGCCTGTCGTCCGCTGTGATCAGTCGGGACGTCGCACGCGCCATGCGCATTGCCGGACGGATCCAGTCGGGGATTTGCCACATCAACGGCCCGACCGTCCATGACGAGCCGCAGATGCCGTTCGGCGGCGTCAAGGACAGCGGCTACGGCCGGTTCGGCGGCAGGGCGGGGATCGATGCTTTCACCGAACTGCGCTGGATCACGGTCCAGACGGCGCCGCGCGCCTATCCGTTCTGAGGATCCGCCATGACGGAAAATCTGCTCGATACGCTGCGTGCTGTCGTCGGCGCAGGCCAGTGCTTCACGGAAGGTGCCATCGAGGATCGCTTCCTGCATGACTGGATGATCAAAACGCCGCTGGGCCAGCCGCTGGCCGTGGTCCGACCGGCCGACACCGACCAGGTGTCCGCTGTCCTGCGCGCCTGCCACGCCGCCCGGGTGCCGGTGGTACCCCAGGGCGGACGCACGGGTCTGGCGGGCGGTGCCCTGCCGATCGAAGGCTGCGTCGTGCTCTGTCTGGAGCGGCTCGACGCCATCCACGAAGTCGATACGGCGGCGGCCACCATGACGGTCGGGGCGGGGACCGCGCTGGAGACGATCCAGCGCGCGGCCCAGCACGCCGGGTTCCTGTTTCCGCTGGATCTGGGAGCCCGGGGTTCCTGCCGCATCGGCGGCAACCTGTCGACCAACGCGGGCGGCAACCGGGTGCTGCGCTACGGCATGACCCGCGACCTGGTGCTGGGGCTGGAAGCCGTGCTGATGGACGGCACCGTGCTGACCCAGATGAACAAGATGCTCAAGAACAACACGGGCTATGACCTCAAGCAGCTGTTCATCGGCAGCGAGGGTACCCTGGGCGTCATCACGCGGGTGGTGCTGCGCCTGTTCCCGCAGCCGCGCAGCCGCTGCACCGCGCTGTGCGCGCTGGCGGACTATTCCGCCGTGGTCCGTCTGCTGAATCATGCCAAATCGGGTCTGGGTCCCAGCCTCTCGGCCTTCGAGCTCATGTGGCCGGATTTCTACGAACTGGTGACGACGCAGCTGCCGTCGTTGCCCACCCCCGTGTCGCATGGACATGGCGCCTATGTGCTGCTGGAGTCCATGGGGACTGACCAGCAGGCGGATCAGGCCCGCTTCGAGGCGGTGCTGGGCGAGGCCCTGATGTCCGACATCGTCCAGGATGCGGTGATCGCACAGTCCGAGGCGCATGCGATGACCCTGTGGTCGGTGCGTGATGCGTCAGGCGAGTTGCAGCGCATCTTCTGGCCGCACGCCGGCTATGACGTCAGCATTCCGACCGGGCAGCTGGGGGACTTCATCCTGGCCTGCACGCGCGCAGTGAAGCGGCGCTGGCCCGATGCGCGGACCGTGTTCTTCGGGCATGTGGGTGACTCCAACATCCATATCGGCGTCAAGGTCGATCAGGATCCCTTTCCCGAGTCGAAGATCGACGAAATCGTCTACGGCCTGGTGCGCGACTGGGGCGGCTCGGTGTCGGCCGAACATGGAATCGGCGTGCTCAAGCGGCCCTATCTCGAGTTCAGCCGCAGTCAGGCCGAACTGAGCACCATGCGCGCCTTGAAGGCCACGCTGGATCCGCTGGGTCTGCTCAACCCCGGCAAGGTCCTGCCCGAACCTGTCGGCTGACGGAGCCCCGGCCTGGAGGCCGGGGCCCTCAAAAGAAAAGACATCCGACATCTGGAGACACCATGCACACACCCTCGGCTGACGAGGCTCACGTCCCGCCCGTCCTACTCCCGGCCCAGTTCGGTCCGTATGGCCGGGCCCTGCTTCTGCTATCCAAATTCCTGGCAACCCTGGGGGGCTTGGCCTTCGTGGCGCTGGTCGGCATATCCCTGATTTCCGTCGTCGGGCGCAAGCTGCTGGCCATGCCCGTGCCGGGCGACATGGAAGTCCTGATGATGGTGGCGGCAACGGCCTCGGCTACCTTCTTCGCCTACTGCCACCTGGAAGGCGGCGATGTGAAGGTCGACTTTTTCACCGCGCGCGCCCGGCCGGGAACCGTCCATCTGCTGGACGCGTTCGGCTCGCTGCTGGTCGGGCTGTTCGGCGTCCTGATTGCCTGGCGCAGCTGGGTCGGGGCCATGTCGCTGTTCGACGCCGGCGAGACCTCGGCCATCCTGGGCTGGCCCGTTTGGCTGGCTCAGGTGGGCATGGTCCCGGGTTTCGTCCTGCTGGCGCTGGCCGGCTTTTACATGTGCGGCCTGCATCTGCAGGCATCGTGGGCCCGTCGCGCGGAGGTTCGGTCATGAGCGGCATCACCATCGGTTTCGTCATGTTTGCGGTCCTGCTGACCCTCATGGTGGTCCGCGTTCCCATCGGGATCTCCATGTTCGTCGTCGGGGCCGGGGGGTATGTCTACCTGACGGGCAGCAACTGGGCGCCGCTCATGGCGTCGCTGAAGAATCTGGCCTATGCCCGGCTGTCGAATTACGACCTCGTGGTGATTCCGCTGTTCCTGCTGATGGGGCAATTCGCCACCCACGGCGGCCTGAGCCGCAGCCTGTTTCGGTTCGTCAGCGCCTTCATCGGCCATCGGCGAGGCGGCGTGGCGATGGCCGCGGTCGGCGCTTGTGCTGGTTTCGGCGCCATCTGCGGATCTTCCCTGGCCACCGCCGCGACCATGGGGCAGGTCGTGCTGCCGGAACTGCGCCGCTACGGCTATGCCGGCAGCCTGGCCACCGGCACGCTGGCTGCGGGTGGGACGCTGGGCATCATGATCCCGCCGTCCGTGCCGCTGATCATCTACGCCATCCTGACCCAGGAATCCATTGGCAAGCTCTTCATGGCGGCGGTCATCCCGGGCCTGATAGCCATGATTGGCTACATGATCGTGATCCAGATCATCGTGCGCCGCAAGCCAGAGATGGGGCCCGCCGGCGCACGGACAGCCTGGTCGGAGCGCCTGAAGGCACTGATCCAGGTCGGGCCGGTGCTGGCGGTGTTTTTCATCGTCATCGTGGGCATCTATGCGGGGTGGGCGACGCCCACCGAAGCCGCAGCCATCGGGGCGGCGGCCTGCGGGATCATTGCGGTGGTGTCGGGCGGCCTGCGCTGGAAAGGCCTGCTCGAGAGCGCCCTGGGCACGGCGCAGGCCACGGCCATGATCTATCTGGTGCTGCTGGGAGCGGACATGCTGAACGTGTCCCTGGCCCTGTCGCAGATGCCGGCGGAACTGGCCTCCTGGGTGCAGCACAGCGGCCTGTCGCCTTTCCTGGTGATCGTGTCCATTCTGCTGGTCTATATTTTTCTGGGCTGTGTGATGGATTCGCTGGCCATGATCCTGCTGACGATTCCCATCTTCTATCCGATGGTGATGGGGCTGGATTTCTATGGCATGGGCCACGACGACAAGTCGATCTGGTTCGGGATCCTGGCCCTGATGGTCGTGGAGATCGGTCTGGTCCACCCGCCCGTCGGCATGAACGTCTACATCATCAACCGCCTGGCCAAGGACGTCCCGCTGACGGAAACCTTCAAGGGGGTCATCCCTTTCCTGGCGTCGGACTTCATTCGCATCGCGGCCCTGATGCTGTTCCCCAGTATTTCCCTGGTCCTGGTAAAGACCTTCGGGGCGCTCTGAACCATGGCCCGGCGTTCAAGGTTGCACCAACTACACATAAAGAGAAGCAATTCCCACTTATCCACGAGGAGACAAGCATGACGCAGCAGTACTTGACAACATCACGTCTTGGCAAGGCCCTGGCGGCGCTGGCTCTGGGCCTGACTGTAGCCACGGGGGCGCAGGCAGCCGATCAGGTCGTCCTGCGTGTAGCCCATTTCCTGCCGGCGACTTCCAGCGCCCAGGTGAACCTGATCCAGCCGTGGTGCAACAAGATCGCGCAGGAATCCAATCAGCGCATGGTCTGCCAGATCTACCCGGCGATGCAGCTGGGCGGCACGCCCGCGCAACTGTTCGACCAAGCCAAGGACGGCGTGGCCGACATTGTCTGGACCGTGCCGACCTACGCGGCGGGCCGCTTCGTGAAGAGCGAGGTCTTCGAGCTACCCTGGATCGCGGTGAAGGCCGAAGCCGGCAGCCAGGCGCTGTGGGAATACGTCCATCAGTATTCGATGGACGAGTTCAAGGGCGTGCATCCGATCTTCATGCATCTGCATGACGGGGCGCTGTTCCACTTTTCGAGCAAGCAACCCAGGACGCTGGAGGATCTGAAGGGACTCAAGATTCGGGCGGCGACGCGTTCGAATTCCCGCACTATCGAGGCGCTGGGTGCCGTGCCGGTGCAGATGCCGATGCCGGCCGTGCCCGAAGCACTCAGCAAGGGTGTAGTGGACGGGGTAACCGTCCCCTGGGAAAGCGCTCCGGCGATCAAGCTGTCCGAGATCTCCAACTATCACTTCGACGTGCCCGAAGGCGCCCCCCGTCTGTCGAACACGATCTTCTTGTTCGGCATGAACCAGGCCCGCTACGACAGCCTGCCGGCCGACCTGAAGAAAATCATCGACGACAACAGCGGCCTGAAGGCCTCCGCCTGGGCCGGCCGGGTCGGTTTCGACGAGATCATCCCCAAGTTCAAGGAGCAGGCCAAGGCCGCCGGTAATCGGTTCTACAACATGCCGGATTCAGAATACCGCCGCTTCGTCGAGGCCACTCAGGGCGTCAGCAAGGACTGGATCAAGACGGTCGATGCAAAGGGTGGTAACGGCGCCGAACTGCTGGCCGCAGCCCGCAACATGATCAAGGAGCATGCCGCTTCGGGGCAATGATCTCGGCACGACGACCCGCGCCACTTCGCGCGGGCCATCATCGACACCCCGGAATTCCCGCTTCCGGGCTGACGCGGGTTTTATCAAAAGGAGACACTCAATGAAACGACACCCTCTGAAACCGACAGTGCGCCTGCTGACGGGAATGGCCGCCAGCCTGATGCTGGTCGCCGCCGCTCACGCTGAGCAGATCGTCCTCAGGGTCCATCATTTTCTGCCGTCCACATCCAATGCCCAGGTGAACATGATCCAACCCTGGTGCGACAAGATCGCCAAGGAGTCGAATCAGCGACTGGTCTGCCAGATCTATCCGGCCATGCAGCTAGGCGGCACGCCTGCGCAGCTGTTTGATCAGGCCAAGGACGGGGTGGCCGATATCGTCTGGACCTTGCCGACCTACGCGGCGGGCCGCTTTACCAAGAGCGCCGTCTACGAATTGCCCTGGTTGGTGCCAAATGCTGAATCGGGCAGCCGCGCCCTGTGGGAGTTCACCCAGAAATACGCCCTGGACGAATACAAGGGCGTGCATCCGATCTTCATGCACACGCATAGTGGCACCCTGATGCATTTCGTCAACAAGCAGCCCAAGACCTTGGCGGACATGAAGGGCATGAAGATCCGCTCGGCCAATCGGGTCAATTCTCAGATGCTGGATACGATCGGCGCCGTCCCGGTGCAGATGCCTTTGCCGGCTGTCCCGGATTCGCTGGCCAAGGGGGTCGTTGATGGCGCAGCTGTTCCTTGGGAAGGTGTCCCGGCCATCAAGCTCGACGAGATTTCCCGCTACCACCTTGACGTGCCCCAGGGCAAGCCGCGCATGGGCAATTCGATCTTCCTGTTCGGGATGAACCAGGCGCGTTACGACAGCCTGCCTGCGGATCTGAAGAAGGTGATCGACGACAACAGCGGCGCCGATGTGTCCGCGTGGGCTGGCCGCACGGTCTTCGATGAGCGTGAAGCCGAGTTCATGAAGACATCCAAGGAGAACGGCAGCACGTTCCACTACATGGATGACGCCGAATACCAGAACTGGATCAAGGCGACCCAGGGCGTGCGCGACCTGTGGATCCAGGCGGTCGACAAGAAGGGCGGGAAGGGCGCCGATCTGTACGCGGCGGCCCGCAACATGGTGAAGCAGTACGCGACGCGCCAGTGATCCTCGTTCGATTCACGGCCGTGCCCCAATCCGGAATCGCGACATGACCCGATAAGCCCGGCGGGAAACCGCCGGGCTGTTTCATGAGTGCTTCCGCCGCAGGGCGAAGTGGCAGACGCCCCCCAGCACCAGCCCCCAGAAGGCGCTGCCGATACCGAGCAGGCTCATGCCGGATGCCGTGGCCAGAAAAGTGACCAAGGCGGCGTCCCGGTGTTCGGGGGCTTGCAGGGATTCATGGATGCTGGTGCCCAGGGTGCCCAGCAGGGCCAGGCCGGCGATGGCGGCGACCAGTTCGTGGGGGAACGCCGCGAACAGCGCCACGACGGTCGCCCCGAAAATGCCGGTCAGCAGATAGAACACCCCTGCCCAGACGGATGCCTTGTAGCGTTCCCGGGCGTCCGGGTCGGCATCCGGGCTCATGCAGATGGCCGCGGTGATGGCCGCCAGGTTGTAGGCGTAGCCGCCGAAGGGCGCCAGGATCATCCCGGTGACGCCCGTCCAGGAAATCAGCGGTGAAGCGGGCACACGCGCGTAGCCGTTGGCGCGCAGCACCGCCAGGCCGGGAACGTTCTGCGAGGTCATGGTGACAATGAACAGCGGCAGCGCGACCCCGATCATGGCGGACAGCGAGAACGACGGCGCCATCCAGACCGGGTGAGCCGGTGTCCAGTCCAGCCCGGCCAGGGGCAGCCCGCCTTGCAGGCTGGCGCAGACGATGCCGGCCAGTAGCGCCAGCGGCACGCTGTAGCGGGGCAGAAAGCGGCGAGCCAGCAGGAACGTGGCGAACATGGCGATGACCAGCGCCGGGCGCCCGTGCATCGAGGTGAACAGATCCATGCCAAAGCGCAGCAGGATCCCCGCCAGCATGGCCGACGCCAGGTGTCGCGGGACCCAGTCCATGATCTTCTGGAACCAGCCGGTGATGCCGCATAGGGTGATCAGCGCGGAGCTGACCATGAAGACGCCGATGGACTGGGCCAGGCCGATGTCGCCGAGGCTGGTGGCCAGCAGGGCGGCGCCGGGCGTCGACCAGGCGGTCAATACCGGTGCGCGCCAGGCCAGCGACAGGCCGATGCAGGTGATCCCCATGCCAAGTCCCAGGGCCCACATCCAGGAAGCCAGTTGGGCGTCGTGCGCGCCGGCTGCGCTGGCCGCCTGGAAAACGATGGCGACTGAACTGGTGTATCCCACCAGCACGGCAATGAAGCCGGATGACACATGCGAGATCCGCAGCCAGCCGGCAAGCCGCCCGCCGAGGCTGGACGCGGTCATGGTGCGGCGCGGGTGATGCCGTGCGCCCAGGTGAACGCCTGCTGGATCAGCGGATCGAGCTGTTCCGCGCTGACGCCCAGGGCCTGCAGCAATGGAGCCGGGTTTTCTTCGACGTCACGGTCGGACGGGAAGATCAACGTGGCCAGGCGCAGGTCGGGCCCCAGCGCGCCTTCGCGTCGCAGCAGCGCCTCGCGCACGGGGACGTCCACGCTCACCTGGGACATCAGGTCGGCCATGGAACTGCTGAACAGCTGGTCCATGATGGACAGCATCCCGGTGGTGAAGGCGGCATCCGCGCGCACGGTCTGTTCCGGGTGACGCAGCACCGACAGCGATTCCATCAGACGGGCGCGGGCACTGGCCTGGATCAGGGTGGGCGACAGGTATCCAGCCGGACGGCCGGATTCGGTGTACATCAGGGCCTGGATCCAGCGTTGCAGTTGCCGCCGGCCCAGCAGCATGATGGCCTGGTTCAGGGATTCGACTTCCTGGCTCAGGCCGTAGGCCGGGGTATTGACCATGTCCAGCAGGGTCTTGACCAGCTCGGCATCCTGCTGCAGGCAGGCCTGGATTTCGGGCGTTTCGCCCTCGCCCATGATGAGCGTGATCAGGCGCAGCAGGGTCTTCTGGCGGGGTGTGAGGGATGCGGCCGACACCAGATCGGAGGGCCATCGTCCCTGGAATAGGGTGAAACCCAACAACAGGAAATTGTCCAGGGATGCCTTGTCGGGCACGTTGGCGGCCATCAGCAGGCGGCCTGCCTGCTTGTGCTGGAAGCTCTGGCGGAAGATGTCGGCCTTTGTGCTGAAACCCGGATCGAAGCACACCACCTTGCAGAAGGGTGTCAGGGCGCTGCGCTCGGGCTGGGCGGCCAGGTCGCCGCGCATGGAGAACTTCAGGCCCCCATGCGCCAGCCCCTGCAGCGACGGGATCAGTTCCGGCGTGATTTCGAGCGATTCGGGAAATTCGATGTAGCAGCGGTTACGCGGCAGGGTCGCCGTAAAGACGTTGTGCAGCAGGGCCGGGGTGCCGTCGATCCAGTGCGGCGCATAGGCCAGAAAGTTGTTGACTCCATGCGCGCGCGCGGATTCGATCAGCGCGGCGCCGGCATCGGGATTCGAGGGGGGCTCCGTGGCCCACAGGATCTTCAATCGATAGCCATGCAGGCCGCGATTCTGATCCAGCACGGGTTCGCGGCGGATCAGATAAGGCGGCAGCGGTTCCTGGGTGTCCTCCCCGGTTTCAGGCCGGGGGTCGGACGTCAGGGTGGTCTCCATGCTTACTCCTCGACGGGGGCTTGCCGGACAGGCGAGAGGCCTTTTCAGGGCAGGCGATTCGGATCTTTTATTGTCATGGTTCGCCGGCCGTCACGGACCAGGGCGCATGACATTATAGGGAGTCGCCGGTCAGAGTGATCGGCGGGACTGACCCCATTCATGGGGTCATGGCTGGCGTTTGCGGCGGTTCGCAATCGCGTCCAGCCCCTGGACTACAATCGGGGCGTCCTCACACCGGAGAAGCTCATGCCAGGATTGCTCCCCCAAGTCGACCCGGAGGGTCTGCTGGAATATTCCGTCGTCTATACCGACCGCGCGCTGAACCATATGTCCCAGTCGTTTCAGGGCGTCATGCGGGATATCTCGCGCACGCTGAAATCGGTGTATGGCGCCCATTCGGCCATCGTCGTGCCGGGCAGCGGCACTTTCGGCATGGAAGCCGTGGCTCGCCAGTTCGCCACCGGCAAACGCTGCCTGGTGATTCGCAATGGCTGGTTCAGCTATCGCTGGACACAGATCTTCGAGGCCGGCGACATCCCGTCCGAATCCCGCGTGCTGAAGGCCCGCCCGGTGGAACCGGGCAATCAGCCGTATTTCGCCCCGCCGCCCGTCGACGAGGTCGTCGCGGCCGTGAAAGAATTCAAGCCGGACGTCGTGTTCGCGGCCCACGTGGAAACGGCATCGGGCATCATGCTGCCCGATGACTACATCCGCCGGGTCGCCGATGCCGTGCATGCGGTGGGCGGGCTGTTCGTGCTGGACTGCATCGCCTCGGGCACGATCTGGGTGAACATGCGCGACACGCATGTGGATGTGCTGATCTCGGCGCCCCAGAAAGGCTGGACGTCCTCGGCCTGCTGCGGCCTGGTGATGCTGGGCGAGACCGCCCGCCAGCGCATCGACTCCACGCAAAGCACCAGCTTCGCCTGCGACCTGCGCAAGTGGCTGGGGATCATGGAAGCCTATGAAAAGGGTGGCCACGCATACTACACGACGCTGCCGACCGATTCCCTGATCGTGCTGCGGGACGTCATGGCCGAAACCGACTCTTATGGCTACGACCGGGTGCGCGCCGAACAACAGCAGCTGGGGGATGCCGTGCGCGCCCTGCTGCGCGAGCGCGGCTTCAAAAGCGTCGCGGCACCTGGTTTCGAAGCTCCGGGCGTGGTGGTCAGCTACACCACCGACGACGGCATCCAGTCCACGCGGAAATTCGCCGAGGCCGGGCTGCAGGCCGCCGCCGGCGTGCCGCTGGCCTGCGACGAGCCGGAAGGATTCAAGACCTTCCGTATCGGCCTGTTCGGGCTGGACAAGCTGCACAACGTTCAACGTACAGTGGATACCCTGGCCCGGGCCCTGGACCGCATCCAGTAAGTCCACTCAGCGCGGCCCCTACGGCCGCAGCCGGTACCCGGTGCGGAAGATCCAGGCAACGATGGCCAGGCAGACCGCCAGGAACAGCATGGTCACCGCCAGGCTCAGCCAGACGTTGACGTCGGCTAGTCCGAAAAAACTCCAGCGAAATCCGCTGACCAGGTACACCACAGGGTTGAAGAGTGTCACTTTTTGCCAGAAGGGCGGCAGCATGTCGATGGAATAGAAGCTGCCTCCCAGAAAAGTCAGCGGGGTGACGATCAGCAGCGGCACGAACTGCAGTTTTTCGAAATTGTCGGCCCAGATGCCGATGATGAAGCCCGCCAGACTGAAGGTGAAGGCTGTCAGGATCATGAAGACGATCATGGTCAGCGGATGGTCGATCCGCAGCGGTACGAACAAAGCAGCCGTCGCCAGGATGATGACGCCCAGGATGATGGATTTGGTGGCGGCGGCGCCGACATAGCCCAGGAGAATTTCCCCATAGGAGATGGGGGCGGACAGGATCTCGTAGATGGTGCCTGTGAATTTCGGGAAATAGATCCCGAAGGCCGAATTCGAGATGCTGTGCGTGAGCAACGACAGCATGATCAGTCCCGGCACGATGAAGGCCCCGTAGCTGACGTCGCCCACGTGCTGGATGCGCGACCCGATGGCGGTGCCGAACACCACGAAATACAGCGACGTGGAGATCACCGGCGCGACGATGCTCTGCATCAGGGTGCGCCGGGTACGCGCCATTTCGAAACGATAGATGGCCTGGATGGCGCGCAGATTCATGCGGGTCTCCCGATCAGGTCGACGAAGATGTCTTCCAGCGAGCGCTGCTCGGTTTCCAGGTCGGTCACCGTCAGCCCGTTGGACTGCAGCGCAGCCATCAGGGCGGGGACCGCTTCGCCAGCCTGGGGCGATTCGTAGCGGTAGCGCAGCTGGCGCGTGTCCGTGCCGAGTTCCAGCGGCCAGTCCTGAAGGCCGGGCGGCAGCCCCGGCAGGGGGTCGCGCAGGTGCACGGTCAGGAATTTCTGCCCCAGCTGGCGCATGAGGCGGGACTTTTCCTCGACCAGCAGCAGCCGGCCGTGATTGATGATGCCGATCCGGTCCGCCATTTCCTCGGCTTCCTCGATGTAGTGGGTCGTCAGGATGACGGTCACTCCGGTCGCTCGCAGCGAGCGCACCAGATTCCACATGTCCTTGCGCAGCGCCACGTCCACGCCCGCCGTGGGTTCGTCCAGGAACAGGATCGACGGTTCGTGCGACAGGGCCTTGGCGATCATGACGCGGCGCTTCATCCCGCCCGACAGCGTGATGAGGTTGCTGTTGCGCTTGTCCCAGAGTGACAGAGCGCGCAGGATGCGTTCCAGGCCGGCGGGGTCGGGCGCCTTGCCGAACAGGCCCCGCGTGAAACTGACGGTGTCCCAGACGGTTTCGAAGGCGTCGGTGGTCAGTTCCTGGGGCACGAGCCCGATAGCGGAGCGGGCGGCCCGATAGTCGCGTACGATATCGTGACCTGCGACCCTGACTGTGCCGCTGGTGGGGTTGACCAGGCCACAGACGATGCTGATGAGTGTCGTCTTGCCGGCGCCGTTGGGGCCCAGCAGGGCGAAAATTTCCCCTGCGCGGATCGTCAGGTCGACCGCGTCGAGTGCGCGGTGCCCCGAGGCATAGGTCTTCCCGAGCTGTCGAATGGCAATGATCGGATCGGATTCATCCGGAGATGTCGTCATGAATGTCTCGTTGGCAGGCCGGTTGCTTGTCCGGTGATCCGGCGGGCGGGCGCCAGGGAACAGGACATCTGCCTGACATCATAGAGCATGGTTGGAGAAGGACAATTGCGATCCAGCATCACGTTCAAGCTGTTTCTGGCCATTCTGGCGACGTGCCTCGCGGTGGCGCTGGCCATGGGCATGGCGGTGCGCTACAGCTTCGACAGCGGTTTCGACGACTATGTCCAGGAACGCGAGCATCAGCGCCTGGATACCTTGTCCCAGTTGCTCGCGTCCGATTACGCGGAATCGGGGGGCTGGCAGTTCCTGGCGGGCCGCCAGGACCGCTGGTGGCGCAGCCTGCGTCTGTCGCGGCGCGATCTGCCCCTCGGTGAACACCCGCATGGGGCGCAGCCGCTGCGCGTCACCCTGGTTGATGCGCAGGGCGACTGGCTGGCGGGGCCGCGCGCGCGGCCTGGCGCCGACATCCGGCGGGTGCCAGTCGTGGTCGAGGGTCAAACAGTGGGCTGGCTCATGACGCCGCCGCTCGTGTCCAGAGCCGTCAACGACGAGATCGACCGCCAGTTCCAGGCCCGACAGCTACGCGCGACCTGGGTGATCGTCGGGCTGTCCGTGCTGCTGGCTGCCGTGGTCAGCCTGTTGCTGGCCCGGATCCTGCTTGTGCCGGTGCGGCGGATGGCCCGGGCCACGCATCGGCTCGCCAGCGGCGACTATCAGACACGGGTGCGTGTGGGCACGCCCGACGAACTGGGCCGATTGGCGCGGGACTTCAACCGGCTGGCGCACAATCTGGAACGCCATGAACAATGGCGTCGCGAACTGATGGCGGATGTATCGCACGAGCTGCGAACCCCGCTTTCCGTGTTGCGCGGCGAGATCGAGGCGCTGCAGGATGGGCTGCGTCCACTGGATGCGGGCGCGCTGGGGTCGCTCGCCCACGAGGTCAAGCAGCTCAGCGACCTGATCGACGACCTTTACGAATTGTCCCTGGCCGATGCGGGTGCGCTGAACTATCACATGAAACCAGTGGACCTGAGTGTCCTGGTGGCGCAAGCGGTCGATGCCGTGCGGGATCGTTTTCAGCGCGGCGGCTTGTCGATCGATGTGCGCATCGAACCGGGCCTGGCGCTGCAAGGCGATGAGAAACGGCTGTTGCAGCTCATGAGCAATCTGCTGGAGAACAGTCTGCGCTACACCGACAGCCCGGGTCAGGTAAAGATACTGGCCTGCCGGACACGCGACGCGATCGAACTGGAAATTGCCGATAGCGCGCCCGGTGTCGGGGCGGAACACCTGCCCAGGCTGTTCGAGCGTCTGTATCGGGCCGAGGCCTCGCGCAGTCGCCAGCATGGCGGCGCCGGCTTGGGGCTGGCGATCTGCCGCCGCATCGTGCAGGCGCATGGCGGGCGGATCGCGGCGTCGCCATCCGCGCTGGGTGGGCTGGCGATCCACATCACATGGCCTGCCGTCCCGGGGAAGGAGTCCTGATGAAGATTCTCGTCGTCGAAGACGAACCCAAGCTGGCCGAGGTTCTGCGCACCTATCTGGAAGCGGCGGGTTACGAGGTGCGCTGTGTGGACAATGGCTTGCAGGTCATGGATCTGGTGCGCGAATGGGAGCCCTCGTTGGTGCTGCTGGATCTGATGCTGCCCGGACGCGACGGACTGGATGTCTGCCGCGATATCCGTGGCCATGCCGCGATCCCGGTCATCATGGTGACCGCCCGGACCGAGGAGATCGACCGCCTGCTGGGTTTGGAGCTGGGGGCGGACGATTACATCTGCAAGCCATACAGTCCCCGTGAAGTGGTGGCCCGGGTGCGCGCGGTCCTGCGTCGGGTCGAAGGGGATTCAGGCAACGGCCGGGCCCGCGATGCCAAGCAGGGTTTACGGATCGAACCGGATGCCTGGCGGGCTTGTCTGGATGGGGTGAGTCTCGATCTGACGCCCGTCGAGTTTCGCCTGTTGGCGCTGCTGGCCAGCCAGCCTGGGCGCATTTTCTCGCGGGATCAGGTCCTGGACGGGCTGTATGACGATCACCGAATCGTCACGGACCGCACGGTCGACAGCCATGTCAAAAATCTACGCCGCAAGCTGGCGGCTGTGCGTCCGGGGGACGAACTGATCCGCTCCGTGTATGGGGTGGGGTATCGGCTGGAGCTGGCCGGCCAATCCCCACCCTGATGCGCGCTTATTGCGTGGATTTCGCGGGTGCGTGGCCGGTCAGACGCCCACCTGCCGGGGGCGAGTCCGCACCCAGGACCTTGCCGTTGATCTCGCGGCCGTACAGGTCGTTCTTCCCGCCGTGGTGTTCCTTGATCGTGGCCTGCAGGTCGCCCGCATAACGGGGGTCTTGGGGACGGTCGTGTCCGTCCATGTAGTAGGCCACATCCCAGGATTCCTGTTCGGTGAGGGTGCCGCCACGGCTCAGGGGCATGTTGGCGTGTATGAAGGCCGCCGCCGTGCTGACGGAATGCATGCCCGCGCCCCAGTTGAATGAATCATCACCCCACAGCGCCGGAAAGACCATGCGGCCGGTGGCATCGTGCTGGCCCTGGCCCTGGGCGCCATGGCACAGCGTGCAGTGCTGCTCGAATACCTTCTGGCCGCGGACGTAATCCGGTTCCTGGGCGGGCTTGGGCAGTGCGGGAAAGCCCTGTCCGGCCAGCTTGACGCCGGTGGGGGCGCCCTTGGCCATCCAGTACATATAGCTTTCCAGATCGACGATCGTCTGGCTGTCGGCCGCCGGCCTCTTGCCGTTCATGCTGAACTGGAAGCAGCCCTGCAGGCGTTCGGCCAACGTGTTCACGTGGCCGTTCTTGGCCCGGTAGGCGGGATACAGGACATAGGCCGCCCACATTGGCGAGGCACCCGGCTGGCGTCCAGCGTCCATGTGGCAACTGGCGCAGTTCAGGGAATTGCCCGCGTATTGCGAAGCGAATTTCCCTGTGTGCAGGAAGATGTCCTGGCCGCGTCGCACGGCATCGCCGAATGGCCCTTCTGGGATCGCGTCGGCGGGCGGTGGCGTGAACTGGGGGGCGCCTGCCGCCTTGGCCGCCGCAGGTTGAGCCGGCTGGGCTTGCTGCGCCAGCGCCGAGCCGCAGGCCAATGCGCTGACGGCCCAGATGCAGAAGGGGATCAGTTTCATGGTGTGGCTCCGGATGCCTGGGGGACCGCCGCCTGGGGCAGGCCGGCGAAATAGGTGGCGACGGCCTCGATCTGAGGTTCCGCCAGTCGTTTGGCGATGTTTCCCATCACTTGACCGGGCCCGGCGGGCCGCTGGTCATGGCGCCACAGATTGAACTGTTCGATGATGTAGGTCTTGCTCAGGCCGGCAATGGCCGGAAACTGGCTGCCGACCCCGATGCCGCCGGCCGCGTGGCACTGGGTACAGGCTGGCACCTGCTTCGACCAGTCGCCCCGGTTGGCCAGCCAGGCGCCGGTGTCCTTGCCGTCGGGGTAGGTCTGGGCCTTGGCCGCCAATTGTGCCGCGTTCCAGGGGCGGGGCAGGGACGCTGCATAGGTGGCAACCGCGTGACGCTGGGGTTCGGACAACGCGGAGGCGATGGGTTTCATGATCGGGTTCTGGCGGCTGCCATCGGCCAGAGCCTTCAGTTGTTCCTCCAGATAGGCGCCACCCTGGCCGGCCAGGTAGGGGAAATTGGCGGCGGCCGAGCCTTCGCCCCGTGCGCCATGACAGGTGACACAGGCGGGGGTGCCAGACACGCCCTGGGTGTAGATCTGCTTGCCCTGATCCAGCAGCGCGTCGGCCTGTGCGGTGGACAACGCCAACAAAGTCAGGCACCCTGCCAGCAATGGTCCCCATCGGAGGCCGCGCGTTGGTGTTCTGTTCCGCTTCATTCGTCTCCCCGGATGTTGATTGAATTGAATATATCTCGACAGTATAAGCATGGTTATTTTAGTTATTAAGCTAATTGACGCCAGCTTTGGCGCCCGTTTTCGGACCTGGGCTGTCTTGCGCAATGCGCTCGTTGGCGGCTTGTGCGTGCTGCTGGCCGCGTGCGCGGGCCCGTCAGGGTCGCGGCGGACCGAGGCCAGGATCCAGCCGATCGACCCCGCGCAGCGCACGGAGGTGGTGATGACGGCGCTCAGCCTGCTGGATACGCAGTACCGCTACGGCAGCGCCCGCCCCGTGCGGGGATTCGATTGCAGCGGGCTGGTGAAGTATGTGTTCGCGACGGCCACGCACACGGCGCTGCCGCACAATACCGATGACATCGCGCGTCTGAGCCGACCAGTGTCCCGCAGGGCCCTGCAGCCGGGGGACCTGGTGTTCTTCGATACCCTGAATCAGCCCAATTCACACATGGGCATCTATCTGGGCGATGGCCGCTTCATCAACGCGCCATCCACCGGGGGCCAGGTACGTATCGATTCGCTCGACAGTCCCTATTACCGGCGGCATTTCCAGTCGGTGGGCACGTTGTTTGCACGGTGAGCGCGCCGGCTCATCAGGAGCGTGGATGTGGTTGTCTGGCTCGGGATCGAGACGCCACCGCCTGAACGGCTCTGGCGGGCGGTTCAGGCGGTGGGTTTGAAGTGAAAAAGGGTCTGATGGCATCGCCATCAAGTGATGGGCGATCAGGGTTTCATCGGGCCTTTCATGTTGCCCTTGAGTCCACGCTGTTCGTGCCGTTCAGCCAGCTTCTGCCGCTGTTCGGGTGTCAGGACGGCGCGAACCTGGGCCATGGTCTGGGCGCGCAGCAGGGCCAGCTGACCCTGGGCCTGACCCAGTGTGTCGGCGGCTTGCTTGGCCTTGGCCTGATCGAAACTGTCGGCCTGGGTCAGTTCGCGCAGATTGCCGGCGGCTTCCTTCAGGGCCTTTTTCTGGTCGTAGACGGCCTGTTCCTGGTCGTGACGGATCTTGAAGATCTGATCCTGTTGCGCCTGGGTCAGATCCAGGCCGCGCATCCAACGGTCGCCATGGTGGTCATTGTCGTGACCAGCCTTCTGCGATGCGTGTTCCCCCCACTGTCCCTGCGGACCGGAGGCCGCTGTGGCGGCCAGCGGGGCGGCGACGATGGTGGCGGCCAGCGCCAGGGCGGAGAGCGTGCGGATCGGCGTGAAAGTCATGGTGTCTGTCCTTCTGATTCGACCGCACCCCGGTGGTGCGGCAATGAAGACAGGTTAAGCGTCGACTGCGGCGTAAAAATGGAACCATTGTGAAGAAAACGTGGATCTTGTTAGATCGTTCTTCAGGGCTTCCCGGCGGTGCCCTCTGGCCAGTAATAGCTGTCGGGCAGGGTGCGCGATCCGAAAATCGCCTGGCCAACGCGCACGGTGGTGGCGCCTTCCTCGATGGCCCATTCGAAGTCCCCCGACATGCCCATGGACAGTTCGGCGAAGGCGTCTCCCTGGGGGGCTTCCTGGCGCAGCTGATCCCGCAGGGACCTGAGCAGCACGAAGCAGGGCCTGACGTGATTTTCGTCCGAGGAAAACAGGGCCAGCGTCATCAGGCCGCGCACGCGCAGCGCGCCGTAGGCGGGCAGGGCGCGCGCGAAATCCAGCACCTGGTCGGGCGCCAGCCCGAATTTGCTGTCCTCGCCCGACGTGTTCACCTGGACGAGGACATCCAGGCTGCGACCTTCTTCTTGTAGCCGCCGGTCCAGCGCCTCGGCCACCCGGAGATTGTCCAGCGCCTGGAATTCCTGCGCGAAGCGGGCGACGAATTTGGCCTTGTTGGTCTGCAGGTGACCGATGATGGCCCAGTGCAGATCTGTCAGGTCGGCCATGGTTTCCCATTTGCCGTAGGCTTCCTGGACCTTGTTTTCCCCCAGCAGCCGACAGCCGGCGGCGTAGGCCATCCGGATGCGGGACTCGTCAACGGTTTTGCTGACGGGCAGCAGACGTACTGTCGACGGATCGCGGTCGGCCCGCGCGCAGGCCGCCTGGATGCGGTGCCGGATGTCGGCCAGGTTGGCCTGGATTTCCGCCTGGGACGATGCGGTCTGATAAGCCGGACGGATCGGGGGAACAGCGCTCATGGACAGTCTCGGGTGATGCGACGTAAGGGGATTGTAAAATGCCTTTTGTCATGCTGCTTTGAAAACGGGGAAGGGCGGATGCGCGAAGAAGGGTCGGAACTGACGCCGGGACTGGTGCTGGTGCATGGCAATCGCGCCGAGCAGCTGCGCGAGGTTCTGGTCGCCTGGATGGGCCACGACCCGCTGGCACCGCTGGAAAACGAGTCCCTGCTGGTGCACAGCAACGGTATCGCCCAGTGGCTGCGCTTGGCGTTGGCGCAGGACTTGAATGGCGGCATCGCCGCCGCGCTGGATTTCCTGCTGCCGTCGCGCTTCATGTGGCAGGCGTATCGCAGTGTCCTGGGGGCCGATGCCGTGCCCGAGGACTCCCCGCTGGACAAGAACGCCCTGGTCTGGCGCCTGATGCGCCTGCTGCCTGATCTGCTCGACCGGCCGGACTATGCCGTCCTGCAGCGATTTCTGGCCGATGATGCCGACGTGCGCAAGCGCTACCAGCTGGCCTGCCGGCTGGCGGATTTGTTCGATCAGTACCAGGTCTATCGCGCCGACTGGCTGCAGGCCTGGTCCCAGGGCGAGGCCGTGCTGAGCGATGGCCGGGGGCCTGTGCGGGAACTGCCAGATACCCAGGCCTGGCAGGCACACCTGTGGCGCGCCTTGCTCGACGACCTGGGAGGGGGGGCCGCGCCGGTCGGCCGCGCGGCGATCCACGAAGCCTTCATGACCAGGGTGCTGGATCCGGGCATGCAGGTCCGGCCGGCGGGTCTGCCGCGCCGCATCCTGGTGTTCGGCATTTCCGCCATGCCGCGCCAGACCTTCGAGGCGCTGGCCTCGCTGTCGCGCTGGGTGCAGATTCTGGTTTGCGTGCACAATCCCTGCGCGCATTACTGGGCCGACATCCAGGGGGACCGGGATCTGCTGCGCGCGCGCTTCCGGCGCCAGGCGCGCCGCCCCGGCATGGCCGATGTGCTGGACGACACAGCGCTGCATCAGCAGACGCACCCACTGTTGGCATCCTGGGGGCGCCAGGGCCGCGACTACATCGGCATGCTGGACGATTTCGACGACCCGGCCCAGCGTAGCCGCTGGGTACCGCATTTCGATGCCCTGCACCGGCGTATCGACGCCTTCCAGGACCTGCCGGGCGACACCCTGCTGGAACAGCTGCAGGACGATATCCGCGACTTGCGCCCCCTGTCCGAGACGCGGGATCTCTGGCCGGCGGTGGATCTCGGGCAGGACGCCTCGATCCGCTTCCTGGTCGCCCACAGCGTCCAGCGCGAGGTCGAGATCCTGCAGGATCAGTTGCTGGCCGCCTTCGAGGCCGACCCTTCGCTGCAGCCGCGCGACGTGATCGTCATGGTGCCCGACATCGAAATCTACGCGCCGCACATCCAGGCGGTATTCGGCCTGTACGGGCCGCGCGATAGGCGCCACATCCCGTATGCCCTGGCTGACCGTAGCCAACGGCATGCCGACCCGCTGGTCATCGTGCTCGAGCAGTTGCTGACATTGCCGCGCCTGCGCCTGGGGCTTGCCGAACTCCTGGAATGGCTGGACGTGCCGGCGCTACGGGCGCGCTTTGGCATCGCGGCCGAAGACCTGCCGCTGCTCCAGACCTGGGCGCGCGACGCACAGGTGCGGTGGGGCCTGCATGCCGGGCATCGAGCGGCCTTCGATCTGGACCAGACCGAACAGGCCGCCCATGCGCATACCTGGCGGTTCGGGCTGCAGCGTATGTTGCTGGGCTACGCCACCGGGCCGGACGCGCCGGCCTGGCAGGGCATCGAACCCTACGACGAACCCGGCGGCCTGCAGGCCGCCGCCCTGGGGGCGCTGGCGCATCTGCTGGATACGGTGGATCGCTATTGGCGCTTGCTGAACGAGCCGGCCGCTCCCCGGCAGTGGGTGGGGTATTTTCAGGCCCTGCTGGACGATTTCTTTCGCCCCCAGACCGATGCGGATGCCCAGACGCTGACCCGGTTTCGTCAGAGCCTGCAGGACTGGCTGCAGGCTTGCGATGCCGCGGGTCTGGCAGAAGCCTTGCCATCCGCGATTGCCGCCGAGCATTGTCTGGCGCAACTGGATCATGGGGGGCTGTCGCAGCGGTTCTTCGCGGGCGCCGTCACCTTCGCGACCCTGATGCCGATGCGGGCGATCCCCTTTCGTCGCGTCTGTCTGCTGGGCATGCACGACGGGGCCTTCCCCCGGGTGCGCGCGCCGTCGGACATGGATCTGATGGCCACCCATCCCCGCTCGGGCGACCGCTCGCGCCGGGAGGACGACCGCTATCTCTTCCTGGAGGCCCTGCTCTCGGCGCGCGACCAGTTCTATGTTTCCTGGGTCGGCCACAGCATCCAGGACAATGCGCAGCAACCGCCATCGGTCCTGGTGGCGCAACTGTGCGAACACCTGGACCGCGGATGGCGCCTGGCCGATGCGGCCGGCACCGTGTCGGCGGCGCTGACTTGCCAGCATCCGCTGCAGCCTTTCAGCCGACGCTACTTTCCTCTGCCATCCGAACCCGGCGATTCGCGCCTGTTCACGTATGCGGCCGAGTGGCGCGCGGCGCGATCGGGCCTGGGGCAGGTCAGGCAGCCAGCCGCGGACGCGGATCCGCTGCCGCCGCTGGTGCTGGAAACCGTCTTGCATCTAGGCCTGCTCAGAGGTTTCCTGCGGCACCCGGTCCAGATGTTCTTCCGGCAGCGCCTGCAGGTCGGTTTCGATGTGGCGGATGCGGATCTGTCCGAAGACGAGCCCTTTGCCCAGAGCGGCCTGACGCGCTGGCAGTTGTGCCAGGAACTGCTGGACGAGGTCGTTCAGGCCGATCCCGGGAACCTGCCTCAGGGGTTGGACACCGGCGACCTCGTCGACGCGCGCTTGCGGCAGATGCTGCGCCGGGGTGCGCTGGTCAGCGGCCCGTTGGGCGAGCGGGCCGCCCGGGAACTGCGCGATGCCGTGCAGCCGCCCCTGGACGAATACGCGGAAGCCTGCGCCCGATGGCCGATCGTCGTGGCCGAGACGCTGCGCATGACGAGCTCCGTCCCGGATGGCCAGGATGGGATGGCGGGCTTCGATGATGCGCTCTCCGGCTGGCGCCGGAATGCCGATGGCGCATGGTGCCGCATCCATCTGCTCGCCAGCGGCCTGATCGACAAGGACAAGCGATATCGCTTCAAGCCCCTGGTGCCGGCGTGGCTGGAGCACGTGGCGGCGCATGTGCATGGCCGGTCTCTGACGACGCAGGTCATCAGCCCCAAGGGTACGATGGTCCTGGCGCCGCTGGACATGGGGGATGCCTTGCGGATCTGGGCGACGCTGTGGGATGCCTGGCGGCAGGGCATGCGTGCCGCCTTGCCCGTCGAGATCGGCGCGGCCAATGCCTGGCTGCGCGCCGGCGCGGCGACCGATCCCGATAGCCCCGCCTGCCAGGCCGCCCGGCAATCCTATGAACAGACCGTGGAACGCGACCTGTATCTGCGGCGTGGCTATCCTGATTTCGATTGTTTGTGCCAGGGGGACGGTTTCTTTCGCTGGGCGCGGATCTTGTACGGCGACTTGTCCACCGCCCTGCCGGCGGACACCAAAAAGCGCGCCGCCCGGGAGGCCTCCTGATGCCGGCCGACAGCATGATCACACCCGATTTCATCCCCCAAGTCGATCCGTTGCGGTTCGAGCTGCGAGGCAGCCATCTGATCGAGGCCAGTGCCGGGACTGGAAAAACCTGGACGATCGCGGCGCTCTATGTGCGGCTCGTCCTCGGCCACGGAGGCCAGCCGCCGCGCCTGCCCTCCCAGATCCTGGTGCTGACCTTCACCGACGCGGCCGCGCAGGAACTGCGGGATCGCATCCGCAGCCGTCTGTCCGAGGCCGCTGTGGGGTTCTCCGCAGCCATCGGCCAGGATGCGCCCGAGCCCTTGCCCGATCCGTTCCTGCAGGATTTACGGGCAGCCCATCCCGCCGAGCGCTGGCCGGCCTGCGCGCGGGTGCTGGATCTGGCGGCCCAGTCCATGGACGAAGCCTCGATTTCCACGATCCACGCCTGGTGCGCCAGGGTGCTGAAGGAACATGCCTTCGATAGCGCCAGTCTGTTTGAGCAGGAACTGCTCACCGATCTGCGGGAATCCCAGCGCCAGGTGGCCTGGGACTACTGGCGCGCCTGCGTGGCACGCCTGCCCGCCGCCGCACTCGATGACGTCCTGGGGATCTGGCCGGGACCGGATGCCCTGGACCAGTCCCTGTCGCGGTTGCTGACTCGTGAAGGGTTGCCGGATATGGGCGAGGATGATCTCGAACAGGTCTGGTCCGCGGCCTCGGCCGAGCGTCGGGCGCAGCTGCTGGCCCTGAAGGCGCCCTGGCCGCAGGCCGTGGACGAACTGCAGGCCTGGCTGGATGCCCAGGGAAACCAGGTGAGCATCCGGGCGGATCACCGTGGTGGCTGGCTGCAGGCGCTGCGCGACTGGGCAGCCAGCCCTGATCTGGAGAAGCCGGCGTTGAGTTCCACCGCCTGGAAGGCGCTTGCGCCCCAGGGACTGGACGAGCGCTGGAAAGGTGCCGGCCCGGCCCCTGAACCGCCAGCGGCCAGCCGGGCTCTGTCGCGGCTGCAGGCGGATCTGGACAGTCTGCCCGCCGTGCGCCTGCCCGTCCAGCGGCATGCGCTGGCCTGGATGGCGGCCCGCCTGCGGCAACTGCTGGCGCGCAAGGCCGCCATGGGGTTCGACGGTTTGCTGACCGGGCTGGATGCCGCCTTGCGGGGGATGCGAGGAGAGCCCCTCATCCGGACGCTGCGCGAACAGTTTCCCGTCGTGCTGATCGACGAATTCCAGGATACGGATCCGGTCCAGTACCGGATCTTCGACCGTATCTACGACGTGGCGGATCCGGCCCCGGAGACGGCCCTGATCTTCATCGGGGACCCGAAGCAGGCGATCTACGGTTTTCGTGGCGCCGATGTGCACACCTACCTGCAGGCGGCGCGTGCCTGCGACGGCCGGGTCCAGACCCTGAACCGGAATCACCGCTCATCGACGGCGCTGGTGCAGGCGGTCAACCATTGTTTCGACCGCCACGAGGCACCCGCCGTATTCCCCACCGGGCTGGCGGATGAAACCATCGCTTTCCATCCCGTGCAGGCGCGTGGCCGTGCCGAGTCCTGGGAGATCGACGGGCAGGCGCCGTCGGCCATGACGGCTCGCTGGATCGATGTGGACCCACCCGACGGAACCCTGACGGTCGATGCCTATTGCGCGCAGGCGGCCGAATGGTGCGCCCGTCAGGTGGCCGATCTGCTGGAACTGGGGCATTGGGGGCGGGCCGGGTTCCGCTCGGATTGCGGGCTGGCCGCGGTACAGCCCGCCGACATGGCGATTCTGGTCAACGGCAAAGATGAGGCCCGGCAAATCCGCGAGGCCCTGAGCCGGCAGGGGGTGCGCAGCGTCTATCTCTCGGATCGGCGGTCAGTCTATGCGTCGGCCGTGGCCCAGGAGCTGGTCTTCATTCTGGCCGCCTGTGTACATCCCGAGGACGAGCAGGCCATCCGCGCTGCGCTGGCGACCCCTTTGCTGGGGCTGGACGTCGCCCGGCTGGCGATGCTGGGGGACGACGAATGGGCCTGGGACGGGCAGGTCGAACGCTTCCAGTCATATCATCAACGCTGGCGGCAGCGGGGCGTCCTGCCGATGCTGCGCCAGCTGTTGCACGATTTCGAGGTCCCCGCCCGTCTGCTGGCCCAAGGCCCGGATGGCGAACGCCTGCTCACCGACTGCCTGCATTTGGCCGAACTGTTGCAGCAGGCGAGCGCTCAGCTCGATGGCGAGCAAGCTGTCCTGCACCATCTGGCGCGCCAGTGCGCCACACCGGATGATGACGCCGATGCGGAGGATGCGCGCCGCCTGCGTCTGGAAAGCGACGAGAATCTGGTACGGGTCATCACCATCCACAAGTCCAAGGGGCTCGAATATCCTCTGGTGTTCCTGCCCTTCATCTGCCGGGGCCGCGCCGCTCGGCTGCAGGATCGCCCCCACCTGCTGACGGTGGATGGCGAGCGCCAGTGGATCATGCAGGCCACCGATGCGCAACGCCGCCAGTTGCTGCAGGAACAGCTGGGCGAGGAGACCCGCAAGCTCTATGTCGCGCTGACCCGCGCCCGGCATGCCGTCTGGCTGGCGCTGGCGGTGCCGGGGAAAGATCGTGTCAGCGGCATTGGCCATGTCCTGGGAGAAGACCTGCGTCTGGCCTGGAGTGATCGGGTCGCCGCCCATCCGGACGAGTTTGCCTGGGACACTTCGCAGCCGGCCGATGCGGCCGGTTCGATCGCAAGGCAGGAGGATATTTCGGACGATACCGCGGACCTGGGGCCCGCCCGACTGCTGGCTGTGCCAGCGGTGCGCCATCCCTGGTGGGTGGCCAGCTATTCCGCCCTGCATCCGACAGACGCCCAGATCGGGGCCGCCGGCTCTCGGGATGCGTCTCCCGAGACGGCGTCCGAAGACGTGTTGCGTGAGGGGCGCCGGGTGGTGGATGTGGCGGGGTGGCCACCGGAACCGGATGTTCCCCTCGCCGCTTCGGACGGTCTTTCGGGCGCCCTGTCCGGACTTCCCCGGGGTAGCGAGACGGGTACCTTCCTGCATGGCCTGCTCGAATGGGCCGCACAGCGGCGCTTCCGCCATCTGGACGGTGCGCGCGACCTGATCGCCCGTCGCTGTGCCGTGCGTGGCTGGGAAGCTCACATCGATACGCTGCACGCCTGGCTGCTGGATTTCGTCCAGACCGCCTGGACCCCCCGGGTGCCGGGCGGCCCGGTGCTGCGGCTGGATCGCCTGCGGGCCAGCTTGCCCGAAATGGAGTTCTGGCTGCCGGTGGAGCAGGTGTGGGTGACGCGGCTGGATCAGTTGATTACACAGGCCACGTTCGATGCGGCCCCCCGTCCCGCGCTGGCCGAAGACAGGCTCAACGGCCTGTTCAAGGGTTTCATCGATCTGTGCTTGCAGGGCGACGACGGGCGCTATTACCTGATCGACTACAAGTCCAACGATCTGGGTGCGCGGCTGTCGGACTATCGCCCTTCGGCGTTGCAGGCGGCCATGTGTGCGGCGCGCTATGACGTGCAACTGGTCATGTACGTCCTGGCGCTGCACCGGCAGTTGCGAACCCGGCTGCCGGATTACGATTACGAACGGGATATGGGCGGGGCGATCTATCTGTTTCTGCGGGGGCGGATGGCACCCGGCCAAGGCCTCCTGTCCCTGCGTCCGCCGCCGTCCCTGATCGAGGATCTGGATGCCTTGTTTGCCGGCCAGGAGGCCGCGGCCCATGACTGAATCCGATCAAACATACGGCGTGTCCGCCACGACGCGGTGGCCTGACTGGCTGCGGTATTCCGACGAAGAGACCTCGCGGGATCTGGATGTCGCCTTTGCCAGGCTGCTGGCGGATCAGGCGCCGCAGGCCGGCGAACCGGCATTGCGTCTGGCGATGCTGTGCAGCGCGCAGCTCGCGCAGGGGCATTCCTGCCTGGACATCCAGCCATGGTACCCGGCCCAGGATGCCAGCCGCGACACGACGGTCTCCAGCATGACAGGCAGCGACGCGGGCGGCATCGTGCGGCCTCGCTGGCTGCCACCCGACCTGGCGGACTGCCTGGCCGCGCTGGCACGGGCGCCGTTCGTCGGTGACGGGTCTGGCGACGAGCCGCTCGTGCTGCACGGAACCCGCCTGTATCTTGCCCGGTACTGGCGCGCCGGCCTGCGGATCCGCCAGACCATCGCGATGCGCCTGTCCGGGCCGTCCGAGGATGCGGCGGATCCGCGACAGGCGCGGGACTGGCTGGATCGTCTGTTTCCGGCGCCGTCGGATATGCTGGACTGGCAAAAGCTGGCCTGCGCCGTGGCGCTGCTGCGGCGCTTCAGCATCGTCACCGGCGGGCCGGGGACGGGCAAGACGACCACCGTGGTGCGCCTGCTGGCGGTGCTGCAGGGGCTGGCCCTTGCACGAGGGCGGGCGCAAGGGCTGCGCATCCGGCTCGCGGCGCCCACCGGCAAGGCGGCCGCGCGGCTCAACGAATCCATCGCCGGCAAACTGCGGGAACTGGCCGACACCGGGGACGATGCTTTGCGGGCGGCGCTGGCCTGTGTGCCTTCCCAGGTCGTCACGCTGCATCGCCTGCTGGGCAGCCGGCCAGGGACGCGTCGCCTGGCCCATGACGCGGGCAGGCCCCTGGATCTGGACGTGCTGGTGATCGACGAAGCGTCGATGATGGACATCGAGATGATGGATGCGGTGCTGGCGGCCCTGCCAGCCGATGCGCGCCTGATCCTGCTGGGGGACAAGGACCAACTGGCTTCCGTCGAAGCCGGCGCGGTGCTGGGCGAACTATGCGCCCGGGCCGAGGGTGGGCATTACTGGATGCGCACCTGCGAGCAGCTGGCCGCCCTGTCCGGACAGGATCTGCGGGCTGCGGCGCGGGACCCCGCGCTCAGCGGTGTGGAGGCCGGCCTCGCCCACTGGCCGGATGACGCGGGTACGGAACTGGATCAGGCAGTGGTGATGTTGCGCCGCAGCATGCGTTTCGGACCCGACAGCGGCATCGGGCAGTTTGCCACGGCCGTCAATCGCGGGCGGATGCCAACCGTGCGAGAACTCCTCGACAAACCGCCGGCCGATCTGCGTTGCATCCGGCATGCCGGTTCGGCAGCCAGCCATCCTGCTGACGTGGCTGGCTTCAGCGCAGAGGTGGGCCTCGCCGCTGTCGGCGAGCGAGAGGACTGGCTGACCGAGTCCGGCGTTCTTGGCACGACCGGATACCCGGCGCTGTTTACCCTGATCAAAAACCAACGCCCGCCGCGCGAGGCGCCGATGAGTCGCTGGGATGCCTGGGCCCTGTCGATCCTGGCACAACAGACCCGTTTTCAGGTGCTGTGCGCGGTGCGCGAAGGGCCTTGGGGTGTGCAGGGTCTCAATCAGCGGATCGAATCCCGTCTGCGGGCGGCCGGTCTCGTGCTGGCCGGACCCAACGCCTGGTATGCGGGAAGGCCTGTCCTGGTGCGGCGCAATCTGCCCGTCCTGGGCCTGGCCAACGGCGACATCGGTGTGGCGCTACCCGTGCCCGATCCGGGGCGGGCCGATGGCTGGACACTGCGCGTGGCTTTCGCGGGCGCGGCCCAGGGGGCAGTGCGCTGGGTGTCTCCGGCGCGCCTGCCAGCCATCGAGACCGTGTATGCGCTGACCGTACACAAGTCCCAGGGTTCGGAATTCGACCAGGTCGTGCTGGTGCTGCCCGACGTGCCAGGGCCGTTGGTGACGCGGGAACTGCTCTATACCGGTGTCACCCGTGCCCGCCGGTCCCTGGCGTTGGTGCTGCCGGGCGGTGACGCGGTCCTGCGGCATGCCGTCCTGCATCCCACCCGGAGGGCGGGTGGCGTCTGGAACCCCTGACGGGTTTGCGCCAGCGCAGGGCGCAGTTCAGTCCCGCGCCGCTAAAATGGATTTCAGTTCAGAAGGAGACACCATGACCTCGATGTACGATCAGGATCTGCCCCAGACGTCCGCCAATTTCGCACCGTTGACGCCCTTGCTCTATCTCGAGCGGGCCGCCGATGTCTATCCGTACCGCCTGGCGGTGGCGCATGGTTTGGGCGATGCGGCCATCCGTTTCAGTTGGGCGGATCTGTACCAACGCTGCCGGCGTCTGGCCAGTGCACTGACTACCCGTGGGATCGGCCGGGGTGATACGGTGGCCGTGATGCTGCCCAACACCCCGGCGATGGTCGAGGCGCATTTCGGCATCCCCATGAGCGGCGCCGTGCTGAACACCCTGAACACCCGGCTGGATGCCGCCACGCTGGCCTTCATGCTGGACCACGGTGAAGCCCGCGTCGTGATCGTCGACCGCGAGTTTTCCCGGGTCATGCGCGAAGCCCTGGCACTGCGCACGCGGGCCGAGCCGATCCTGGTCGTGGACGTGAATGACCCTCTGTACGACGGCCCCGGCGAAGCCATCGGCACACTGGACTACGAGGCCCTGCTGGCGCAGGGTGATCCTGACTTTGCCTGGGTCATGCCGCAGTCCGAATGGGATGCGATTTCCCTGAACTACACCAGCGGCACCACCGGCAACCCGAAGGGCGTCGTCTATCATCACCGGGGCGCCGCCATCAATGCCGTCTCCAACATCCTGGAATGGGACATGCCCAAGCACGCGGTCTATCTGTGGACGCTGCCCATGTTCCATTGCAATGGCTGGTGCTTTCCCTGGACCGTCGCGGCGCGCGCCGGCGTCAATGTGTGCCTGCGACGGGTGGACGCCGGTGCCATGATCGATCTCATGGTGGAACACGGCGTCACGCACTACTGCGGCGCACCGATCGTGCAGAGCATGCTGGTCAACGCGCCGCAGGCGGTGCGCGAGCGGATTCCGGCCGGCATCAGTGCCATGGTCGCAGGCGCCGCCCCGCCGGCGTCGATCATCGAAGGCATGGAATCCATTGGCGTTGACCTGACTCACGTCTATGGCCTGACCGAGGTTTACGGACCCGCCACGGTCTGCGCCAAACATGCCGCCTGGGACGCGCTGGACATCGGCGAGCGGGCGCGCCTGAACGCACGCCAGGGGGTGCGGTATCACCTGGAGAAATCCGCAGCGGTGCTCGACCCGGCGTCCATGCAGCCGGTTCCGGCCGACGGACAAACCATGGGCGAGATCATGTTCCAGGGGAACATCTGCATGAAGGGCTATCTGAAGAACCCCCAAGCCACCCAGGAAGCCTTCGCGGGCGGCTGGTTCCATAGCGGCGATCTGGCCGTCATGGATCCGGACGGTTATATCAAGATCAAGGACCGATCGAAGGACATCATCATTTCCGGCGGTGAAAACATCTCTTCGATCGAGGTCGAGGACGTACTGTATCGCCATCCGGCGGTGTTGGCCGCTGCCGTCGTGGCGCGGCCCGACGAGCGCTGGGGCGAAACACCCTGCGCCTTCATCGAACTCAAGGCCGATTCGCAGGTGACGGCCGAGGACATCATCGCGCATTGCAAGGCGCATCTGGCGGGCTTCAAGGTCCCGCGCCGCGTCATTTTCGGCGAGCTGCCGAAAACGTCGACGGGCAAGATCCAGAAGTTCGAGCTGCGTCAGCGAGCGGCCGAGGCGGAATGAATCCGCTATCCGAGGCGCCCTGCGATGCGCACGTGCTGCTCGACCCGGCGCAGATGGCCCGGGCCGACCGGGCGGCGATCGCCTCGGGAGTGACCGGTGTGCGACTCATGGCGGCAGCAGGCGCCGCCGTCGCGCGTGCCATCCGCGAGCGCTGGTCACCAAGGCCAACCGTCATTCTGTGCGGTCCGGGCAATAACGGCGGTGATGGGTTTATCGTTGCCCATCTGCTGCGTGCGGCCGGCTGGTCCGTGCGTGTGGCACTGTGGGGGAATCGCGCCGATCTGCGTTGCGACGCCGCCCGTGCGGCGCAGGAATGGGGTGGTCCCATCGAGACCGCCGACGCGAAATCCCCGCAGGGGGCGGCGCTGATCATTGATGGCCTGCTGGGAGCGGGCCTCAGCCGCGCGCCGGCAGGTGCGCTGCAAGCGCTGATCCAGGCCATCAATGCGACCGGTGTACCGGTCTGCGCCATCGATGTGCCTACGGGGCTGGACGGTGCGACCGGCCAGAGCCCAGGGGCGGCGATCCAGGCCGATCTGACGGTCACCTTCTTTCGCCGCAAGCCCGGGCACCTGCTGCTGCCGGGGCGCCTGCTGTGCGGCGAACTACGGTGCGCCGACATCGGAATCCCGGCCTCGGTGCTGGGGCCGATCGCGTCGCAGACCTGGATCAATGATCCGGACCTGTGGCAGTCGCTCTTTCCCTGGCCGCGCACCGGTGACCACAAATATCGGCGTGGACACGTCCTGGTGGTCGGTGGGGGTGTCATGCTGGGAGCCAGTCGCCTGGCCTGTCTGGCGGCGGCCCGCATCGGGGCCGGATTGGTGACGCTGGCCGTGCCACCCTCCGCCTGGGCGATCCAGGCGGGCGCACTGACGTCCGTCATGGTCGAATCCCTGCCCAACGATGGGGGGCTGGCTGACGCCCTGACCGATGCGCGCCGCAACGTCTTGCTGATCGGCCCCGGGTTGGGCCGTTCTCCGGTCGCGCAGCGTCAGGTGCTGGACTTGCTGGCCAGCGGGCGGCCTTGCGTGCTGGATGCCGATGCGCTCAGCGCCTTTGGCGACCGGCCCGATACGCTGCTGGACAGGCTGCATGCGCAGTGCGTGCTGACACCGCACGAGGGCGAATTTGCCCGCCTGTTCAGCCTGGATGGCGATAAACTGCGGCGTGCACGGGCTGCGGCCCAACGCAGCGGTGCGGTGATCGTCCTGAAAGGCGCGGATACCGTGATCGCGGCGCCGGATGGGCGCTGCGTCATCAATGACAATGCGCCGCCGACACTGGCCACCGCCGGGGCGGGGGACGTGCTGGCGGGCTGCATCGCCGGTCTGCTGGCGGGCGGCATGCCGGTCTTTGAGGCCGCCTGCGCCGCAGTCTGGCTGCATGGTCTGGCGGCCGATCGCCTGGGCTGGGGCCTGCTGGCGGAGGATCTGCCCGGCGCCTTGCCCGGCGCGCTGGAATCCCTGGCGCGCCTGGACGAACACAGAATGGATAGCACGCATGGCTGATGTCATCGCACTGGTCTTCGATTTCGACGATACACTCGCGCCAGACAGCACCTCCGGGTTTCTGCAGGAGATCGGCGTGGATCCGGACGCATTCTGGCGCGATCAGGTCGGACCTCTGCTGGATCATGAAGACTGGGATCCGGTGCCAGCCTACCTGTATCACATGCTGGAACTCTCGCGTTCCGGCGGGTATGGCCGCATTACCCGGGAACGCCTCCAGGACTGGGGGCGCCGCCTGCCGCTGCATGATGGGGTGGATACGCTTTTCGATCGGTTGCGGGCCAGCTTGCGCCAGGCGCATCCGACCGTCCAGCTGGAGTTCTATCTGATCTCCAGCGGGATCGGTGACGTCCTGCGAGGCACTCCGATCGCCGAGCAGTTCTCCGACATCTGGGCTTCGGAATTTCATTACGATGCGACCGGCGCGATCGATTTCCCCCGGCGCGTGGTCAGCTTCACCGACAAGACCCGGTATCTGTTCCATATCCAGAAGGGCATCATCGGCCCCGAATCCCGCAACAAGCCCTTCGAGGTCAACCGCAAGGTGGCCGCCGACAAGCTGAGGGTGCCGTTCGAACAGATGATCTTTGTGGGCGACGGCTATACCGACATCCCCTGTTTCTCCCTGATCCGCCGGTCGGGCGGCGTCGCTTTCGGGGTCTGGGATGCGCGCCACAAGGAAAAGCGCAGCCGGGCCTGGGGCTTCATCGAGGATGGCCGGGTCTCGAACCTGAATCAGGCGCGCTTTGATGATGCCGCCGAACTCTATCCCTTGCTCGAGGCCGCCGTGGAAAGCCTGGCCTCGAAGATCATCCTCAAGACGCGGACTTACGGTGGCTAGGAAATCCGCAATCACTGCGATCGCATCGGATCGATCCGTCGACCAGGCTTCCGTTGCTCATCCGCTGGCGGGGCACCGTCATGCGACCGGAGGCGAAGGGGCACTGGACGATGATCAGGCCATGGCGCTCGCACTGGAACAGGCCCGGCTGGCTGCCAGCCTCGACGAGGTCCCTGTCGGGGCGGTAGTACTGGATGCGCGCGGGTGCGTGCTTGCCACCGGGCACAATCGCACGATCCTGGACCGGGACCCTACCGCGCATGCCGAGATCGTTGCCTTGCGCGCCGCCGCCCGGCTGCTGGACAATTACCGCCTGACCGGCGCGCGCCTGTATGTCACGCTGGAACCCTGCGCTATGTGTCTGGGCGCCATGTTCCATGCCCGCCTGACCGAAATCGTCTACGGCGCCCCCGACCCCAAGACCGGCGCCTGCGGCGGCGTGGTGGATCTCAGCGGCCAGACGCGATTGAACCACCACGCCACGGTGCGCGGCGGCATCCGCGCGGAGGAGGGCGGCGCGCTACTGCGTGCGTTCTTTCGCGCGCGGCGCGTGGCGGCGCGCCAGCCGCTACCGGGACCGTCCTCGGCAATGACGGGAGGCCTGGATCTGTCCGGTTCTTTGCCGGGGCTTGGTGCCGCCCCTTCGCCCCAGGCTTATATTCATCAGGATTCACTGCACATGAAGAAAAACCAATCCACAGCCGTTGCGGCTTCCTCCGGAAAGAACGCGGAGCATACCCACTGGGTTTGCCAGGATGACGACGGTCACGTGCATCAGCACGAAGCCCCTTCGGGTATCTACCTGATCTCGCCCTCGGGCGCCGTGCCGGATCCGGCGGCACTCGATTTGTCGGTCGAGCGACTGAAGGCGATGGGCTATCGGGTCACCGTCGATCGCACAGCCCGAGCCGTGCACGAGCGGTTTGCCGGCACCGACAAGCAGCGTCTGGCGAGCATCCAGCGTGCCTTGAAGCAGAAGCATCCTGTGGTCATGGCGACGCGCGGCGGCTATGGCCTGAGCCGCCTGCTGCCTTTCATCGACTGGCAGGCCGTCGCCGACAGCGGCAAGACCTTCATCGGCCAGAGCGATTTCACCGCATTCAACCTGGCCCTGCTGGCGCGTACGGGCGCCGTCAGTCTTGCAGGCCCCACGGCTCTCTACGATTTTGGCGGCAAGAAAGTCGATGACCTGACCCAGGCGCTGTTCCAGGAAACCCTGTCGGGCGAGCTGGAGATCCTCAGCTTCGAATCCGCCGATGCGGATTCCGTGGATGCGCGCGGCGTTCTGTGGGGTGGCAATCTGGCCATGGTGGCGTCGCTGGTCGGCACACCGTACCTGCCTGATATCCAAGGCGGTATCTTGTTCCTGGAGGACATCGCGGAACATCCCTTCCGCGTCGAACGCATGCTGACCCAGCTGTGGCATGCCGGCGTGCTGGAAAAGCAGCATGCGATCGTTCTGGGGCATTTCACCGATTACCGGCTGGCGCCGCACGACAACGGCTACGATCTGGCCTCGGTGGTACGCTGGCTGCGCGCAACGGTGAAGGTTCCCGTCATCACGGGTCTGCCGTACGGTCACGTCCGCGTGAAGGCGACGCTGCCGGTCGGGGCTCAGGTGGGCATCGCGACCGAGGACGGCATGGCGCATCTGGTGCTGCAGGAACATTCGCACTGACGTTTTGGTTGATCCGGGCGCTGTGGTCTGGCCTGTTTCCACACCTGTTAAACTAACGGGTTGTTTTGACATCATTTTTTCCAAATCCAGCCACCGTGATCTCCACCAATAATCTCACCATCCAGTTCGGCAGCAAACCCCTGTTCGAGAACGTCAGCGTCAAATTCGGCGATGGCAACCGCTATGGCCTGATCGGCGCCAACGGATCGGGCAAATCCACCCTGATGAAGATCATCGGTGGGGACCTGGAAGCTTCATCAGGCAATGTGGCGCTCGATCCGGGCGTACGCCTGGGCAAGTTGCGCCAGGACCAGTTTGCGTTCGAAGACCAGCGGGTGCTGGATGTTGTCATGATGGGGCACGTGGAAATGTGGCAGGCCATGACCGATCGCGATGCCATCTACGCCGATCTGGAGGCCACGGAAGACGATTACATGCGCGCGGCCGAACTGGAAGGCAAATTCGCCGAATACGGCGGATATACTGCCGAAGCTCGCGCCGGCGAATTGCTGCTGGGGCTGGAAATCCCGGTCGAGCAGCATCAGCTGGCCATGCGCGAGATCGCTCCAGGTTGGAAATTGCGCGTCCTGCTGGCGCAGGCCCTGTTCTCCAACCCCGACGTGCTGCTGCTGGACGAGCCGACCAACAATCTGGACATCAATACGATCCGCTGGCTGGAAACCGTGCTTAACGGCTACGACAGCACCATGATCATCATCAGCCACGACCGCCACTTCCTGAACCAGGTCTGCACCCATATGGCGGACCTGGATTACGGCGAACTGCGCGTGTATCCGGGCAACTACGATGACTACATGCTGGCCTCCACCCAGGCGCGCGAGCGCCAGGTGGCTGCCAACGCCCGGGCCAAGGAACGCGTCAGCGAGTTGCAGGACTTCGTGCGCCGCTTTGCCGCCAACAAATCGAAATCCCGCCAGGCCACCTCGCGCCTGAAGCAGATCGACCGCATCAAATCCGAAACCGTCCAGGTCAAGCCCTCGTCGCGCCAGAACCCCTACATCCGCTTCGAGGTCAACAAGGTCCTGCACCGTCAGGCGGCTCACATCGAGGACCTGTCCAAAGCCTACGACCGGCCGATCATCCAGGGGCTTTCCACCATGATCGAGGCTGGCCAGAAGGTCGCCATCATCGGCGCCAACGGGGTGGGGAAGACCACGCTGCTGCGCCTGCTGGCCGGCAATCTGTCGCCCGATGACGGGCACGTGCGCTGGTCGGAAAACGCCGACATCGGCTACATGGCGCAGGACGTCTCGGATCAGTTCGATTCGGATCGCGACCTCTTCGACTGGATGACCGACTATCGCCAACCGGGCGACGAGGACCAATCGATCCGCTCGGTGCTGGGGCGTCTGCTGTTTTCCGGCGACGAGATCACCAAGGCGGTGCGGGTGCTGTCGGGCGGCGAAAAGAACCGCATGAGCTTCGGGCGCCTGATGCTGGGCCGGCACAACGTCATGCTGATGGATGAGCCGACCAACCACCTGGACATGGAATCCATCGAATCCTTGCAGTACGCGCTGGAACAATACCAGGGCACCCTGGTGTTCGTGTCGCACGATCGCCAGTTCGTCTCGGGCGTGGCCACCCGGGTCATCGAAATCCTGCCGGATGGCCGCTTGAACGACTACCCGGGCACCTACGAGGAATATCTGGCCTCGCAGGGCATCGAAGCCTGATTCCCGGAGCCGGTGATGCTGCGATCAGGCTCCGGTGGCTGCGGGACGAGGTCCCGCCGGGTCGGCCTGTCGTGCCTCAGGCGCTGACAGGCCCGGCCCGCCACGAAGCGGATATTCGCAAGAGCCGCTTCGTGGCCCTGGCCGCGCCCATCGATTCGGCGCAGGCGGCGCAGGCATTTCTGGACACGCATCGGGATCCGCAGGCAACGCACAACTGTTGGGCCTGGCGGCTGGGTGATCAGTACCGCTTCAATGATGACGGCGAGCCCGGCGGCACCGCGGGCCGGCCGATCCTGCAGGCCATTGAGTCACAGGATTGCGACCGCGTGGCCGTCCTGGTGATCCGCTGGTTCGGTGGCATCAAGCTAGGCACTGGCGGCCTTGCGCGCGCCTATGGCGGCACGGCCGCCGAGTGCCTGCGAGTGGCTGACAAGATTGTCCTGCGCGAGGAATACCGGGTGTGCTGTTCTTGTCCGTATTCGGACATCGACCGTGTCCAGGCCCGCCTGCTGGCGGCAGGCGCCCGGATCGAGTCTTCACGATTCGACACGGATGGGGTGGTGTGGGACTTGCGGGTGGTGAAGGAAGACGAGGCCGCCCTCCGTGCGCTGCACGCCGATCAGACACGGGGGCGGGGGGATTGGTCAGTGCGTCGTGGATGACGATTTTTCCTGTTCCGCGATCTGGGCATGGACCTGGGCCATGTCCACCGACTTTACCTGGGTGACAAGTTCTTCCAGCTGCGAGGCCGCCAGCGCGCCTGCCTGCTGAAACAGCAGCACGTTTTCCCGGAACACCATCAGGGTCGGGATGGAGCGGATGCGCAGCGCCGCCGCCAGTTCCTGCTGTTCTTCGGTATTGATTTTGGCGAAGGTGACGTCAGGGTGCTTTTCGGCAGCAGCTTCGAAGGTCGGTGCAAATTGGCGGCACGGGCCGCACCAGGGCGCCCACAGGTCGATGATCAGCGGCTTTTCGGCCTTGGTGGCTTCCTGGAAGGTTTCCTGGGTGAGTTCGATGATGCTCATGGGGACTCCGGTCGATTGATGGGCGAATGGCGGTCATCCGTCCTGATGGGCAACAGATGGGGTCAGTTTACCTTGCTTGCAAGTACCACAATTCGATCGACATGGAAGGGTCCGCAGGGACCCTTCCTGTCCTATCTCATCCCGGGAACAGAGCGTATTTGACGACGAACAGGATGGCGACCAGCAGCGTGGCCGGGTGGATGTCGCGGAAGCGGCCGGACAGGGACTTGATCACCACGTAGCTGATGAAGCCGAAGGCCAGGCCGTTGGCGATCGAATAGGTCAGGGGCATGGCCACGGCGGTGATGGCTGCCGGGACGGATTCTGTGATGTCATCCCATTTCACGTCGACCAGTTCGCGCAGCATCAGGCAGGCGACGTACAGTAGGGCGGGCGCCGTGGCATAGGCGGGCACGATGCCGGCCAGCGGCGACAGGAACAGTGCCAGCAGGAACAATACGGCGATGACCAGCGCGGTCAGGCCCGTACGGCCGCCGGCCTGTACGCCCGAGGCGCTTTCGATGTAGGCGGTGGTGCTGCTGGTACCCAGGAAAGAACCGGCGACGATGGCGCAGCTGTCGGACAGCAGGGCGCGGCCCAGGCGGCCTGGATCGTTGGGCTTGACCAGGCCTGCGCGGGTAGCGATCCCGATCATGGTGCCGGTGGCGTCGAAGACCTCGACCAGCACGAACACGAGGATGATGTGGAAGAACCCGGTGTTGAGCACACCGGCGATGTCCAGTTTGAAGAAGGTGGGTTCGAGACTGGGGGGCGCCGAAAAGATGCCCTGATACTGGGTTTGCCCGGTCACGATGGACAGGAAGGTGATGGCCAGGATGCCGATCAGGATGGCCCCCCGCACCTGCAGCGCCCCCAGAGCCGCAATGATGAAGAAGCCCAGGATGGCAAACAGTGTCGTGATGTGGGTCAGATTGCCCAGGCCGACCATGGTGGCCGGATTGGCTACGACGATGCCGGCTGTTTTCAGGGCGATGATGCCCAGGAACAGGCCGATCCCGGCGGCGATGGCCGCCCGCAGAGACGATGGAATCCCCGCCACCAGCCATTCCCGCGCGCCCGTGACGGTCAGGATGACGAAGATCACTCCGGAAATGAAGACGGCCCCCAGCGCCTGCTGCCAGGTGTAGCCCATCTGCGCGACCACGGTGAAGGCGAAAAAGGCATTCAGACCCATGCCGGGTGCCATGCCGATCGGCCAGTTGGCCA
Source organism: Castellaniella sp. MT123 (assembly GCF_039614765.1). Lineage (NCBI taxonomy): Bacteria > Pseudomonadati > Pseudomonadota > Betaproteobacteria > Burkholderiales > Alcaligenaceae > Castellaniella > Castellaniella sp. MT123. The sequence goes on from NZ_CP154879.1 coordinate 676,370, forward strand.
CCAACGCCATGATGAGCGACCCCAGGGCCGCCGCCAGGCAGGTTGCGACGAAGACCGAGCCTTTGTCCATGCCGGTGCCTGACAGGATGTCGGGGTTCACGAAGACGATGTAGGACATCGTCAGGAAGGTGGTAATGCCGGCCAGTAATTCCGTGCGGGCATTGGTGTTGTGTTCCGTGAGCTTGAAAAGCCGTTCGAGCATGGTTTCGTCCCCAGAGGTGGAAGCCGTTGTTTTTGATTGCATGTTATGTAACGTGAGTATTCTAAGGCCCCCAAAACCCTTTTGTGAACAGCGTTACACTGTATGGCTATGCTGATCATCGGATTTGAAAGCTCCTGCGACGAGACCGGGGTCGCCGTTGCCTGCACCGAACGCGGCTTGCTGGCGCACGCGCTGCATAGTCAGATTGCGATGCATCGCGACTACGGTGGTGTGGTGCCTGAACTGGCGTCGCGCGACCACATCCGGCGTATCGTGCCGCTGACGCGGCAGGTGCTCGACGAGGCCGGCGTGCGGCCGCAGGACCTGGACGCGGTGGCGTATACCGCCGGGCCTGGCCTGGCTGGCGCCCTGCTGGTGGGCGCGGGCTTTGCCCGGGCCTTCGCCTGGGCGCGGGACCTGCCGGCCATTCCCATCCATCACCTGGAAGGCCATCTGCTGTCGCCGCTCCTGGCCGACGAGGTCCCGTCCTTTCCCTTTGTTGCCCTGCTGGTGTCGGGGGGGCATACACAGCTGATGCGGGTCGACGGCGTGGGCCGGTACACCCTGCTTGGCGAGACCCTGGATGATGCTGCGGGCGAGGCCTTCGACAAGAGCGCGAAGCTCCTGGGGCTGGGTTACCCGGGAGGGCCTGAATTATCTCGTCTGGCCCAGCAGGGGAATCCTCAGGCCTGCGCCTTGCCGCGCCCCATGTTGCATAGCGGGGATCTGGATTTCAGTTTCAGCGGTCTGAAGACGGCCGTGCTGACCCGCATGCGCGCCCTGCAGGCGGAAGGGCGGGAATCCGACCTGGCTGCCCGGGCGGATCTGGCGGCCTCGACAGAGGCGGCCATCGTCGACGTGCTGGCGGCGAAATCCTTGCGCGCTCTGCGTCAAACGGGACTGAAAACCCTGGTCGTGGCGGGGGGCGTCGGGGCCAACAGCCACTTGCGCCAGCAGCTTCGGGCGGCCATGCCGGGCCTGGGCGGGCGCGTGTATTTTCCGCCGCTGCATCTGTGCACCGACAACGGCGCGATGATCGCCTGGGCGGCTGTACAGCGGGTGCGGGCGGGCCTGGTGGACTTGCCAGCGCTGCACGATGCCGCGTTTTCCGTACGGCCGCGCTGGGATCTGCGGGACGTCTGCGTCGCCTGATTACTTCTTTTTCGATCCGATCCGGCTTTCCTTGCCAGCCAGCAGGCGCGCGATGTTTTCGTGGTGGCGCGACAACAACAGAACGCTGATGGCCACGATAACCGACGTCGTCAGCCCATCGGTGGGCCAGGCGACGTCGCCGCCCAAAATATAGTAGAACGGCGCGAACACGGCGGCGAGGATGGCGGCCAATGATGAATACCGGGTGACGACGGCCACGATCAGCCATGTCAGCGCGGTGGCCAGTGCCAGCCACGGCTGCAGTGCCAGCAGCACGCCTAGTGCGGTGGCCACGCCTTTGCCGCCTCGAAAATGCAGAAACAGGGGATACAGGTGGCCCAGGAACGCCCCCAGACCCGCCAGCGGCAGGGCGGCATCCGGCAGGATGCCCTGGTTGATCCCCCAGGCGGCCAGTACGACTGCCAGCCAGCCCTTGGCGGCGTCGCCCAGCAGCGTCAGCAGGGCGGCCAGTTTGTTGCCGCCGCGCAGTACGTTGGTTGCACCGGGGTTGCCGGAGCCGAAGCTGCGCGGGTCGCGCAGCCCCATGATCCGGCTGACGACCACGGCGAACGAGACCGAACCGATCAGGTAGCCGACCAGCAGGCTGAGGACGACGCCCCCGGGAAGAAACAGTTGAGACATGGCGTGTGAAATGATTTGAGATCGCCGAAAGCGGGAATGGCGGCCATTCTAAAGCCGTCGTGCCGTGCCGTCACTATTTTGGGGGATATCCCCGAGTACAATTCGCACCATCCGGTTTCAGACAAGTAGGGAAGGGCATGCGCATTCTGGTCACCAATGACGACGGCTATAACGCGGCGGGCATCGAGGCGCTGGTGGCGGTCCTGCGCCCGTTGGGCGATCTGACTGTCGTCGCGCCCGAGACCAACTGCAGCGGCGCATCGAATTCCTTGACGCTGCGCCGGCCGCTGTCGGTGCGCCAGGCGGCCAACGGTTTTTATTTCGTCAATGGCACGCCGTCGGATTGCGTGCACGTCGCCCTCACGGGCCTGCTGGATTTCCGCCCTGACCTGCTGGTGTCCGGGATCAACAATGGCGCCAATCTGGGCGAGGACACCCTCTACTCGGGAACCGTCGCTGCCGCATCCGAGGGTTATCTGTTCGGGGTGCCGTCTTTGGCCTTTTCCCTGGTGCAGCGCGAATGGCAGCATCTGGACACCGCGACTCAGGTGGCCCGCGAACTGGTCGAGCGGTTCCGCGATCATCCCTGGCAGTCTCCTCTGCTTCTCAACGTGAACATTCCACCGGTTCCCTACCGCGATCTGAAAGGCTTCCGGGCGACACGCCTGGGGCGCCGGCACCCCTCCGAGCCCGTCATCCGTAGTACGACTCCTTACGGGGAATCGGTGTACTGGATCGGTCCGGTCGGCAGGGCGCTGGACGGCGGGGCAGACACCGATTTCGGCGCAATCGAGGCGCAAGCCGTCTCCATGACGCCGCTGCGCCTGGATCTGACCGATCACGCTCAAACCCAGACGGTTGCCCGCTGGATGGAAGCTCGATGAGCAAGTCCCGCCATCCCCTGGACAAGACTCCGCGGATTTCGCGCAGCCCTGTGCGCGGTTCCGGGCTTGGTCCTGGCTTTTCGGTGGCCAACAGCAACACGCGCATTCTGGGGCCGCGCGCCTTCGGCGCCCCTGCGTCGCCTTTGCCCCAGGCAGGCCAGATGCCGACCAATCTGGGGTTGAATTCCGACCGCCTGCGCACTCAGATGGTCCGGCGCCTGCGGGAGCAGGGGATCGTCGATGACCGGGTTCTGGCGGCGATGCAGGCGGTCTCGCGACACGAATTCGTGGACCAGGGACTTGCCAGCCGCGCCTATGAAGACGCTGCGTTGCCGATCGGCTATGGGCAGACGATTTCCCAGCCTTGGGTAGTCGCCTATATGGTGTCGGTGATGTGCGAAGGCCGGGCGCCCGAACGGGTGCTGGAGATCGGTGCGGGCTGCGGCTATCAGGCTGCGGTGCTGGCTCAGTTCGTGCCCGAGGTCTATGCCGTTGAGCGGATCCGCGGCCTCTACGACCAGGCGCGGCTCAACCTGTCGCAGGGACGCGCCCGGGGGCGCGTGCGCCTGTCTTTCGGCGACGGCATGCAGGGCCTGGAACATCGTGCGCCCTTCGACGGCATTGTCGTGGCGGCCGCGGGCGTTAAAATCCCTGAAGTCTTGCTGCATCAGCTGGCTATCGGGGCGCGTCTGATCGCCCCCGAAGGCGCGACGCACCAAAGACTCATCCTCTTCGAGCGGACTGGTCCGTCATCCTGGCACCGGGTCGAACTCGAAGATGTCCGATTCGTACCGCTGCGTCCTGGCACGCAGACTTAAGTAGGAGAACCATATGCTCGATGGGACGCTGGTGACAGATGCTCCGTTCACCCAACCGCCAAGCACCGGGCGCATTCTGCTCTGGGCTGTCCTCTTGTCGGCCGCCGTCCTGTCGGGCTGTGCTTCGCGCTCGCAACGTGCGCCAGTGTCCGATCAGTCGAGTGCGTCGGCTGCAGCCAGCGCGGGCAGTCAGGCCGCTCGTGGCACCTATGTGGTGCGCGCGGGAGACACGCTCTACAAGATCGCCCAGGCTCACGGGATGGAAGTCTCGCGGCTGGCGCAGCTGAACAACATCAGCAATCCAACCCAGCTGTCGATCGGTCAGGTTCTGAGGCTGGATTCCGGCACGCAGCAGCCCGCGAATCATTCGACAGCGGTGGCAACACCGGTGCCGACCAAGCCGGCGGGTAATGGCGCCTCCTCCTCGTCAGGCGCTTCTGGCGGCACAGCCGAAGCCGCGGCCCCCGTCGAAGCATCGGCATCCCGCGCCAGCGACGCCACCCTCATTTCCTGGGGCTGGCCCGCCGATGGCAAGATCATCCAGGGCTTCAACGCCAACACCAAGGGCATCGACATCGAAGGCCCGGTCGGCACGCCGATCATGGCCGCCGCCGGCGGCAAGGTCATGTATGCGGGCAACGGGGTGCGTGGCTTGGGCAACCTGATCCTGTTGGGCCACAGCAACGGGTTCATCACCGCCTATGCGCACAATCAAACCTTGCTCGTGAAGACCGGGGAAACCGTGAAAAAGGGCGCCAAGATCGCCACCATGGGCCAGACCGACTCGACCTCGCCGCGGTTGCATTTCGAAGTCCGCCGCCGGGGCACGCCGGTCAATCCCTTGTCCTATTTGCCGTCCCGATGATCCCGACCCTGGTCTTCGACCTGGAAACGATTCCGGACGCCGCAGGCTTGCGGCGCCTGAATCCGCAGTGGGCCGATCTGCCTGATGCCGAACTGATCGAAGCCGCCCTGGCGGCTCGCCGCGAAACGCACGGCAACGATTTCCTGCCGCTGCACCTGCAGCAGGTGGCGGTGATCGGGTGCGCGTTTCGTGACGACCAGGGGTTTCGCGTACGCACCATCGGCCAGGCCGACGACACGGAAGCCACCTTGCTGTCGGGGTTCTTCAAGACCATTGGGCATTACACGCCCACGCTGGTCAGCTGGAACGGTTCGGGGTTCGACCTGCCCGTGCTGCACTACCGCAGCCTGATCCACGGGGTTGCGGCGCCGCGCTATTGGGATACCGGCGAAGACGATCGCGACTTCCGCTTCAACAACTACCTGAATCGCTACCACACCCGCCATGTCGATCTGATGGATGTGCTGGCGAAATTCAACGGTCGTGCCAACGCGCCGCTGGATCAGCTGGCAAAGCTTTGCGGCTTTCCCGGAAAGCTCGACATGGACGGCGGCCAGGTCTGGCAGGCCTGGCATGCCGGGGACCGCGATCACGTGCGCAATTACTGCGAGACCGACGTGGTCAACACGTGGCTGGTGTACTGCCGTTATCGCCTGATCAAGGGCGACCTGGACGCCGCTTCATATGCCGCCGAACTGGATCTGGTGCGCAACACCCTGACGGCGCTCGATGCGCCGCACTGGAAAGAATTCCTTTCCGCCTGGAATCATGCCTGCTGAACCCATTCTGTACCCCCTGGAAATCGAATCGCTGGATCTGGAAGGGCAGGGTATCGCCCACCATGACGGCAAGGTGGTTTTCGTCGAGGGGGCCTTGCCCGGTGAACGGGTCATCGCCCGCGTCACGCGGCGTAAGCCTTCCTTCGACAAGGCCCGCGTCGAACAGGTCCTGAGACCCTCGTCCCAGCGAACCCAGCCGCCTTGTCCGCATTTCGGCGTGTGCGGCGGTTGCGCCATGCAGCATCTGGAACCGGCCGCCCAGGTGGCGACCAAGCAGCGCGCCCTGGAAGACGCCCTGGCCCATATCGGCAAGGTCAGACCGCTTCAGATCTTGCCGGCTCTGCAGGGGCCGACCTGGGGCTATCGCCATCGGGCCCGTCTGTCGGTGCGGCTCGTCCCGAAAAAGGGCGGGGTCCTGGTGGGATTCCGTGAACGGGCCAGCAGCTATGTCGCCGACATCCGGGAATGCCGGGTGTTGCCCCCGCACGTGTCCGCCTTGTTGATGCCGCTGCGCAGCCTGATCGCCGGCCTGTCGCACCCCGACCGCATGCCGCAGATCGAGGTGGCCGTGGGCGACCAGGCAACCGTGCTCTGCTTGCGCCACCTCGAGCCGCTGTCTTCAGCCGATATCGAGCGGCTGCGTGAATTTGGCGAAGCCCACCGCATCGTCTGGTGGCTGCAGCCCAAGGGCCCGGAAACCGCGCATCCGCTTGATCCGGCCCAGGCGGACGCCCTGGCCTATGCGTTGCCGGCCTACGGCCTGCGCATGCACTACCGGCCCGCCGATTTCACCCAGGTCAATCCCTACATCAACCAGACGCTGATTGCACGCGCCCTAAGCCTGCTGGGCGTGCAACCGCAGGACCGGGTGGCCGACCTATTCTGCGGCCTGGGCAATTTCAGCCTGCCGCTGGCGACCCAGGCCCGCGAGGTCGTCGGCATCGAAGGCAGCGCAACCCTGGTCGCCCGGGCGCGTGAAGACGCGGCCCGTCAGGGGCTGGGCGAACGAACGACGTTCACCGAGCTGAACCTGTTCGAAGTCGATGTCGCGTGGCTTCGTGGCCTGGGGCATTTCGACCGCATGCTGATCGACCCACCGCGCGAAGGCGCGCTGGCCCTGGCCCAGGCGCTGGCCGCCCTGGCACCGGAAGAACGCCCGCGCCGGATCGTGTACGTGTCCTGTAATCCCGCCACCCTGGCGCGCGATGCCGGGATGCTGTGCCATGTGGGCGGATGGACGCTGAAGGCCGTGGGCGCAGTCAATATGTTCCCGCACACGGCGCACGTGGAATCGATCGCGGTTTTTGAACCCTAAAGAAAGTGCCCGGATCGAGCACGCCATGACGCCCACGCTGAACACCGCAAGGACTCCATTGGAAATCTGGCTGGATGCCTGGGTCCTGCCCTGGGTACCCCAGGGTGCCTGGGCCCAGGCCCTGGTGGGTGTGCTGGTGCTGGCGGGTGTGGTGTGGCTGGCGGGCCTGCTGGCTTCGCGCGGACTGGCGCTGGCCCTGGGGCGCGCCTTGCGGGTCCTGGGGCGGGACGACTGGAGCCAGGCGGTGGCGCGCCGCAGCGTCTATCGCCACCTGGGCCACGCCGTGTCCCTGTTGCTGATCGCCGCCAACATCCGGCTGCTCTCCATCGGCAGCACGCTCGAATCCTCTCTGGGGCGGCTGATCCAGGCGGTCGCCCTGATCTATGTGTTTCTGGCCTTGACCCGGCTGCTGAGCGCCTGGCAGGACGTCAACATGCTGCGGGTGCAGCAGGGCCGGGGACGCCCCATCAAGGGGTATCTTGAAATCGCGCAGCTGGCCGTCTGGGCGCTGTGCCTGGTGCTGGTGGTGTCCGTCTTGCTGGATCAGTCGCCCCTGCTGATGATTTCCGGTCTGGGCGCCTTGTCCGCCGTGCTGCTGCTGGTATTCAAGGATACGCTGCTCTCGCTGGTAGCCAGCACGCAGATGAACACCAACGACATGCTGCGTATCGGCGACTGGATCGAGATGCCCCAGGCGGGCGCCGATGGTTTCGTGATCGATATGGCCCTGCACACCGTCAAGGTGCAGAACTGGGACAAGACCGTCACCACGATCCCCACCTACAAGCTCTTCTCCGAGAGTTACCGCAACTGGCGTCAGATGTTCGAATCGGGTGGGCGGCGCATCAAGCGCACGTTGCGCATCGATGCGGAATCGGTCCGGTTCCTGGACGATACCGAAATCCTGGCGCTGCGCCGCTACCGTTTGCTGGGCGACTATCTGGCGGCCAAGCAATCGGCCCTGGAGGATGCCAACCAGGCCCTCCAGGAGGCCGCCGAGATTCCGGCCAACCGGCGCCGCTTGACCAACTTGGGTACTTTCCGGGCCTATGCACTGGCCTATCTGCAGCAGAATCCGGACATCCGCCAGGACATGACCATGATCGTGCGCATGCTCGAGCCGGACAGCCAGGGAATCCCCGTGGAGGTCTATTGCTTTTCGCGCCTGACGGCCTGGGCCGATTACGAACGGGTCCAGGGCGACTTGTTCGACCATCTGCTGGCCATCCTGCCGGAGCTGTCGCTGCGGGTGTATCAGGCGCCTTCGGGGCATGTATTCGCGCGCCTGGCCGGCGCCGCTGGCGGACCGCGCGGCGCGCCTGCGGCGCCGCCGGAAAACGGCGGCGGGGGAATGCCGGGGGACTAGGCCCGCCCGTCTGCGTCCAGGATCCGCTGTGCCTCGATGCGGACCCGTTCGGGGGCCGTGCCGCCGATATGCTTGCGGGCGGCCACCGAGCCTTCCAGCGTCAGCACCTGGTACACATCGTCATCGATCGACGCGTGGAAGCCGCGCAGCTCGTCGAGCGACAGATCCGTCAGATCGCAGCCGCGCTGTTCACACGAGCGCACCGCCAGCGCCACGGTTTCGTGGGCATCGCGAAACGGCACGCCGCGCTTGACCAGATAGTCGGCCAGATCCGTCGCTGTGGCATAACCCTGCAGTGCGGCCGCCCGCATGGCGTCGGGTTTGACGCGGATCCCGCCGATCATGTCCACGAAAATGGTGAGCGTGTCGCGGATGGTGTCGGCGGTGTCGAACAGGCCTTCCTTGTCTTCCTGGTTGTCCTTGTTGTAGGCCAGCGGCTGGCCCTTCATCAACGTCAGCAGGGCAACCAGATGGCCGTGCACACGGCCGGTCTTGCCGCGCGCCAGTTCGGGCACGTCCGGGTTTTTCTTCTGCGGCATGATGGAACTGCCGGTGCAGAAGCGGTCGGCCAGGTCGATGAAACCCACGCGCGGGCTCATCCACAGAACCAGTTCTTCGGACAAACGCGAAATGTGCGTCATGATCAGCGCGGCTGCGGCGCAGAATTCGATGGCGAAATCCCGGTCGGAGACAGCGTCCAGGGAATTGCGGCAGACCTCGTCGAAACCCAGTGTGTGGGCAACGCGTTCACGGTCGATGGGATAGCTGGTTCCCGCCAACGCGGCGGCGCCAAGCGGCAGGCGGTTGGTACGGCGGCGGCAGTCGGCCAGACGCTCGGCGTCGCGGCCGAACATTTCGGCGTAAGCCAGCAGGTGGTGGCCGAAGGTGACGGGTTGGGCCACCTGCAGGTGGGTGAACCCCGGCAGGATGGTGTCGGCGTGTGCCAGGGCCAGTGTGGCCAGGCGGCTGCGCAACTGGCCCAGCAGTTCGGTCGCCAGATCGATTTCGTGACGCAGCCACAGGCGGATGTCGGTGGCCACCTGGTCGTTGCGCGAACGGCCGGTGTGCAGGCGTTTGCCCGCGTCGCCGATCAGTTCCACGAGGCGCTTTTCGATGTTCAGATGGACGTCTTCCAGGTCCAGCGACCAGGTGAACTGGCCGTCGCGGATTTCCTGGAGGATCTGCGCCATGCCGCGCTGAATGTCGGCCAGATCGGTGGTGCCGATGACGCCGACGGCCGCCAGCATGTCGGCGTGCGCCAGGGAACCCTGGATGTCGAAGGTGGCCAGGCGCTGGTCGAAGCCGACGGATGCCGTGTAGCGCTTGACCAGTTCGGAGACCGGTTCAGAGAAGCGGGCCGACCAGGCCTGGGATTTGTTGTCGAACTGATTATGTGTGGACGGAGTATCGGACATGATGTCTGGATTATAGAGTGAGGCGTGACCTGCGCTATATTAAAGGCTTTTCAGCGGAACCCCGAGATCATGGCGCAACCCGACATGAAGCAGATCACAGCCATCGTCAAACCCTTCAAGCTCGACGAGGTGCGCGAGGCCCTGTCCGAACTGGGGGTCAATGGCCTGACCGTGGCCGAGGTCAAGGGCTTCGGCCGTCAGAAGGGCCATACGGAACTGTATCGCGGGGCCGAATACGTGGTCGATTTCCTGCCCAAAATCCGTATCGACGTGGTGGTGGCGGCCGATCAGGTCGATGGCACCATCGAGGCCATCATCCGCGCGGCCCGCACCGGCAAGATCGGCGACGGCAAGATCTTCGTCACGCCGGTCGAACAGTCCATCCGGATCCGGACCGGGGAAACCGGCGTCGAGGCCTTGTAGCGTCAGGCCGGCCCGCCGGCGTCCAATTCCATCACGCCCGCGGTGTGGGTTCCGATAGGCGGGCTCATGGGGGCGATACGATGGCGGGTGGTACGGATGCGGCCATGGGGCTCACGCTACAATGAGCACCATCATGGAACCTGTCCGAATTTCGAAATTGATGGCCCAACGCGGCCTGTGCTCCCGTCGCGAGGCCGACGCCTACATCGAGCGAGGCTGGGTCCGGGTCGATGGCCGGGTTGTGAGCGAGCTCGGCACGAAGGCACTGCCGTCGGCCCGTATCACCCTCGAGCGCCAGGCTGCCCGTCGCCAGACCGACAAGGTCACCATCATCCTGAACAAGCCCGTCGGTTATGTCTCGCATCAGTCCGATCAGGGATACCGCCTGGCCGCGTCCCTGATCCGCGCCGACACGCTGTTTCATGCGGGGCAGAGCAGGCGCGCCTTTGATCCGTCCCATGTGCGGGGGCTGGCACCCGCCGGCCGTCTGGACATCGACTCGCAGGGCCTGCTGGTGCTGACCCAAGACGGCCGGATCGCCCGCCAGCTGATCGGCGACGACTCGTCGATCGAGAAGGAATATCTGGTGCGGGTGACCGGGCGCCTGTCGGCGGGCGGCCTGGCGCTGTTGAATCACGGCCTGACCCTCGATGGGCAGGCGCTGCGCCCCGCCCAGGTCAACTGGCAGAACGACGACCAACTGCACTTCATCCTGCGCGAAGGCCGCAAACGGCAGATCCGCCGTATGTGTGAGCAGGTCGGCCTGAAGGTCGTCGGCCTGAAGCGGGTGCGTATGGGGCAGGTCGTGCTGGGCGATCTGCCGGTTGGGCAATGGCGTTATTTGCGCGAGGGAGAGCGCTTCTGAACGTTCCGTACCGGACGCTGCCGGGGACCCGGATCAGCCGGCTCGCGGGTGACCACCTGGTGTGGGATGGCCTCGTGCGGGCCTTCGGCAGCCGCGGCTCGCGCCGCGCTCGTGTCCAGACTGAAGCGCGCATGATCATCTTGCGCCAGCACGGTGCGCAGCCAGGGCAGGGCGGTGCGCAGCTCGGCTTCCAGCGTCCAGGGCGGATTCACGATGAACATGCCGCTGCCATGCAGGCCCACGCCGTCGGCTGACGGCTTGCACACCGTCAGGGATGCATTCAACCAATCCACGGGCAGCCGTTCCAGGGCACGAACCATTTCGTGTGCCTGGGTGCGTTGCACCAGCGGATACCAGATGACGAAACAGCCCTGGGCAAAGCGCTGCAGGCCGTCGCGCAGCGCCTGCAACACGTGGCGGTAGTCCTGTTTGTCTTCGTATGACGGATCGATCAGGATGAGTCCACGCCGCGGAGGCGGCGGCAGCAGGCGCTTCAGGCCTGCAAAGCCGTCCTCGCGGGCCACAGCGACCTGGCTGCGCGAGGCACGGACTTCGTGCCTGAGGGTGTCTTCCAGAACCTGGCCCTCGGTCGGGTGCAGTTCGAACAGCCGCAAGCGGTCCTGGGGGCGCATGGCATGCAGCGCCAGGCAGGGCGAGCCGGGATAACGGTTGGCCACGCCATCGGGGTTGAAATCCTGGATGGCGCGCAGATATCGTGCCACCAGTTCCGGCGGCTGCGGTGCACCCAGCAGGCGGTCCAGCCCTTCGGTGACCTCGCCGCTCTGGCCCGCCCAGTCGCCGTCCAGCGCATACAGGCCGGCGCCGGCATGCGTGTCGATGACCCAGTAAGGCGTATCCTTATGGTTGAAATAATCCAGGACCTGCACCAGGATCGCGTGCTTTAGCACGTCGGCGTGGTTGCCGGCGTGGAATGCGTGTCGGTAGCTAAACATCGGGTCAGTTTACCGGTCTTGGCCGGTTGTTTGTGGCCGGACCAGGTCCAGCGCATCGGTGAACACGGCATGGCAGCCCCATGCCAGCAGCTCGCGCGCGCGGTCCGGGTCGTTGACGGTCCAGACCGCCAGGGTCGCGCCCTGATCCAGGATGTCGCGCACGACGGCTTCATCGGCGTGCCGGGTATCGATATTCAGCCCGATGCAGCCCAGCCCGATCTGCCGGGCGCGCCAGTCGGCGGGCACCGGCCCTTCGATGAGCAGTGCGCGGGGCAGATCGGGGACGGCAGTACGGGCGGCCTCCAGCGAGGTCTCCGAAAACGAGGACAGCAGCGGCGGTAGAGCGGCCTGGGCCCACAGGCTGGCGGCGGCCTGAGCGACGGCCGTGCCGGTCTGGGTTTCGTGGCCGGTTGACGGCTTGATTTCGATATTGCTGTGCATGCCGCGCGCCAGGGTGTAGCGGGCGATCGACAGCAGGGTTGGAGCGGGTTCGCCGGCAAAATCCGGGCCGTGCCAGCTGCCGAAATCGGATCCGGCCAGTGTCTTCCAGTCCAGCCGCGCAGCCAGGCCCTGGCCGTCCGACGTGCGGTCGATGCTGTCATCGTGCAGCAGGAAAGGGACCCCGTCCTGGCTGAGCTTGACGTCGTATTCCGCCATCCGGAAGCCATGGGCCACGCCAGTGCGCATGGCGGCCAGGGTGTTTTCGGGGGCGAGCCGGCCACCGCCGCGGTGGGCGATGTAGGCGGGCCAGGGCCACGCGGTATGGGAAGTGGGCATGATGGGGGCGCTGTCAGGCAATGAAAATACAGTTTGGCCATTTTAGCGGGTTGCCCGGACGCCGGACGGGCTGATCCGCGTGCGCGGCGGCGGTCGCCTCCGGCGGCGGGATCCCGGCATCGGAGTCCTCTGGACGCTGGGGCACGGCCTTGGCGTCACGGTGTTAAACTGCGATGCATTTCCGGCCGTCGGTTCGGTCAGCCAGCCTGGGCGACAATGTTCGCCTTTTTTGTTTCGGATCGCCCCGACTGCCTGTCGGTCATCCTCAGCGGGACCTTAGCCCATGTTCGATTTCATTCGTACGCACCAGCGCCTGATGCAGCTGGTCCTTCTGATCCTGGTGGTGCCGTCGTTCGTGTTTCTGGGAATCAGCGGCTATTCCGTCGTGACGGCCGATCCGGCGGTCGCCAAGGTCGGCAAGTTGACCGTCACCCAACAGGAATTCACGCAGGCGCAGCGCAATCAGCTGCAGCAGATGCAGGAAAGCAGCCAGGGGCGCTTCGACCCGGCGCTGCTGGACAACCCCCAGGCCCGCCAGGCCCTGATGGATCAGTTGATCGATCGGAAGGTTCAGGTCGCGGTTGCGACCCAGGATCATTTCAGCGTATCGGACAATACATTGCGCCACGCAATCGCGGTTATGCCGCAGCTGCAGGTGGATGGGCAGTTTTCCTCGGACCGCTATCACGAGGTGTTGGCGTCGGTCGGCATGACGCCCCGGGATTTCGAGGCCGGACAGCGGGCCGAACTGGCACTGAATACGGTACTGGGGCCGGTGCGGGATACTGCGACGCTGCCGCAGCCGGTGCTCGACAGCCTGAAACGCGCCCTCACCGAGGAACGGATCGTGCGCCTGCGGGTGTTCCAGGCTGACGACTACCGCAAGGGCGTCACCATCAGTGCGGATGACATCAAGGCCTGGTACGAGGCCCACCAAGACGCGCTGCGCCTGCCCGAGCAGGTGTCCGCCGACTATCTGGTGCTCGACGAGGCGGCAGCGGTCGCCAGCGTGCCGGCGATCAGCGAGGCGCAGCTGAAGGACTATTACGAGCAGAACAAGGCCCGATATGTGATTCCAGCCCGGGTCAACGTCAGCCACATCCTGGTGAAACTGCCTGCCGGGGCGTCGGACGAGGCAGCCAAGGCGGCGCTCGCCACAGCCCAGGACATCGCTCGTCGGGCGCGAGCCGAGCCCGCTCAGTTTGCCGGACTGGCGCGCAAGGAATCCCAGGATGCCGGGACCGCGCGCGAGGGGGGGGTGTTGGGCTGGATCCAGCGCGGCACCTTGCCGCTGGATATGGAGCAGGCCGTCTTCGCCTTGAAGCAGGGCGGGATCTCGGACCCGGTCAAGGGGCCGGACGGCTACCATATCTTCATGGCCAATGAAGTGCAGCCTGAAAAGGGCGAGACCTTCGACCAGGCGCGCGCCAAGGTCGAGACCGAGGTTCGCCGCCAGGTGGCCGCTGACCGCTTTGCCGATATGGCCACAAAACTGACCGGCCTGGTCTACGACAATCCGTCCAGTCTGGACCCTGCCGCCAAGGATCTCGGCCTGCAGGTCGGCCAGGCCCAGGGCATTGCCAGGGATCGTCTGCTCACCACCGACGAAGTCGGTCCCAAGGCGGCGGCCGCCTCGAAGGATGCCGCCATTCTGGGGGATGCGCGGGTGCGCCAGGCGCTCTTCAGCACCCAGGTGCTGACCGACAAGCAGAACTCGGGCGTGATCGAGATTTCACCGGATACGATGGTCGTGGTGCGGGTCGGCGCGGTGACGCCTGCGCACGTCCCTGCGCTGGACAAGGTTCAGGCGCATATCCGCGCCCAACTGGAAAACGAACGTGCGCAGGCCGCCGCCGTCACCGAGGGCGAAAAGGTCCTCGCCGAGCTGCGGAAGAAGTCCTCTTCAGACGGCTTCCAGGCCCCGGTCACGCTAAGCCGGCTGGATCCGGCCGGTCTGAACAAAGTGGTGCTGGACGCGGCCTTTGCCGTGCCGCACCAGAGCCTTCCCGCCTATGGCGGTGTGTCCCTGCCGAAGGCCTACGCCATCGTGCAGGTGGATCAGGTGAAGGCAGGCACGACCGACAAACCGGCCCTGGACGGACTGGGTACTCAATTGTCCCAGCTCTGGGGCGGCGCCGAGGAAAAGGCCGTCATGGCCGATCTGCGCAAGACCCTGGGCGTGAAGATCACGGCCGAGGGCCATAAATTGATCGAGCGCGGGGAAGGCGGCTCGAACTGATTCAAATACCGCCATACGATGCCAGCGCCTGTTGATTGATTGAAACGGACGCTGGCATGTGAAAACGGTCGGCGTATGATTTGCTGGATGTCGTCGTTAATAGCCCTTGCCTGGAGCTTGACAGTGATGGACAAGAATCCCGCATACGGAAACGAAACTCCGCTCGTCAGTCTGGCTGCGCATGCGTGGCCTGCTGCCGTCTAAAAGACATTCACCGCGCCGCCATGCCTCCCATCCCTCCCATCCCTCCCATCCCCCACGCCCATGCCATAGTCCTGATACTGGATCTCGGCGGTACGTTCGTGTTCGCCGTCAGCGGCGCCATGGTCGCCGTCAGGCGTCGCCTGGATATCCTGGGGATGCTGGTTCTCGCGTTTGTCACGGGCAATGTGGGCGGCATGACGCGGGATCTGCTGATCGGTGCCGTGCCGCCGGCGGCGATCGAAAACTGGACATATCTGGTGGTTTCGGTTGTGGCGGGTCTGATCACGTTCCTCTGGTATCCGGTCACGGATCGGCTTCGTTATCACATGCTGTGGTTCGACGCGATCGGTCTGGCTTTCTTCGCCGTGTCCGGCACCGAGAAGGCGCTGGTCTATGGCATCAATCCTGCCATGGCGGCCATCCTTGGCATGCTGACGGGGGTGGGTGGCGGAATGTTGCGGGACATTCTCGTCACGGAAATCCCCGTTGTCTTGCGAGCGGATCTTTATGCCCTGGCGGCGCTGGCCGGGGGCGCCGTCGTGGTGGGCGGGCATTTGCTGCACGTCTCGCCGGTGATTTCGACACTGGCCGGCGGGGTTCTTTGCTTTTTACTGCGCTTCATGGCCATACGCCGTGGCTGGCATCTTCCGGAGGCAAGGCTGCCGACTCCACCGGGTGGGTCGGGATCCGGCCGTGATCATGATGATGAGGTGCATTGAAAGACCAGAATCAACCCTTTACTCGGACGATTTTTTGGACTTGGGGGACGTGCCGGATGGCGCGGATGACCTGAGCGAGGTGCTTGCGGCTATCCACCTGGACGGTCAGGTGCAACAGGGCGGTGGCGGCGGCCTCGTCGGGCATGGTGAGCTGGATGATGTTCGAGTCGGCTTCGGTGACTTCGGCGGCCAGGCGGCCCAGCACGCCGCGTTCGTTCAGGACCGTGATGTCCAGGCGGGTAGTCAGGTGGCGTGCCGTTTTGGCATCCCAGACGACGGGAATCCAGCGTTCGGGTTCCTTGGCCTGCTGACGCAGCGCCACGGGGCAGTCGGCCATGTGGACCACCAGGCCGTGCCCCAGACGGATGCCGCCGATGATGGCATCCCCAGGCAGCGGGCCGCAGCAGTGCGCCAACTGGACCGCCTGGCCCTCGTTGCCGTGGATGACGATGGGGGCGCTGGTCACCGAATTGAATTCATCCACCGCCATGGCAGTGGTTTCCAGCATGGCATTTTCGGGGGCGAAGCGCCGGGCGACGACGGCGGCAAGACGTTTCCCCAAGCCGATGTCGGCCAGGATCTCGGTGCGCGAGGCGCCGCCCGAGCCTTTGGCCAGGCGATCCCATTGCGGGTCGTCGTCCTTGGGATAGGTGATGCCCAACTGGTCGAAGGCCTGGTTCAGCAGGCGGCGGCCGAAGGCGATCGATTCTTCGTAGCGCTCGGTGCGCAAGTAGTGGCGGATTTCCGAGCGCGCCCGGCCGGTGCGCACGTAGTTCAGCCACTGGGCGCTGGGGCGCGAAGCCGAAGACGTCATGATTTCCACGGCATCCCCGCTGTGCAGTTCGGTGCGCAGGGGTGAAAAGTCGCCATTGATCTTGCAGGCGACCGCATGGTTGCCCACGTCGGTGTGGATGGCGTAGGCAAAATCCACCGGGGTGGCACCCCGGGGCAGGGACAGGATTTTGCCCTGCGGCGTGAACACATACACCGCGTCGGGGAACAGGTCGACCTTGACGTGTTCCAGGAACTCGCCGGAATCCCCTGTCTGACTCTGGATGTCCAGCAGCGATTGCAGCCACTGGTGGGTCCGTTTCTGCAGGTCGTTGAGCGAAGTGCCCTGTTCCTTGTAGAGCCAGTGAGAAGCCACGCCCTCTTCGGCGACGTGATCCATGTCGCGGGTGCGGAACTGGAATTCAATCGGCGTGCCGTAAGGGCCGATCAGGGTCGTGTGCAGGGACTGGTAGCCGTTGACCTTCGGGATGGCGATGTAGTCCTTGAATTTGCCCGGGACCGGACGGTACAGCTGATGCAGCGTCCCCATGGCCAGATAGCATTCCGGCAGGGTGTGGACGATCACTCTGAAACCGTAGATGTCGAGCACGTCGGAGAACGATTTTTTCTGCTCGACCATCTTTTTATAGATGCCGTACAGGGATTTCTCGCGGCCGTTGACCTCGGCATCCAGTCCGGCTGCCGGCAGCGCCGCGCGTACGGTCTCGGCGATCTTCGAGATGACCTCTCGGCGGTTCCCGCGCGCCGCCATCATGGCCTTGTGCAGGACGTCGTAGCGGTTTGGGTAGATGGCCTTGAAGCAGCGATCCTGCAGTTCGCGAAACAACGCGTTCAGACCCAGGCGATGGGCAATCGGTGTGTAGATATCGAGAGTTTCGCGGGCGACCCTGCGGCGCTTTTCGGGGGCAACAGCGTCCAGAGTCCGCATGTTGTGCAGCCGGTCGGCGATCTTGATCAGGATGACGCGAACATCGCGCGCCATCGCCAGCAGCATCTTGCGAAAGGATTCCGCCTGCTGTTCGGCCTTTGTCGCGTATTCCAGGCGTTCCAGTTTGGTCAGGCCGTCGACGATGTCGGCGACTTCGCCGCCGAATTTTTCGGCCAGTTCCTGCTTGGATATTCCCTGATCCTCGATCACGTCGTGCAACAAGGCTGCCATCAGCGAGTCGGCATCGAGTTTCCAGCCGGCGCAGATTTCAGTGACGGCGATCGGGTGCGAAATATAAGGTTCGCCGCTTTCGCGGAATTGCCCCAGGTGGGCATTGTCAGCAAAGCGGTAGGCCTCGCGGACCCGTTCGATGTCGCGTGGCGACAGATAGCCCGCGATGATCTGCTGCAGTCCTGCCAGCGATGCGATCGGACTGGGGGCGGAGACGGGCAGCGCGGCGGTGGCGTTGGGCGGTGTGCGCCGGCGCAGTCGGGGGCCTTTGCGCAGAACCGCCAGCAGTCCGGAGGATGCGCCGCGAAAGCCTGAAAACGCCATGAGGCCCCCGGGTGTCGATCAGGTGGGGACCTTGCGCAGCATCTCGGTGCCGACCTGGCCCTGGGCGATTTCGCGCAGCGCGGTGACCGTGGGCTTGTTGTGGCTCTGGATGTGCGATTCATGACCCTGGGCCAGTTCGCGGGCGCGATAGGTGGCCACCAGGGTGAGGTCGAAACGGTTGGGGACCTGCTTGAGGCAGTCTTCTACAGTGATGCGGGCCATGAGATTCCTGATCAGCTTGCGTTGGTGATGGGTTTGCGGATGCCGAGTTGCATGAACAGGTCGGCATGGCGCACGGATTGCGCGGCATAGCGCAAGCGAGCCGCCGAAACGACGTCCCGCAATTGCTGTAACGCTACGCTAAATTCTTGATTAATAATAACATATTCGCAGTCAGAGGCATGCGCCATTTCGCCCCCGGCTGCCAGCAAGCGGCGGGCGATGACCTGCGGTGCATCCTGGCCGCGTTTGTTCAGCCGGGTCTCCAGCGCCTCGATCGAGGGCGGGAGAATGAAAATGCCGATCGCCTGCGGATAGTGGTGGCGGACCTGCAGGGCGCCTTGCCAGTCGATTTCCAGGATGATGTCGGTGTCGTTGGCGATGGCCTGGGCGACGCGATCACGCGGAGTGCCATAGAAATTGCCGTGGACCTCGGCCCATTCCAGCATGTCGCCCCGGTCGCGCATCGCCTGGAAGGTTTCCACCGACACGAACCGGTAGTGTTCCTGGTCGCGTTCACCTGGCCGCGGGGCCCGCGTGGTGCAGGAAATCGACAGCGACAGGCTGGGGTCCTGGGCCAGCAGAGCGTTGACCAGGCTGGATTTCCCCGCCCCGCTGGGGGCGACCACCATGAAAATATTGCCGGCGTGCTGCCTCGTCATATCCGGGTTCCGTCAGTGTGTCGGCGCGTCTGGTCAGGACGCCACGTTTGCGGCGGGATCCTGACCCAGTTCGGCCAGCGTGTCGGCGTAGGCCTGCGGCCCGGTACACAGGAAGACGATGGCGTCGCCAGGGTTCAGGTTGAAGAGCACATCCTGGATCTGTTCGGATGCATCGTCGCCATCGTGGATGGCCGCCACGTGTACGTCGCCTTCGCTCTGGAACTGTTCGGCCGGCACCAAATCGGCCACCTGTTCGACGTCCGCGTCGCGCTGCGCGACGTAGACGCGGAAAGGCAGGTCTTCCAGGGTAATGTCCAGGATCAGCCCTTGGTCCAGATGGGCAATCAGTCGGCTGTCAAGCGGCATGGGATCAGGTGCGACGAAAAGGGCTTTTGATTATAAACGGTCCCGGCGTCAGCTCATGTCGAAGCGGGCGACCACGGGGGCGTGGTCCGACGGCTTTTCCCACCCGCGAGGTGTCTTGTCCACCACGCATTCGGTGCAGCGTGCGGCCAGATCCGGCGTTGCCAGGATGTGATCGATCCGGACGCCCATGTTGCGGCGGAACGCCATCTGACGGTAATCCCACCAACTGAAGATCTTGGGAGCCTGATCAAACAGCCGGAAAGTATCCCGCAGTCCCAGGTCGAGCAGGGATCGGAATGCCTTGCGTTCCGGTTCCGACACCAGGATGTTGCCGACCCAGGCTTCCGGGTCGTGCACGTCCGCGTCGGTCGGGGCGACGTTGTAGTCCCCCAGGATGGCCAGATCCGGGTGGCGCTCGATTTCGGCGTTCAGCCAGCGCTGCAGGGCCTGGAACCAGTCCAGCTTGTAGGCGTATTTATCGCTGCCAACCGCCTGGCCATTGGGGCAATAGGCGCTGATGACGCGCACAGGGGGGCCGGCCGGATCGGTCAGCGTGGCGGCGATGATCCGCTGCTGTGGATCGTCGTAGCCGGGGATGTTGCGCTGCACGTCCACCAGCGGCGTCCGGCTGAGGATCGCCACCCCGTTATAGGTCTTCTGGCCAGCCCAGCACGCGTGGTAGCCGATCTCCCGCAGCGCATCGTGCGGAAATTTTTCGTCGGGCAGCTTCAGTTCCTGCAGACACAGGGCATCGACCGGGTTCGCCTGCAGCCAGTCGATGACGTGGCCCAGGCGGACGTTGAGGGAGTTGACGTTCCAGGTGGCGAGTTTCATGCGATGAGTATTACTTTTGTTAATCAGATAGTTATCACATCAGCACAAGCCGCGTTTTTGCTCTAGCTACCCACCTGGCTACCCAGTTTGAACCCGGTGGGCGTTTTTCTCTGTGTTGCGTGAATACGACTATGGTATCAGCACGGCGTCTTGTTTCGCTCGATCATGGCATGGAGGCTGGTGGCGGTGATGCCGCTGGAGCGCTTGCCGATCTTGACCAGCTCCAGCTCGCCGTCATGCACCAGTCGATAGATGGTGGAGCGTGAGACCCCCAGTTTTGCCTCCGCCACGTTGATGCGGTAAAGCAGCGCCCGTGTTGCTGGGCGGTGGGGAGGGTGAGCGGTGAAGGTGCGTGCTACTGTCATAAGTCGATCCTTTCGGGATGGCTGGTAAAAATAGGGGTTCGAAAATGTAAGTACGGGCACTTTGGTAGATGCCCGGAGGGACGCCTGCCAAAGCGGGCTCGCCGGAGCCCTGGGGGCCGACCCGCCAAGATGCCGCGATGGGGGTCGGGTGCTTGGATCACCCCCGGTAGGGCCAGACGCTGGCCCGCCGGTGGCGGCTCGTCTGGATGCCGGGGACTGCGGTCTTTCCCGCTGTCGTCAAAGGATTACGTCGCCATCCCTGAGTTTGGGCATTCATATGAATGCACCGGGCGCGTCCCGTTGTGGGAAGTCCTCGCCGCACGCGGCCATCCATGCCCCACGCGAGGGGCTGGCTGTGATTGGCGGATTTCATCGGTTTTGCTTCAACCCCGATGCCTTACAGGTTGCTGCGCAGTCGCGTGCCGCGTGATCGGGCAGGGCGCAGTATTCATCGCTTGTTGCTTGTTAAAGAGCTGGTCTGCGTTGAGCAGTTAAAGCTATTGTCAGCATTTTGATTAGTTTTGTCAATAGGTAATCAGCTGATTGATTTTTCAAGCAATTCAAGGTTCTACTGGAGGGTGCTAAAGCTTAGCGAATACCACTACGAGTGGAGGATACGAGGCCAGGGCAAATTGTTTACGGCTGTTACTATCCCGCGGCAAACGAAAGATCATAAAATCGTCAGTCCCCCAGGGGGGCAGGAAAAACGCTTGGTTCAGATCGGTGCAGATTGTTTCATGCGATGAATGCCGTTTTCTGACCTGCAGTTACAAATTGACTAGCCGGTGCTGAACTTTGGCGCTGCAAAACGGCACAAATAAACAACGCGTCGTCATATCTTAATAACGAATTTATCTAATAAAATCCATGTTAAACACATGGTTATGGAAGCATATGCGGGATTTTCAGCCTGTTCGTGATGCCTGTGAAGTGATGGGCGGGATGACCCCATTGGCCAAGAAGTTAGGGTTACCTGTACAGGTAGTCAGCAGCTGGGCGGCAGGTACACGTCCGGTGCCAATCATCCGCTGTGTGGAGATCGAGGAATTGACGGGCGGTGCTGTCACTCGGAAGCAGCTGCGTCCGGATGACTGGTGGCAGATCTGGCCGGAGTTGCGGGGGGAGGATTGAATCGCATGGGTTGCAGGTGATGCGCAGCGATTGCACAAGGCAAAGCAATAGAGCATCTTCGCCGGGCACTTACTGCCTCGGTTGCAGCGTGATTTCTTTCTGTGCAGCCAGTGCTTTAGGTGGCCAGGAGCTCTTGATATAGGCCAACACCGCCGCTATATCGGGGTCGCTCAATGACTGGCCATAGGCTGGCATATCGCTCACATATCCGGGTGGCGCGGTTTTCCCAGGCACCAGGCCGTTTTTGACAATGTCAATCAAAAGCGCATCTGGATGATGCCAAGTGTGCCCTGCTTTATCGTGCGGCGGCGCGGGTAATCGTCCGTTTGGCTTGCGCGTGCGCCAGTCATTCTGGCCTTCAAGCCGTGCTCCATGGCATGCGGCACAATTATTGGTGTAGATTTGTCTACCACGGACCAAGAGTGTTTGATCGGACGGGTCAATATAAGCCAGTTTTGAACTCGATGCCGACTGGTACATGAACAGACCGGTACCGAGTGCCAAAAAACCAAGCGCACCAAGGAACACAGCGGCTTTTTTCGTGACTATTGTCATTGGAATCGTCCTTGCTCACTTTGCTGTACGGTGAATGTAGCTTGATGGACTACGATTGTTCGGGCGCCGGACCTGACGCTTCATTTTTGGGTGTGGGCGGCCAGTTGCCGCTTTTGTCGAACAGGGTCTACCGGCTGATTATTGACACGCAATTCATAGTGCAGATGGGGGCCACTGGACGTTCCGGTAGAACCGACATACCCAATGATTTGTCCCTTGTCGACATATTCGCCTTTCTCCAAACTATTTTTGAAACGGCTTTGGTGGGCGTAGACAGTAGAATAGATATTGTTATGCTCTACAAAGATCACTTTTCCATATCCGCTCTGAATGCCGATGAAGGATATCCTGCCGCGAGCTGTCGCCCGGATGGGTGTGCCTTTCGGGGCAGGGTAATCAATACCTTGGTGGCCTGCCCACTTGCCAGACACGGGATGGAATCGATAACCAAATGCCGAGCTGATGCGTGTTCGTTCGCTCAGTGGCGTGTCGAAAAAAATCTTCCGCAGATTTTCCAGCCGGGAAGTCGCTTTGTGCGAGTGTTGACCGAGTACATGAGCTGGATCATCGACGATAGAGATTTGCCTCACGCCTGATGCGGCGGCAGTGCTTGTCAAAAAAAAGCCGGCGATAAGAAACAGATTTCTTGATATGGTATACATGCCAATTCGAACGGATTAAACCGTATCTGGTGATCAAGGCAGTCCTGATCTGTTCGGTTGATACAAACGGCACTGGCCTGTAGTTTCAAGACAGGCCCTGACATCGCATGAAAGCTTTTAACTGTTTGACGAGATATCTTTGTCCTGTGCCTGGTTTATTTTGTGTGCCTGGCATCGCGATCAAGCAAGCCCTTGCGTTCTTCGTACTCGCGGGGCGTGATCTCACCGTTCGCCAGGTGGCGCTGCAGCATTTCGTGGGGCGACTCGCGCGCGCGTCTGTGCCGCCCGCTCGTACGCCCCCAGCCGTAGAACACGATGATGCCGACCAGCGCCAACCAGAAGATCCACCAGAAAAAGTGCATGCCGCCCATGAAGAAGCCGCCGTTGTAAACCATGTGCACTCCCTCAGCCCTTGGCTGCCGGGGTTGTGCTACTGGCCAGTGCAGATTTCACCCGCTCAAGCCGATCGCGCACCTCGTGGGCGATGCGCCCGACCTCGGGGTTCGAGGTCATCTGCAACACCGCAACGGGGTCCATGAAGGCAACGACCAGGCGACCGTCGGCCTCTTCACGCACGACGACGTTGCAGGGCAGCAGCAGGCCGATGTCGGGTTCAGCCTCCAGGGCGCGGTGGGCCAGCGGCGGATTGCAGGCGCCGAGGATGCGGTAGGGTCGCCCCTCGATGCCCAGCTTGGCCTTCATCGTGGCCTGCACGTCGATCTCGGTCAGGACGCCAAAGCCTTCGGCTTTCAGCGCTTCGGTGACGCGGGCGACGGCCGTCACAAAGTCCTTGTCCTGGATGTCACAGCGAAAACCATAGGGGGTGGCAGGTGGCTGTTGCGCGCTTGCTGCCGTGTGAGGGGAATTTGAAGTACTCATGGCTGATTCCTCATTTTGTTGCAGGAAGCGCCTGCAGGCGGTCTGTCATCATCTGCATCATGGACTGCATCATGTCCATACGCTGCTCCAGCATGTCCTGGCGGGTGGCCATGTCGGCCGACTTGCCCGGCGCTGCGCCTGTGCTCATGCCACTGCCCATGCCGCGGCCCATCATGCTCATGCCGCCCATGCTACCCATCATATTCATGCCGCCTTGCATGAGTTTCATCTGCTTGGCCATCAGCGCACTGTGCTCCTCGGGCGTCTTCGCGGCCAGCATTGCATCGTGCATCTGCTGCATGGCCTTCATCTGGCTGGCATAGTCGGGGGCAGTCGTGCCCGCGCGCATACCTGCGCCCGGGCTACCCGATTGCGCCTGAGCAGCCTGCGCGACGGTGTCATTTGCCGGATGATGGCTGTCGTTTTGATCGCCATTGGCAGCCCAGGCCGGGGCGGTCAGGGCTGCACTGGTCAGAACGGCAATAGATGCAAAGGTACGGAGGTAGGTCATGTTGAACTCCTGGTCAGCTAGAGACAGTTGCGACTGTCAGGGTGCGGCAGCTAATAAACAACTGACGCATGTATTGCATTGATATATGAAAGTTTAGCGAAGCGCTTATGTCGATCTGATGACACCAGCATGACAATGTCGTAATGTAATGGCGGTGCAGGCTTGGTTAGTAGGTCGTGGTCGTCAACGAGTCCCGCAGGATCTGCTCTGCCTGCCTGGATGTGTTCAAATGGCATCGTGGCCCTCGGGATCCTCCTCAAAACTCGCAGTGTGATGTGGAACGCGTGCGAGATATTCGTCATTGTCCGGTGTCCCAGCGCCGCTTGAAGAAGTTGTAGATCGGCACGTACACCATCCCGGCATACGCCCCGTACAGGAAGCTCTCCTAATGAGGATGTGGTTCGCGGCTACCGCCCGTGGCGCTCGGCGGGTTCCCTACGGCCTTTGGGTCGGCGGTCCTGTTCGCGTCGCGATCTTCGCCAGAACCCGAGCCATGGCCTCCACCATGTCCTCCATGGCACCCGTGTCCGAACAAGTGCATGGCAATGAACGCCACTCCAAACAGTACCCAGATCCAGTTCTCTGTTAGCCAAGCCATTTCCAGCTCCTTTCGTTGAGATCGTTCAGACGTCGACCTTTCGTTCTGGACAGCCGCGCAAGGCGGCGAGCGATTGGTCTTGGCATGTCAATGCCGCGGCAGTTCCTGCTCGCTGCCGCCCCTGGAGCGCTCGACCAGTCGCCGCCACTGGCCGATTCGCGGAATGAACATCGGAACGCGTCGCCGATAGGCGCGATACTCATCGCCGAATTCCGCCAGCACGCGTTTCTCCTCATTTCGTGCAAGCAGCCAATAGATCAGCACAATCACGGGAAATAGCGTCACCGAGAAGATCGTCGGCCAATGCACGACGCCCTCGCCAAAGAGGCCAATGAACAGGCCGGTGTACTGAGGGTGCCTGACCAGCGCATACAAGCCACCGGTGGCGAGACGCTTCTCCTTTTGCGCACGGTAGAGCTCGCGCCAGCCCTGGGCGAACAAACCAATGCCGACAAACAGCAAGAGATAGCCGAGCAGCATCGAGATCATCATGCCCAGCTCACCCACGCCCAGCAGCGTGGACCAGAGACTGGCGCTCAGATTTGCACTGTCTAGCCCGAAGAACCGGACCATCAGATAGATGGTGAGCGGGAAGCCGTACATCTCGGCGTACAGTGCGATGATGAATGCCTGCACGAGTCCCGCGCTGGCCCATTCACGCCAGGTCTTCGGAGCCAGGTAGCGGTAGAAGAACCAGGACGCAATCACGATCATGATCGCTGCAATGCCCCAGACGCTTGAATGAGAGATCGATTCATCCATGATGGATGTCCTTTTGAAGCGCTGTGAGGGATCGCCCTGTGTACGGTGCCAGACTCCGTTTGAAGCCGGATGTCCGAGTCTTGAGCGCGTACGACGCCGAGGAGGGTAAAGCGATGGAAAGTGGTGGCTGGTGTTTCACGTGTGTGCATCCTGTGATCGGAACGAGCAAGATATCGAGGTCGGCCGCTTATACGCGACCCACGCAACTATTGCATTGATGTATAAGAGTTTAGTGAAGCGCTCATGTCGATCGGATGACGCTGCGATGACAACTTTGCAATGTTCACCACCTCAGACTGAGACAGTCACGGCGTCAGTGCCTGGGCCGATCGTCTTGCGGCCCACCAGTAAATAAAAATTCCGAAGAGAATCATGGGTAATGAAAGTAACTGGCCCATCGACAGGCCACCCGCGAATAAGCCGAGATAGTTATCCGGCTCGCGGGTGAACTCCACCATAAATCTAAAGACCCCGTAGCCCATCAAGAACACCGCACTTGTTTGCCCGATCGGACGTGGCTTGCGTGCAAACCACCAGATAAGTGCAAACAGCGCAAAGCCTTCGAGTCCCATTTCATAGAGTTGCGATGGGTGGCGTGCGATGCCGTCCCCCGTTTGTGGAAACACCATGCCCCAAGGCACTGTGGTGGCGCGGCCCCATAGCTCGCCATTGATAAAGTTGCCCAGGCGCCCAGCAGCCAGGCCCAAAGGGATGAGTGGCGCGACAAAGTCGCCAATCTCCAGCAGTGTGCGACCGCGCTTGCGGGCAAAGATCAGCATGGCCACGATTACGCCCAGCAGACCACCGTGAAACGACATGCCGCCTTCCCATAGGTAGAGCGCCGAGAGCGGGTGGCTCAGGTACTCGCCCGGTTTGTAAAACAGTACATACCCCAGGCGCCCGCCAATCACCACGCCTAGCACGCTGTAAAAGATGATGTCCTCGAGATCGCGTAGGGTCAGGCCGCAGGGGTGATGCCGGATGCGCCAGCGGCCCAGCAGCCATGCCAGGGCAAAGCCGGTGAGATACATCAGGCCATACCAGTGGATGGCAAGTGGTCCGATTTGCAAGGCGATGGGGTCGATCTGGGGGTATTGCAGCATGGATGTGGCCCGATTAAAAGATTACCGTGGATTAGTCATGTTCCAACGTCTGGGCGTCCATCAGCACACCTCCTTGGGGCAACAAGCCGACTCGGGTTGCGGGGCACAGGGGAAGGCGGATTCCGTCTCCGGCACGATTGGGATCGGCAGCCGGATTCCCGCCCGGTACATCAGCGCCGCGACGCCCAGTCCCGCCAGGCGTGCCGCCGGCGGGTCGGCCCGAGAACTCAGCACTACCGGCACCGTCAGTCCCATGACCACCCCCGCTGCGGTGGCGCCACCGTGGTACTCCAGGTTTTTCGCCAGAATGTTGCCCGAGACCAGGTCCGGCATCAGCAGGATATCCGCTTGGCCTGCCACCGATGACTCGATCCCTTTTTCCCGGGCTGCACGTTCGGAGATGGCGTTATCAAAGGCCAGTGGCCCGTCGACCTCGGCGCCAATGATTTGCCCGCGGCGGGCCATCAGCGTCAGGCAGGCCGCGTCCAGAGTGGAGGGGATGGCCGGGTTGACGGTCTCTACCGCCGAGATTACGGCCGCCCGGGGCACCTCGACGCCGATCATGTGCATCAGTGCGATGGCGTTCTGCAGAATCTGTGCCTTGGCGTTGAGGTCTGGCGTGATATTCACCGCTGCATCGCTGATGGCGAGCAACCGTGGGTAATTGGGTATATCTACCAGAAAGACGTGGCTGACGCGGCTGCCGGGCTGGCGCAGGCCGTGCTCGCTGTCGAGCAGGGCGCGCATGAAGGCATCGGTGTGGATGTGTCCCTTCATCAGCGCGTCGGCGCGACCGGCGCGCACGAGTTCCACCCCGCGGCGGGCGGCATCCGCCTCCGAGTCCGCTTCGATCACGGAGGCCAGGTCGAGCTCCCAGCCGAGCGTGGCTGCGACCTTGGCGATCTCGACGCAGCGACCGATCAGCACCGGTTCAGCGATTCCGAGTCGTACCGCATCGCGAAGTGTTTCCAGCACTGCAGCCTGTGCCGCGTTGACCACGGCGACCCGAATCGGGTCCCCGTGCCGTGCCTGCTGCACCAGGTCATCAAGCGTGGCCAATCGTTGGACGGCGTTATTGATCATGTTTCCTTTCATTGGTTGGCATACAGGCGCTGCACGTGCCGCGCGATCATCCGTTCTTCATCGGTGGTCACGGCTTCCACCTGGACCAGGCCCTCGGCGGCGGAGATCAGCGGCTCGGGCTTGCGATTGCGCCCTGGGTCCAGTGTCACGCCCAGATACGCCAGGCCATCGCAGATCTGCGCGCGGATGTCCGGCGCGTTCGCGCCGATGCCGCCGGTGAAGATCAGCCGGTCCAGCCCGCCGAGGGCGGCGCTCAGGGCGCCGATGAAGTGGCGCGCGCGATGACAAAAGAAGTCGATCGCCTGCGCGGCCTCTGGGGTGTCCTGACGGCGCGCCAGGAGCTCGCCCATATCGGCGCTCACGCCAGAGAGGCCCAGTAAGCCGCAGCGTTGGTAGAGCAATGACTGGAGAGCTTTAGGATCGAGTCCTTGCTGCCCGGCCAGATACAGCAGGATGCCGGGATCCAGATCGCCGCTGCGGGTACCCATAGGCATGCCGCCCAGAGCGCTGAAACCCATCGTCGTCTCGACGCTGCGCCCACCGCGGATCGCCGCCAAGGAGGCGCCGTTGCCCAGGTGCGCGACGATCAGGCGTTCGTCAAGTGCCGCTGGACCGTGGCGGCGCACCACATCCTCGACGATGAATTCGTAGGAGAGCCCGTGAAAGCCATAGCGACGCACGCCCTGGGCCTCGTACTCCCGAGGCAGTCCGGTATGCCGGGCGACCTCAGGCAGGCCGTGATGAAACGCCGTGTCGAAGCAGGCGAGCTGGGGTACGTTGGGAAAATGCGCGCGCATGGCGGCGATGCCGGCCAGGTTGTGCGGCAGATGCAGCGGAGCCAATGGAATCAGCGTGTCCAGACGACGCAGCAGTGTGTCGTCGATACGCTGCGAACAGTCACAGTCCGCCCCCCCGTGGACCACTCGGTGCCCGATGCCAACCAGATTCAGCCCTTCACCTTGCTGACGCAAGATCTCGTCGAGACGCGCAATGGCTGCCGCATGATCCGCGAATCGCACGTCGTTGTTCGCGAGGACTTGTTCCCGAGCGTCCACCACGCGGAACCGTCCCTGTTCAGTGCCGATGCCGCTGGCCTCCCCCCACAACTGACGATTGAGGCCATCGGCCAGGCCGAACACGGCGAATTTCAGGCTGGATGAGCCGCAGTTGACCACCAGGATGGATGGGCGCGTCGACATTTCCTTACACTTCCTTATTGTGGGAATGGGGTGTCTCTGTCTCGCTCTTGTCGAGCCATGACCCGCCATAGAGCCCCTCGAACACCTTCTCGAAGACGCTGTCGCGAGTCGTGCCAACCTGCGTCAGTGTCGAGGCGATCGAGTCGCTCACCAATGTCTCCCATTGCCGGTAGGGGCTGCTGCTATCGACCGGCGTTGGTGTGGTCTCCACCCTCTCGGCCAGCCACTTCACCCCGCCCATCCAGGGCGCGAAGCGTT
The DNA here is from genome assembly GCF_039614765.1 of Castellaniella sp. MT123. Lineage (NCBI taxonomy): Bacteria > Pseudomonadati > Pseudomonadota > Betaproteobacteria > Burkholderiales > Alcaligenaceae > Castellaniella > Castellaniella sp. MT123. Next base: position 705,450 of record NZ_CP154879.1, read on the forward strand.
CCGAGAACATCAGCCGGCTGGTCCGTGCCGGATGCAGCTGACGCAGCATTTTGGCCGACCAGGGGGTGGTGGCCAGCCGCACCCAGGGTCCGACGAAGGTCTCGTAGAGGGCCACGTTGTGCGCGGAGAGGGCTTTTACCTGCTTGAACGCCACCGTCTGGTCAGCGTAATCCAGGTCTTCCACTCGACGCTCCTCGAAACGCACCTGGAACTCGGGCTTGTGGCAGTCCGGGTCGCCAGTGGGATTGTCGATCTTCATCTCGTAGAGCCCCGGGGCAAGCTCATTGAGGTCGCCGACACTCTCGAGGATCGCCCGGTGCTCCAATCGTGCGACCTTGGCGGACACGAAGATTCCCAGATGGCCCACGTGTGGGTTGAGCAGATAGACGATGCGCTGATCGGCGGCCTTGAGCGCCTCGGTGCTCGGATACACCGCCGGGATCCAGTTGAGCGCCTGGTGCGGCGGGGTGATGTTGTCGCCGCTGGAGGCGAAGATCACCAGCGGGTTGCGGATGCGCTTGAGGTCGACGGTACAACCGGGGCAGATTTCAAACTCACCACGCTCGATCTGGTTACCGATGAAGAGATTCTCGACAATGGCAACGATCTCTTCCTTGCTCAGGCTATAGAAGCCGGTCCACCAGCGCTCAAAATCCAGAAAGCGCTCGCGCTGGCCATCGATGTCGGCAAATAACTGGTAATCCTTCTGCCACAAGGTATTTGCGGGCTTGAGGGATTCGAAGTTGGCCGCCAGATGGGCGCCGTCAAAACGCCCGTCCCCCAGGTCCGCCAGCAGGTGCGTCATCCAGGCGCCACCCAGCAGTCCGCCGGCCAGGCGCATGGGATTGACCCCGGATTCGCCAGACCAGTAAGACAGCGGTGAGCCGTTGAGTACCGCCGGTCCGACCAGACCTACGCAATCAGCCGAGAGCAGCGCAATGGCCCAGCCCGCCTGACAGTTGCCGTAGAGCACCGGTGGCTTGCCTGGATGCCGCTCGGCCAGCGTCTCGACGAAGCGTCGCAGGACATGCAGTACGTCTTCCAGCGTCTGCCCGGGCATGGGCTCCGGAAAGAAGATCACGAAGTAGACCGGGTGCCCCTCGTGCAGCGCCATGCCCACTTCGGAGTCTTGTTTGAAACCGCCGATGCCCGGGCCATGACCGGCGCGCGGGTCGACGATCATCACCGGCGGCTTGGTCTCGTCAAGGCAGTCTTCCAGACAGTCTTCGCCGACCCGGGTGATACGCAGCAAGGCATAGTTGGCGGGGCGCTCCAGTCGGCGGCCGTCCAGGATCATCTCGTAGTCGAAGTCGAGCAGTGGCGGCATGCCGGCCTGCTCATGCTCGAGCATGTTGTCGGCACGCTGGCGCAGGGTGTCCATGTAGCGCACGCCGCGCCGCCAGAGGTCGGTCTGGTAGGCGAGTAGTTCCGCTGCGGGATTGCTTGGAATGGTGGTGTGTTCGAACGCACGGGCAGGCTTCTGGTCGGCCGCCGTCTGGGAGGAAGCGGGTTGACGCTCGCGAGGAGCTTTACGCACCGCAGGGGTTTTGACTGTCGATAGTTTGGCATTCATTGTGGCTTACCTCGCGGTGTGCAAATCTGATTTAATTAAGGTGGCCTGGATCAAATCTTCTCGCGGCGCAGGCGCAGCGCATTCAAGACCACCGACAGCGAGGAGGCGGTCATCGCAAAGGCGGCAAACATGGGTCCGATCAGGATGCCGAAGAACGGGTAGAGGATCCCGGCGGCGATCGGCACACCCGCGCCGTTATAGATCAGTGCAAAGAACAGGTTCTGCCTGATGTTGCGCATGGTGGCCAGCGCCAGCTTGCGGGCGCGCACGATGCCATCGAGATTGCCCTTGACCAGGGTGAAACCCGCGCTTTCGATCGCCACATCGGCGCCGGTGCCCATGGCGATGCCGACATCGGCCTGCGCCAGCGCGGGGGCATCGTTGACCCCGTCGCCCGCCATCGCCACCCTGCGGCCTTTGGCCTGCAGCTCGCGGATGATGCGCGCCTTGTCCTCGGGCAGCACGTCGGCGCGGATTTCATCGATCCCCAGGCGCGCGGCTACCGCCTTCGCGGTGCGCTCGTTGTCGCCCGTGGCCATGATGATGTGAAAGCCCAGTTTGTGCAGTGCCTTGAGGGCATCGGGCGTGGTGGCTTTCACCGGGTCGGCGACGCTGACCAGCCCTGCGATGGCGCCGTCGAGCACCACGAACATGACCGTCTCGCCCTCGTCGCGGCGAGCGTTGGCGACGGCGGCCAGTGGGCCGCCATCGAGGCCCAGCTCGGCCATCAGCCTGGCATTGCCGAGCGCCACCTGGTGGCCATCGACCACACCTTTGACGCCCATGCCGGTCACCGCCTCGAAATCATCGGCCTTGCCCAATTCGACTCCGCGCTCCTCGGCGCCGGCGACGATGGCGTCGGCCAGCGGGTGCTCGGATCCTATTTCCAGCGTCGCCGCCAGCCGCAGCACCTCGGTCTCGTCGTGCCCGGCTTCGGGCAGCACGGCGACGAGCTTGGGCTTGCCTTCGGTCAGGGTGCCGGTCTTGTCGACGATCAGCGTGTCGACCTTGGCGAAGCGCTCCAGCGCCTCGGCGTTCTTGATCAGCACCCCCAACTGCGCACCGCGCCCGGTGGCCGTCATGATCGACATCGGCGTGGCGAGCCCCAGCGCGCAGGGGCAGGCGATGATCAGCACCGCCACCGCCGAGACCAGCGCGTAGGCCAAGGCCGGCACCGGCCCCCAGATCGCCCAGGCGATGAAGGACAAGACCGCAACGCCAATGACCGCGGGGACGAACCAGCCCGCCACCTGGTCGGCGAATTTCTGGATGGGCGCGCGCGAGCGCTGGGCATTGGCCACCATCTCGACGATCTGGCTGAGCGTGGTATCGGCACCGACCCGGGTGGCTTCCATGATGAGGCTGCCGGTACCGTTGATCGTGGCACCGGTGACCTTGTCGTCCTTGGTTTTTTCCACCGGAATTGGCTCACCGGAGATCATTGACTCGTCGATGGCAGAGCGGCCCTCGAGCACCATGCCGTCCACCGGCACCTTGTCGCCGGGGCGCACCCGCAGGTGATCGCCCACCCGCACGGCTTCCAGGGGGATTTCTTCCTCGGTGCCGTCAGCGCGGATTACCCGGGCGGTCTTGGCGGCCATGTCCAGCAGCGCGCGGATCGCCTTGCCGGTGCCTTCACGGGCACGCAGCTCCATGACTTGGCCAAGCAGCACCAGGGCAACGATGACTGCCGCGGCCTCGAAATAGATTCCGACCTGGCCGCTTACGGGGTCGCGAAAGCCTTCCGGGAAGATGCCCGGCACCAGCACCGCGACGATCGAGAAGAGATAGGCCGCGGCGACCCCCATGCCGATCAGGCTGAACATGTTGAGGTTCATGGTGCGAAACGAATTCCAGCCGCGCACGAAAAATGGCCAGCCCGACCACAGGATCACCGGGGTGCTGAACACGAGCTCGATCCACATCGAGGTTCGTTCACCGAAGAAGTCGCGAATCGCCGTGAGGCCCAGATAAGGAGCCATCGCCAGCACTAGCACCGGGATCGTGAGGACGGCCGCGACCCAGAAGCGGCGGGTGAAATCCACCAGTTCGGGATTGGGCCCCTCGTCGCCGGCCGCGGCGGATTCCAGCTCCAGGCCCATGCCACACAGGGGACAGGCGCCGTGCGTGGTCTGCCGCACCTCGGGGTGCATCGGGCAGGTGTAGACCGCACCGACATAGCCGGCGGGCACCTGGTCGTACTGGCCGCCGCGAACCGGCGCAGCGGTTTCATGGCCGGCTTGATGGGCGTGCCCGTGCCCGTGACCATGGCCATGACCCTTGTCATGGCGGGACTGCGCCTGTGGCTCGCCGCTTTGCACGGGCACCAGGTGCATGCCGCACTTCGGACAGTCACCGGGCTGATCGGAGATCACCTCGGGGTGCATCGGGCAGGTGTATTGGGTAGAGGTGGTGTATTGGGCAGCCCCTTGTTTACCGTGCTGCGCGTGTTCGGGTCGTTTTATGGGCTGCTGCTGAGTCATGGAGTCGTCTCCGTTACTGTGGGTAAGGCGGTGGCACGTACGGTCCTGTTTCGCGTAACCAATATTGCGTTGCCGTCTACACAAAAATCGTTGATGCATAAGATCACGCTGGCGCCTGGCATTGGGCGCTAATAAGCAACCCACGCAGCTATTGCATTGATATATAAGAGTCTAGCGAGGTGTTCATGTCAATCAGATGACACCATCATGACAATTCTGTAATGTCATGGTGGCGCAAGCTTGGTTGGTGCATCGTGACCGGTGACCGTCAGTGAGCCGAGACCCCATGATTTGATGACTCGTCTGGGCTGCCTTTGCGATTGATGCTCTTGCCCTGGCCGTGTCATCGCAGTACCGCTGGTTCATCGGGCAACTCGTTTGCGTATTGGCCACTGGCCGGGAAGTGTGTTACCAAGTGTTGTGTCACCATCCGGATACCATCCACCACACCACTTTCGAACTCGAATTGTTTGAAGGCGGATTCCATCTGACGGCACACCGCATTCCATTCGCCCTGGCTGACCTTCTCGTGAATGCCCCGGTCCGCCACGATCTCTACCGCGTGATCGGCGAGCAGCAGGTAGATCAACAAGCCGTTATTGTGTTGGGTGTCCCACACCCGAAGCTGCGAGAACAGCTCGATTGCCCGTTCACGGGCCGACTGTGCGTGCAACAGCGCGCGAAACTCCAGCGAACCCTCGATCGCGATGCGGATCTCGCCGTCGTGCCTGGCCTCGCTATCCTTGATCGCCCGCTCGATCGCCACCATTGCACTGCGGGGGAAGCACCGCTGGACATACCAGTCGGTTGTCAGCAGGTGACACACGATGCGCGGGCTCTTCATGGTCACCACCTGCCCGAGGCGCCACCGCCACCGAAGCCACCACCACCGCCGCGAAAGCCGCCGCCACGATGACCACGGCCGCCGCGGTATAGACCCCCCAACCCGTGCAAGGCCCGGCCGCCACCCATCAAGGTGAACAGCAGCGCCGCGATGGCCGAAAAAAGCGCGATCGATAGCGCACCGACCATGAGCCATGCCACCGCGCCCACCACACCGCCCGTGACGACAGCACCCGGTACCCTACCTATCGTCGAGCGCAGCAGACCGCCCAGGGCGAGGGCCACGATGAAGAGAACAGGGCCGTAGCGCTGGATGTCACCCTGGGGGGCAGGGCCCCTGTCTTCTGGCGCTGGCAAGGCCTCGCCGTCGACAGTGCGGATAATCTGCCCAACCCCGGCGGCGATGCCGCCGTAGAAGTCCTGCTGCCTGAATCGGGGCAGGATGAGCTCGCTGATAATGCGCCCGGAGGTGAGATCAGTGAGTGCGCCTTCCAGACCATAGCCGACCTCGATGCGCACTGTGCGGTCGTCTTTGGCCACCACAAGAATCGCGCCGTCGTCGACTTTTGCGCGTCCCGGTTTCCATTGCTCGGCAACACGCAACGAGAACTGCTCGATCTGCTCGGGTGCAGTCGATGCGACGATCAGCACCGCGATTTGTGTGCCTTTCCTGGCCTCGAAGTCGGTCAGCGCCTGCTCCAGCGTGGCCTTCTGCTCAGTGTCCAGGGTCTTGGTCTGGTCGATGACGTGCCCCGTCAATGGGGGCACGGGCACTTGCGCTATGGCAAGCGCGCTCCAGACGAGCGAACTGGCCAGCAGCAGGGCGCCGACAATCCGGCCTACCGTCTCGCCAATGGTCACCGCACCGCCCCGGACGTTGCCGGTATCGCACCGCCGACCGGTTTCTCAAAGCTGACGTTGGGTGGCTTTGCTATTTCCTTCTCGTTTTCGACAGTGAAGTTGGGCTTTTCCTTGTAGCCAAACAACATTGCAGTCAGATTGGAAGGAAAGGTTCGTACCGTCACGTTGTAGTCTTGCACGGACTTGATATAACGGTTGCGCGCTACGGTGATGCGGTTCTCGGTGCCTTCCAACTGTGCCGACAGGTCGCGGAATCCCTGGTTGCTCCGCAGGGCCGGGTAGTTCTCGGAGACAGCCATGAGCCGCGACAAGGCGCCCGTCAGCTGGCCTTGCGCCTGCTGGAATTTCTGGAACGCTTCGGGGTTGTTGAGCAGCTCGGCAGTCGCCTGAATCGAGGTGGCCCTTGAGCGTGCCTCGATCACTTGCGTCAATGTGCTCTGTTCGAAATTTGCCTCGCCCTTGACCGTGTTCACCAGGTTGGGGATCAGGTCCGCGCGGCGCTGATACTGATTGACCACTTCTGACCAACTCGCCTTGACTTGCTCGTCTGAACTCTGGAATGTGTTGTAGCCGCAGCCGGCCAGGCTCAGAGCCAGTATCGCCGCAAAAATGGCCTTCAGTATCCGCATGTTCGGGTCTCCATGTGAGAGAGCTGGGAATGGGGCTTACGGGATGGACCGATAGGTAATGCCGTTGGGATTGGGCCCCACCCGGTATGTGGCGACAACCTCCTGTGTGCTGGTGTCTATCGCGCTGACCGTGTCGTCCTGATTGTTTGTGACAAAGACAAAGCCCCCCTCACTGCTGGCGACAACCCCATGGGCGCCCATGCCCGTGGTCACCGTGGCTTGAACGCTTTGGCTTTTCACATCAATGACAGAGACCGTGTTGTCGGGCTCGCTCTCGCTGCCCTGATTGGCGACGTAAACCTTGCTGCCATCCGCGGTTGTGTATAGCTGGATGGGATTGCGGCCAACCTTTATGCGATTGAGCACCTGTCTGGTGACGGTGTCGATGATCGCCACACTATTTTCATCCCGCAGCGATACATAGACCTGTGCTCCATCAGGCGTAAAGGCAACTTGAACCGGGGCCTTGCCAACAGGGATGCGTGCGGATTCTTTGAGATTTTGGGTATTTATGACGGATACGTTGTTATCGGTGACGTTGGCGACATACAGTTCTTGCCCATTGGGGCTCAGACGCAAGCCGTGAGGAAACGCTCCGGTGGGAATCTCGGCGATGATTTTCTTGTGCTGAATGTCAACGACCGAGACCTGATTGGCCTCGGAGTTGGTGATATAGGCACGATCACCCTTTTCGCTTGTCACAACATGGGCAGGGTGACCGCCTGAAGGCAGCGTCGCCAATGTCTTGTCGATCTGGCCGGCATCGATCAATAGTAATTTGGCGTCGTTACCATCTTCAGAACTGGCGTGCGTATCGGTCTTCTCACCAGCTTGGTCATTGCCCATACCGTGCCCGGCCATACCGGTCATCGCCGGCATGCCAACGGCAAGAACCGTCTTTCCATCAGGGGAGATCTGGACATTATGCGGGATGACGGATACCTTCGCCGTGTGTACGGCGCCGGTACGCAAGGTGATCTCGCTCACGGAGCCGTCGCCTTCATTGGCGCTGTACACAACGCCGTTCGGTAGCGTTGCCGCCTGGACCGCCCCGGCAGCCAGCGTGAGGGCAATCGAAGCAAGAAGAGGGTGTATTTGAAGCATTGTCGGATCTCCGGTTCGAAACGGTTGTAACCATTGAAAGTCATGTCATTGAAAGCAGCAGTGCTGCCCATCGATCACTGTATCGATCCATCCCTGACGGATTGATGACGCGCTAATTACAATCTTGTAATGTGGCGCGATTCACGTGTTTTATCGACATGCGAGGCGTCCCGGCGCCGGGCAGACTGCCCGATGCGCAAGGGTTACGGCACAATGCGACGGTTCTGGAAGAACCCAATCAAAGCGGGATGGCCGAGTCCAGCGACTTCAGGAATTGTTTTGGCGATTGGAAGCCGATGACTTGAAAGTCGATTTCTTTGCCTTTCCTGTCAAAGAAAAGGATCCCGGGAGGCCCAAAAAGTGCAAAACGCTTGAGTAGCGCTTGATCATCCGCATTGTTTGCCGTCACGTCAGCTTGCAGCAGGATGACGTCCTTCAAGCGCCCCCGGACTCGCGGGTCGGTAAAGGTGAAACGATCCATTTCCTTACACGATATACACCATTCCGCCCAAAAATCGAGCATCACGTAACGGCCGTCTGCCGCCTGCAATTGTGACTCCAGGTCAGCCAGATTCTTGATGGGCCTGAATGTAATCTCGGTTGCAGCGCTGCCTGCTGGCGTGGTGGTGTTTACGCTCCTGAGGGCAGCCAAGGGCTGCAGCACATCTCGGCTGCCCGAAAGGCCGCCGATGAGTAGCGCGAGGCCGAGTGTCAAGGCAATGATCCCAATACCTTTTCCGAAACGCATATATCCTGCCGAGCTCGCAGGCAAGGGGTCCAAGGCCCTGAGATACATCGCCGATATGATGAGCAGAATGGCCCATAAGAACAGATGCACCACGGCGGGGATGACTGGGGAGACGAGGTAAATGGCCACGGCCAGCAGGGTCACGCCAAAGAAATGCTGGACGGATTTCATCCAGGGGCCGGCTTTTGGCAGCAAGGCGCCGGCGCTTGTGCCAAAGATCAGGAGTGGCACGCCCATGCCGATGGCGAGCGAGAAAAGCGCCATGCCGCCGACCACGGCGTCACCCGTTTGCCCAATGTACAGTAGCGCACCTGCCAGGGGCGCAGCCACGCACGGCCCCACGATCACGGCAGACAGCACGCCCATCAGAAAGACGCCAAACAGCCTGCCGCCTGGTGTGCGGTTGGCTGCGCGCGTCAGGCGGCTTTGAATCGCAGCGGGCATCTGCAACTGGTAAAAACCGAACATGGATAACGCAAGCAATACAAAGACTGTCGCGAAGCCGCCCAGGACCCACGGGTTTTGCAGATAGGCCGATAGCATCGTACCGGCAAGTCCAGCCGCAATGCCCGCCAGCGTATAGGTCATTGCCATGGCGAGCACATAGACCAATGAGAGGCCAAAGGCCTGGCGTCGCGTGGCGTGGTGGCCCTGTCCGACGATAATCCCCGACAGAATCGGGATCATGGGAAGCATGCACGGGGTGAACGCCAGGATCAGGCCAAAACCAAAGAATGCGGTAACCAGTGCCCACGCATTGCCTTGTGCGAACAAATTACCGATTACGCTGGTCTCTGATAGGCTGGTGTTGGATCGCGGTTCACGGATATCGGTCGCAGCGGCTGGCGCCGTGGGAGCCGTGCGAGTAGAAGCAACGGAGGCATTGGCCTGGGCCAGTGGCACCGTGAGCGTCTTCTCGATGGGCGGATAACAAACACCTGAGGGATCATTGCAACCCTGATAGGATGCGAACAAGGTCAGGGATTGCCGGGCCGCACTGTCAGCCGGCCGGTCCAGGGCAATGACGGCTTCTACGGGCTCGTAATAGACCTCTTCTTCCCCGAAGGTTGGGTCGTCTTTGAGCTTGCCGGAGGGTAACGATGTGCTGGCAATCGTGATGTCCGGAGAATCCGGCAGGCTGAACGCAATCCGGCTACGGTACAAATAATAGCCCTTGGCGGGGGTCAGTGTGGCGACAAGCGTGTTGAAATCCCGCGCCACGACCGAAATCTGAAATGCCTTCTCGGGTGGCAACAGCCCTGGCTCGGAGGACGACCCATCAAAAAGACCGGTTATCGATTTGAAAAGACCTTTTGAAGGGGTGAAGACCTGTGTTTGCGTACTACTAGAGCCAGGCGAAGCGTCACGGGGTGGTTCGTGGCTGGCGCCGTATGCCCACGATGAGACCAGCAAGAGTAGGGTGGCAATCAATCGTGTCACGTTCACAGCAAGCGTCCATCATTCAAAGCATTCTGCGTCTTACTTATCAAGCGTCGTGCCATATTTCGCAATCTGCGTCCAGGTCGCACCACGATCTTGAGTGACATAGGCATTACGTTTGAAGGTGGCGATCGCGAGATCGTCGTGGCGGGCAGGGTTCTGGGCAATGAACGCCACGGCGTCTTCGTCCAGTGCGGGAAGCTTGATCTTTTCATTGGCCTCACCGTCCTTCAGGCTCATGCGAGTCAGCATGGGGGAATTCGCATAACTGCTGACCCAAAGGTGCTCTCCATCCAGATCGAACCACTGCGCGAGCACCTGAGTGTTCCCGACCCGCGGTTCAAAATGGTTGCCTGCATCGCGCGACAGGTACAAGCCGTCGGCAGCGCCCACGGCCACGATATTGGCATCATTGGGGTGCACCGCCAGGCTGTTGATTTTAGTTTTCAGGCCATCGGCGGCTGCCTGCGTCCAGATCAGACCGTCTGTCCGGGTCATATACAGGCCAGGCTGGCGCATCCGGGTGTTGGGACGATAATTCAGAACATAAACCGCATTGGTTTCGTAGCTGGTGGCCAAGGTGTGGAAATCGGACTCGCCTTCCAGGCTCAGTTGCTGCCAGGTTTTACCCGCATCGGTGCTTTTGATGAGACCGAACGGGTTCACCAGATTCGAGCCAGCCGCGGGATGGCCGCTGCTGTAAAGCGCGTCACGGGTGGCCGCGAACCCCATGTAATCATGCTCGGGCCCGGGCATTTTTGCCCATCGTCCTTCCGCATACGCCGCAATGCCGTAATGGCTCGGGATGAACAGCTGTTGACCGTCCGCACTATAGGCAAGCCCGTGCACGTGCGCGAGTTCAACCGGCGCTGTCTGGGCCGAAACCTTTGTACTTTGCGCATCGGCCGTGGCTGGCTGCGTGCCGGCGACTGCGACGCCAGATCCGCCCAATGTCAATAGTGTGGCGAAGCTTGTTGCCGCCAGAGCGGTAAAAATTGTTTTAGAACGCATCACGTGATATCCGTTAGTCCGAAATATTCTTCCATGAGTTTGTCATGGGTCCAGATTGCCGAGGTCACCATGAATGGGCGACAAGCAGGACATTTTATCGTTCCCTTGCTTGCAATCGGATGACGCCTTCATTACAACTTTGTCATGTGAGGGCATACACATACGCATACGGTACGTAGGGGCATACGGCGTGCGCGTGCCCTGCCTTGAACTCCCGGTTTGGGGGCAATGCTTTACGAATACCACCGCAGGAAGGCGGCCGCAGTCAGTGCGACGATAGCCAGCACGGCCAGGGTTTGCCAGACCATCGTGGCGCGTCGGCCCGTGTACAGGTCACGCGCGCGCAGCGATACGGCAATAAGCACAAACGCGGTGATGGCGCACACGATCTTGACGGTCAGCGCCACGATGGCAATGCCGTGAATGTCGGGCAGCTGGCGGTAGAAGTAGAGACTCACCAGCCCAAACAAGGTGCCGCTGGCGATTTGTACTGCCCACCCCGACAAGGTCAGCCACAGTACGCCGCGCTCACGTGCAGGCTGGCCGGTGATCAGGCGATAGAGCGGCGCAGCCACCACGACCACTGCGCCAAAGTTGTGGCCAACCTGGGTCAGCGCGTAGACAAGGTTTTGCCAGTTCAAAGCACTTATCCGACCTGAATGCTGACGCAATCCTCGGCGCCGGTAGCGACGTGAGCCCGGTTGGCCACCTGGATGCAGATGGCGTGCTTTCCTGGTGACAGGTCCATACCGTCGAGCGTGAAACTGCCCTTGAGCTGGCGTGTTTGTCCCACCAGTTCACCGTCCACGTAGACGTGCAGATGGTCCACTTGGGGGCCAGGCGCAGCGCTAAAGACGAGTTCGTCCGGATTTTTAACCTTGAGTGTCACACCATCCTTCAGCGAAGCGGCCGAGACAGCCCCTTCAGCGCCCAGGCTGGGGGCCGCCAGCAGTGCCGATCCCGAGACCAGAGCGGCAAACAATGCTATTACGCGAAAAGATATCATGCGGATTCCAACATTCCTTATTGACCCTTGGGCGTATCCCAGATGACGAAGTCATGGTCATTGCTGTCGGCAACGAAGATGGCCAACAGCTTTGCAGGTTCGGTGTCGCTCGCGTTTTCACTGACAACGTGGTGATCACCCGGCTTTTCGGTCCAGCTCTCGCCCGCGTGAAAGACCATCTCCTGGCCGTCGTTGACCTTGCTGCGAATGGCACCGGACAGGACGTAGGCGAGAATGAATGCAGCGCCGTGGCGGTGTGGTGGAGATTTTACCCCCGGTGCGTAGTCCACTATGACTCCGGTCAGTGATTTGCCCGGAGCGTTTGCGATGGGCTGCTGGAACGCTTGTGTGATGGCCTGGCCCTGCTGAGCAGGCTCGGCCGCCAGGACTGCAGGGCTTGCACTGGCTAGAAAAGCGGCTGCTGAGATTGCCAAGCTTAAAATTCGTATCCTCATTTTCCTTACCTCTTGCTCCTGGCTTCACGTGCTCCGAGCTTGAGGATAGGCGTTTTTTATTGAAAAGGCACATTACAATTTTGTAATCCGTCTGTCATCCTGCTGTCAGTCGCAGGTCAGTAGAGTGTTATATGGGCCCGGACGATGTCGGGTCAGGGTGTTGGCCGCAAGTCGGGTGTGGCACAGAAGCGCGTTGCAGGAGCGATCACCGATATGAAACTGCTCATTGTTGAAGATGAGATAAAAACCGGCGACTACGTGCGTCAAGGCCTGGTGGAATCCGGTTTTGTGGTCGATCTGGCCCGCACGGGTCTGGATGGGCGCCATCTCGCCCTGACGGAACTCTATGACTTGATCATTCTTGACGTCATGCTCCCGGACGTTGATGGTTGGCACATCTTGCAAGCCTTGCGCGAGGCGAAGTTGTGTACCCCGGTGCTTTTTTTGACTGCACGCGATAGCGTAGAGGATCGTGTCAAAGGACTGGAACTTGGGGCCGACGACTATCTGATCAAACCCTTTGCATTTTCGGAACTGCTCGCCCGGGTGCGTACCTTGCTGCGTCGGGGGGCCGCGCCGGTGTTCAATGACCAGTTGCAGGTCGCGGACCTCGTGCTGGACATCCCGCGCAGGCAAGCCCGGCGCAAGGACGTGCGCATCACTCTGACAAACAAGGAGTTCGCGCTTCTGGAGCTTCTGGTGCGGCGCCAGGGCGAGGTCTTGCCGCGCTCCCTCATTGCCTCGCAGGTCTGGGATATGAATTTTGACAGCGACACCAATGTGATCGATGTGGCCATTCGCCGTTTGCGTGCCAAGATCGATGAGGCATTTGAGCCCAAGCTCATTCATACCGTGCGGGGCATGGGCTATATGCTCGACATCGGTGGCAAGGTCGGCTGAACCGTGACGCACCGCCCCGCCTCTCTGGCACTGCGCCTGACTTTGTCCATTGGGGCCGTCATTACGGTGGTCCTGCTGACGTTCGGATGGGTGGTTGAGCGCTCCATCAGCGATCATTTTGCCCAACAGGATGTCGACGAGCTCAACGCGGTCGTTCAGGCCCTGCAGCAATCGTTGTCGGCCTCTCCCATAGACGAAGCGCCAGCAGCGCTTCGGCGCCGGCTGGCCGCTGCCGTGTCGGGACATCATGATGCCGAGTACAGAATATCGGATGCGAGCGGTGCCGTGATCTACGCAACGCCTGGTTCGGCCCTTGACAGGTTTTCCCGCTTGCCACCGTCGGGAAACAAGGTGGATATCGGGTCGGTAAGAATCTGGCAAGATGATGGTCGGACGTATCGAGGGGCGGTCGTACGGCTTGTGCCGCACGCGGCTTCAGCCAATACACCCTGGACCGTTACCGTTGCGACAGGCATCGATTTTCACCTACGCTATTTCCGGAGCTTTCGCGATTATCTGAGGTTGATAACGCTTGCTGCCGCTTTGATTGCCATTTTGGCCATCTGGTTCGCGGTGTATCAGGGCCACGCGCCCATACGACGAATCAGTCGGGAAATGCGGCGCATCAAATCCGATCAATTGTATATTCGGCTCGCACCGGAGGCTGTGCCGGCGGAACTGACGGAGCTTGCGATATCGTTCAATGACATGCTTGACCGCATCGAAAGCGTCTTTCGCAGGCTTTCCAACTTTTCGGCAGATATTGCCCATGAAATGCGCACCCCCATCACCAACTTGATGACTCAAACAGAAGTTGCGCTATCCCAGGTGCGTAGCGTCGAGCAGTATCGTGAAGTCCTGTACTCCAATCTGGAAGAATATGAGCGCATGGCCAAAATGGTGAGCGACATGCTGTTTCTGGCGCAGGCCGATAATAAATTGCTCAAACCGGAAATGGTTGCCGTTGACCTCGCTGACGAAGTGCGCGGCTTGTTTGACTACTTCGAGGCCTGGGCCGAGGAGCGCGCTGTGGCGCTCATCCTGGCCGGCCCGGATGTGTGCGTGCAAGGCGACCGCCTGATGATCCGCCGCGCCTTGAGCAATCTGCTGTCCAACGCGATTCGCCACACGCCGAAGGGCGCCGCCGTCAGGGTCTCGATAAGCGCGACCGATGACACCGGGGTGCTGCGCGTGCAGAACCCGGCATCCGCAATATCGCCCGAACACCTGCCTCATCTTTTTGACCGATTCTATCGGCCCGATAGCTCCAGGCAGCGCGGTGAGGACGGCGCCGGTCTTGGCCTGGCCATCGTCAAGTCCATCGTTGAGGCGCATGGCGGTTCAGTGAGTGCCTCATCGTCGGAGAATCTGATCACATTCGAGATGATATTGCCCACTTGAGGCCGTCTCGAAGACTGAGATCGATCGTAATTAATTCTTGTTGCAGGAGTCGCAATGAAAACAACTTCTCTGGAGCGGAGTCTGCTGAAGGTGTATCGGCAGGCTGTCCGTCAAGATAACTGGATCGTCGCCGAGCATCTGCTGGCCGCCATTGAAGCGTGTGCACCGCCTGAATATGCGATGACCGACGCCGTGGCCGAAGCTTACTTCGCGTTGCTGACCGTCGAGGCGACTCCACCCCAACAAACACCGGCGACAAGATCAATGCCTGGTACTTGACCTTCACTGTCATTTTCAGAAGGCGGCCGCTGCGCTTGTCCTCCTGGTCGGCTTGAGCCGCATCATGCTCGGCGTGCACTATCTGAGTGACGTCTGGGCAGGTTACCTGGTTGGTGCACTTTGGCTTATTGTGGGCATCAGCCTGACGGAATGGCTGAGTGCAGGCGGGCAAATTGCTTGGAATACACCAACCGAACGCCGCCGAAAAACGGCGGCGTTCGGCCTAGTCGCCATCGCGGCCGCCGGGTTCGTTACCTATGTCCACACTCGCACGCTGCCAGCCCCGCCTCCCGCGGCGAAAACAGTCATCCAGGTCAATCGTCCATTGGACGAAATGCTGCGTGCTCAAAAACTTGCGAGCACATCGTCTCTGCTCGGCGCGTCTGAACAACCGCTATCGTTTGCCGTCGTCACACCAAGCGCGGAGGCATTGTCCGCTCTTCTGAGCCGAGCAGGCTGGTTCCCTGCCGACAGTCCGGATCCGAAAAACCTGCTGCGCCTTGCCCGACAGGGTCTGGACTACACCACGGCACCGCTCGCGCCGGCGTTCTGGAACAACCGTGTCAACGATCTGGCTTTCGAACGGCCGATTCAGAATTCGCAGGATAAGGCGGTCGCCACCGTCCGACTATGGCAAACCCCTTTTCGTGTCGGTCCGAACCAGATCTTTGTGGGGGTGGCGCGGACATATGATGGTATCCGCTGGGGCATTCTGCACACGGTCTCGCCCGATGTGGATGCGGCAGCCGAGCGATTCGTCGAATCGCTCAAACAGTCCGGACGACCGCTCACGATCTGCCAACGCGCGTTGACCGCCCCGATGACGGGCTCGTACCTGATGGGCGACCGTTTCTTCACACGGGGACAGCTATGGCTGCTCGATCCGGGTGGCCACACCGATGCCGCAGATATCTGCGGCGCTCACGGGTCGAGGCAATGAAAAACCAGTCGTTCCCGAAAAAAGTCCGCAATGCGCTCTCCGGCATCGGTTTCGCGTGGGCTGAAGAACAAAATTTTCGCGCGCAGGTGGTTCTCGTCGCGGTCGTCTTTGGCGTGTTTTCCATTGTTCGGCCAGCCGCGTTTTGGTGGGCACTTATCGTGCTATGCGTCGCGTTGGTACTCGCTGCGGAGTTGGCGAACTCGGCCATCTAGGCACTGACCGACACCGCCATGAGACCCAGATTTATTGATAACTCGAGGTGCTCTAAAGTCAGACCGTCCTCCGTCCAGTAGCGGCGCTCGCCGCGCGGCCGGTATCCGCTGTCCATCTTCACGGCGCGGGCAGCCATTGCCCTGATCTCGCCGCCTAAAACGCCGACTGTATCACTGTGCTCCTTCCTGCAAGGGGTGTGCTTCGCCGGGTACTCACCCGGTCCCTTCGTCTCTCTTCGTTCTCCTTCGGGCTGCGGCTTGCGTGCCCGCCCCTTTCCGGTCGTCCCTGCGTGATCCAGCGCGGCAAGGCGACGAACTCACGGCAACGGTGGCACTCCGGGCCAGACGTAGGTCTGCGGACACCGCAAAACCTACGAAAGGCTCGGAATCTTCGGCCCCGGTAGCCGGTTAACCCAGAAAGGAGAAAGCACCCATGAAGACGAACAGCATTGCCGCGCTGAGCTATGACAACATGAATGACGCACACCCCCTGTATGTGCGCAGCCCCAACGGCCGCTACAAGCCCGCCACGGATGATCAGATCCTGGCCGCTGGCCGGATCGCGGCCGAAAGCTTGATTCCCGCGACCGACATGATGGGAAATCCGGACCGGGTGGCGCAGTTCTTTCAATCGAAGCTGGCTGGGTTGGGCCATGAATGCGCCGCGTTCCTGTATCTGGACACACAGCTGAAGCCCATCCGATACATTGAACAGGGCAATGGGACGCTGAACCACGCCAGCATCTACCCGCGCGAGATCGTGAAGACGGCGCTTCGGCTCAATTCGGCCGCGCTCATGATGGCCCATAACCACCCCTCGGGTCTGGCTGAACCCAGCCCGGCGGATCTGGCCCTGACGCGGCAGCTGAAGCAGGCGCTGGCCTTGATCGATGTGCGGTTTCTGGATCACATCATCGTGAGCGCCACTGAGACCACGTCGCTGGCCTCGCGCGGGCAGATGTAAGGCATGGGGCAGGGCGGGGATCCGTCCTGTCCTGGTCGCCTGGCTGATTGAGCCTGATCATCGGCCAAGGCGGCAGATGGCATGATCGGTTGATCATGAGGATGGGGGCATTCAGCCGGCCCCTGCCGTGCGTCTGGGGTCGCCCGCCAGGGGCCAGGAAGTAGTGCAGTGCCACAACGACAACACCGACCGGGTCAGGGTGCCCCGGTCGGTGTTGTCATCTGGTGCCGATGGCAAGGGTCTCTGCGGGAATGCGGGCCATGGCCCAGTCAGAGCCCCGAGGGTGCGGGGCTGGGGGCGCTTGCCGCGCGGCTGCCGTGTGGGGTCATCGCTTGGGGATCGGGCCGTGATCCCGTCTTCCGTGACTCCCGCCGCCTGAAACGCCGACGTGTACCACTTCCGCTTCTCTCTGCAAGGGGTGCGCTTTGCCAGGTACTCACCCGGTCCCTGCGCCGGTGGCTTCGGGCTGCGGCTTGCGTGCCTGCCCCTTTCCGCTCTGCGCTGCGTGGTCCAGATCGGCACGGCGACGGAACTCACGGAAGACGGCGGCAAGACCGGAAAACCAGCGTAGACCCCACACGGCAGATTGTCGTTCCGGCTCAAGAATCTTCGGATCCGGTCAGCTGAAAAGCAGTTCAACCCTTGTTTTGGAGATCAGACCATGAACACTTTTGAGGCCAAGCAGGCAGCCCGTACGGCCCGCTATGAAACCTGCGCAGGGCAGGCACATGCGCAATCCGATGCGGTCGCGTCCCAGGCCAGCCGCATGGCCGATGCCATCCCCATGGGCCAGCCCATCCTGGTGGGGCACCATTCGGAACGATCCGACCGCCGGTACCGGGAACGGATCAGTCGAGGCTTTGAAAAGTCTTTCGATCTGCGGAAAAAGGCCGAACACTACGCCGACAAGGCCGCTGCAGTGGGCAAAGGCGGGATTTCCAGCGACGACCCGGCCGCTATCGAGAAACTGCAGGCCAAGCTGGCCAGCCTGCAGGCGATTCAGGAAACGATGAAGGCGATCAATGCCATTTTGCGCCGCCATGCGAAGGCCGGCGCCGATGCGCAGGTGGCCGCCCTGGTGGATTCTGGCCTGACCTACGAAGAACGCGCCCGCGAGCTGGTGACGCCCGACTATGCCGGTCGGACCGGCTTTGCGCCATATCAGCTGCAGAACAACAATGCCAATATCCACCGCCTCATGGCCCGCATCAAGGAGTTGGAATACGCGGCCGAGCGCACCGAGACTGAGCAGGCAGGCAACGGCTATACCTACCGCGAGGATCCGCAGGAAAACCGCGCCATGTTCCTGTTTGACGGCAAACCCGCCAAGGACACCCGCGACGTGTTGAAGCGCCACGGCTTTCGCTGGAGCCCGACACGCAGCGCCTGGGTGCGCCAACTGACGGGTAACGCCCAATGGGCCGCCAAGGATGTGATCCGCCACCTGGACGAATTGAACCAGGCTTGACCACCTTATCCGCCCTGGGCCGGATCCCGGCCTGGGGCATCCCCCCAGACTTTCAATATTGGAGAATCACCATGGCATCATTGAACCGCGCGACCCTCATCGGCAACCTGGGCAAGGACCCGGAGATCCGCTACACGCCTGACGGTGCCGCCGTCTGCAACGTGTCGATTGCCACCACCAGCACCTGGCGCGACAAGGCCAGCGGCGAGCGCCGCGAAGAAACCGAATGGCACCGCGTCGTGTTCTACGGCCGACAGGCCGAGATCGCAGGCGAATACCTGAAGAAGGGCCGTACCGTGTTTGTGGAAGGGCGCTTGAAGACCCGCAAATGGCAGGACAAGGACAGCGGCACCGACCGCTACAGCACCGAGATCATCGCCGACCAGATGCAGATGCTGGGCGGACGGGATGACGGCCCGGCGGGTGAGGCGAAGGCGGCGGCCGCAGCAGGCAGGGCGAAGGGACGTAGTGGGCAGGTTCCGACACGCGCGCCAGCCCCGGCGGCTGGATCCGCCGCGCTGGAAGAGTCGGATATTCCGTTCTGAGAGACTGCATGAGCCCGGCCGGGTGATCCTGGCCCTGTCCCGCATGGCACCCTGGCCCGGCTTTGTCCGGGCCTTGTTGTGTTCTGGCCTGGTGGCTTTTGTGGGCTGCTGCTGGTGGGCCTGGTGGTGGCCATTCTGGATCCGCTCTGTGCATCTTGTGGCCTGCCTGATGCTGATGTCTGGCCCCGTTCCCAGGCTTCGCCTGGGGCCCTGTGCTGTGACGCTGCCTGTCCGGTTTCCGGTCAGGCTGGGCCGTTCAGTCCCCAAATTCGCTGCGCTTCTTTGTGGCCTTAAACGTCCCACACATGACGCACCCCTAGCGGGGTGAGAAAAATCTTTGTGGATCAATGGCTTGGCGGAAACAGGCCGGTTTTGGTGATGTAGGACAGATAGGGCACTGGAATGGCGCAAGCCATTGATCCAGCGGGGAGGACGGCGGCTACGACTGTGGCCGAATAGCGCGTAGACATTTTGGCCGAGACAAGAAGTTTCATGTCGGAGCCATGCGGGATACGCCACGGATACAAACCAGATGCGCGATGGAGCCAGAGCGGCTACAGCTTCGGGACGAGAGAGGGATACTTCGGAGGCAATTAAGGGCCATTCTGGGGGCATCCGGCAGGCTGTTTGAGAGCAGAAAGGCGTCAACTGATCTCCATTGAAGGTTCTGCCTCCTGTTGCTGGGCTGCATCGGGCCCCTGCAGGTGCAGAGTGGGGCTCTCGACTTGTGCCGGGGCCAGGTCATGCGCCAGCCCCTTGACCCCCAGCCGGTCCACCCGTTCGGGCAGCTTGTCGGCATCATCCGTGAACACCACAACCTCGTGCCGCTCGCGCGAGATGCTGACGTAGTACGTATCCTGGGCCGTGGTGCGGCTGAAGCTTTCCGCGTTGTACAACACCCGGTCGCAGGTCAGGCCCTGGGCGCTGTGCGCCGTGGTGGTGTAGGCATAGTCCAGGTGCAGCGGTCGGTCGGTGGGCAGGGTGATGTGGCGACCGCCAGCCTCGATGGTGACGTTGCTGGCCTCAATGGAGACGACCCGCGCCAGCTGGCCGTTGACCAGGTCACGCTGGGCATCGTTGCGGGTGATGCGCACCTGGTCGCCCACGGACAGTTCGGATTCGTTCAGGTGATAGACCGAGAGCTTGCCCATGGTGCGGGGAATGAGCTCGATGGGCTCAGGCTTTGATGCGCCAGGGTTCACCGCCTCTACTGTGATGCGGTCATGACGTGAGATACCGGTCACCCGGTACAGCTCGCCACGCTTCAGGCCGCACTGGTAATCACGTTCGGGCACGACAATATCACCCACGGTGTAATACCGGGCGACACTGCGCTCGGCGCGCGTGGTGTCGTGGCGGGCGAGCAGCTGGCAGCGCTGGCCCTTGCCCTCCAGGCCACGCAGGGCGTGGATGCGGGCATTGATTGCCTGGCGCGAGGCGTTGGTGCCGGTCACGACAAGGGTGCTGGCCTGCTGATCGGCGGGCAGCCCCACATAAGCCTGGGCGATGGCTTCATACCGGGCCGAGCTGTCGCGGGTCTTCTGACCGTGTTCATCGACACTGAACTGATCCTGGATGGTCAGCACGCGGTCCAGCAGGGGCAGGGACCGGCTGGCCTCACCACGGGCGGCCAGCTGCACCGCCTGGCGCAGCCGTTCGGATCGCTGGCGCTGGATGTCGCCCATGAGCACCGTCTTCATGCCGTGTTCCTGCAGCATGGCAAAGGCGCGGCCCGCCTCGATGGCCTTGGTCTGGGCCGTGTCGCCCAGCAGCACCACCTTCGCGCCGGTGAGCTGGATGAGTGCCAGCAGCCTGTCCATCTGGCGCACGGGCACAACCCCGGCCTCGTCGATCACCACCACGGTCTGCGGGCCCAGTTGGCTGGTAAAGGGCCGCTTGTCGCGGGCAGCCAGGACCGATGCCACCGTATTGGCCGGTACGCCATCCTTGCGCAGATTGCGAACCATGCCGCCATAGGGGGCGAGCGCCACCAGGCTGTGGCCCTGCTGCTGCAGGATGGCCTGGGCGTTTTGCAGGGCAAAGGATTTGCCCGTACCGGCCAGGCCCTGGATGCCGCTGATCTGATCGGTGTCACTGGCAATCAGCATTACGGCTTCGCGCTGGCCTGGGGTGAGCCGTTCATCCAGTCCGGCCTCGGCCACAGTGCTGGCGATGGGGGCCGGCCAGGCACGGCGGCCGTTTGCTTCAGCTGCCAGAATGCGGGATTCCGCCTCATAGGCCTTGCGTGTGGCGTAGCGGGGGCTTTCCATCAAGAGCCGTCCTTGGGTGATGGCCTGATCGACGATCTGCAAGGCGGATTCATGCGAGGCCCCGCGCAGGCGCACGACTTCGGCCGCCCAGCCATCGCGGGTCATGGGCGCTGCCTTCATGTCCTGCGTGCTGCGATAGTGCGGGGCCTCCTGGATCAGTGTCCCTGCCTGTACCCGCGCCCGAATGGCCGACTGAATGGCGGTGATGTCCGTATGACCGCCCGCGTGGCGCACGGCGCTTTGCAGTAGATCGGCCAGCGGCATGACGGATTCGCGCTCGGCCAGGTGCTGGATCGCCCAGTCCAGCGATGCCTGGGCGACCAGGTCGGAGGTCTTGCTGGTTTCCCTGGTGTCCTGCCGTGGCTGGATGGTCGCCTGCAGACCTGCCTGGTCAAACCGCATACCGATGGCTTGGGCTGCTGCCTGCCATTGCTGCTGCAGCTCGGCCCGGCTGTAGGCCTGAGTCTTCTGCTGCCGGTGGGCGAGGGTGATGCCCTGGCGCAGGGCGTGTGGGGCCTGATCACGGCTGGTGCCGCGTGCGGTGAGCTCCGCTGTGATGCCCGTGCTGCGCTTGCTGAAGAATTCGATCTGCTCCCGGCTGATGTGGGCAAGCTCGATATGGTTCTTCTCGTGGCGCACGGCATAGCCTAGTGCCCGGACATTGTGCTCCAGCGTCGCCTGGTAGATGGAGTCGGTCACCCGCAGCAGTTGGAAGATCTGTTCGTTGGATAGCGCCACCCACTGGCCGTCGGCCCGTTGCGTCAGGTTCATCAGCAGCGCGTGGACGTGCAGATGCGGGTCCGGCGCGGCTTCTTCCGTGGGGCGTGCCGTTTCGTGGCGAAACTTGGCAATGATGAGGTTGCCCGTGTGCTCCACCCGCGACTTGCCGTTTTCCTTCTTGCGGCCCATGGCCAGGTGCTGTTCGACGTAGGTCAGGGCCGTGGCCACGGCGTCATCGTTCGCCTGGATCAGACGCTCGTCGCCACCGATCAGCGCCTGCAGCGTGATGCTTTTGGGGGCACCGAAGGTCAGATCCAGTGCCGCGCGGGCCTTGGCGTCCTTGCGCACGGATTGACTGGCCGTGATGCCATGGCCAAAATCACCCTGCAGCATGGCTTTGAACCGGGCAGGGTCGATGGCGCCGACTGCGCCCAGGCGTCGGGCACCTTCGCCTTGCCAGGTTGCGGCGCTGCCGTCTCGGCTGTAGTAGTCGTCAGCCTGGTCGGCGTAGTAGTGGGTGGCGAGGGCCGCACGGGCCCGATAGATCTGGCTGTGCGAGATCATGGGGTGCTCCGGGAAATGGGGGGAGTGGTAAAAGATCAGCCAGCAGGCGCGAAAGGCGCGCCAGTGCTGGCTGTTGGGGGGAAGGGCGGGGGGATTACACAGGGTTTTCCACAGGAAATGTGGATTAACACGGTCAGCTTTCGGCCAAGAACGGTCAGTCATTACATCCGTAGATTTTTAGGTTTGACTAAAAAACGGCAGAGGGTATTGCGCCAGTGAGCCGGACTGAAGTCGATCTGTTTAGGCGATCAATCGTGTTCGTTGAGCTGACGTCTATTTCTATTTAGCCCTTTGAATTGAGAGAGAGTTATGTTTTCACAGCAAGAATTGCTTCAGGCATTTGGTGATCCCTACACAAATAAACTGGTGGAGAGATTGCATAATTTCGCTTTTATTCCGGATGAGCTAATAAGTCGTATTGCAACGGAGGCACTTTCCCAGAACTGGGGAAATAATAATTTTGTATTAAAGAAATACTTGGCTGTTCATGTGGCATGGAGTATCGAACAGGGGCGTTTTACATTGGGCCAAAATCAATTCTATGTTACTGCCGGACACTTGCAAACGAGGTATGGAACTCCTTTGTATCTAGCATTTGCCCCAAATAGAAATCAGGGCAGGGAGCCGTATTACTTAGTAACTGTCGGCTCAAATATATCTGCACCACAGTTGCCCATTGCGCCTGAAATGCCGCATGCTCCAGAATTGCCGCCCGGATCAGAAATTGTAATGATGCACGATCACATTTTGGGAGATAATGCAGATCGTTTTCCTTGGCTTTCTCAAACTCCAAGGGTGGCACAAATGTGTGCAATTTCAGGTGCAATTCAGTGGTCAATAAATCGCGGTCTACATCTTCCCTACTGGTATTTTGGAAGAATGAGCTATGTTGTACCACTATATTTGCAATCACGTGAGGACATCACTGCTGCACCAGATCTAATTGCACCAGTTCAAGTAAATCCCGATAGTCTTCTTGTGCGAACCGTCTTGTCACCCTATATGCCATATGCAAATGCTAGGGTCGCAGTTCGGAGGCACGACCAACTTCCGCACTGGCTAATTGCGGCATGGGATGCTCATGCAGCTCTAGCAACGGAGGCAGAAATAGAGAACCCGGAAGGTGACAATGAGCAGGGCTAACAAGGCGCTCAAGGTAGCTCCAGTCAGCGCATTTGCTTCGCAAATTGTATGCGCTGCCTTCCGCTACCACTTTTATTAGGAAATCTTTCGCTGTCCGCTCTGGGTCGAAAACGGCCACTTATCAATGACCGGCTTCGACCCATAGCAGACAACCACTAACGCCTCAAACATCAGCGCAGCTTTGATTTGTTAGATTTCTTCTAACTTTCGTTTCAGTGGATAGCAGTTTTTAACCACTTTGTTAATTTCTTCATCCGTAAAGCCAATAACCTTCAAAAAATGTAAGTTGAAAATCACTTCCATCTTCATACAAAGAACCCAAAGATCTCTACCCTTTGCTGACTCAGCATGTAAATTTTCACTGTAGTGAGTTAGATAGTTTCTTGTGTCCACTATCTTTCTTAGGAGCTTGCTTCTTTCTTTACTTGTTCCAAGATGATCTTTGAATGGCTCAATTATCTTCTTTATTCTTTTTCCGAGATTAATTTCGTTGCCATTCATTAATCTTCCCTTGAGCCAATCAAGATGTTCCTTTGGGCATCCTTTAAGGATTTCTGAAACTAAGGCTTCATAGGACTCTTTACCCATTAACGTTTCACTGCTGGTTCTTCTGTGATATGTTTCAAGCCCTTGCGCTAAAGCTAAAAATTTACCGTCAAGATATTTTTGAGCTCCGGCTTTAGTGGAAAAATATAACCCCAGTGCAGGGGATAAATATTCGTAAGAATTTAGCCAGTTATTAAAAACTTGTTGAGCATTGGTTTTAATCGCACCAAAATTGAACAGCATGTCGTGCCAGCTTTTTTTGGGTGTCTTCTCAGAAAATGGAATGCTTTGATAGTAGATTGAAATTGGAACAGGGTATTTTTTATCATCGCCACCATCACGTAGTATATCGGGTGTCGTTGCTGAAACACTTTTAAGGCTGACAATTTCATCCATCGCAAAACACATAAGATTCGTTATTTTGAAGGCAATGGATGTGAAATCGCCCAAATCACGTAATTCTTCTGACTCAAGCCGAAAATAAGCACGTTGAGTAATCTTGGCCTCTGTCAAGTTTGGGAATCCCGGAAGGGTATATGCAAAGCAAATCTCAAGCTTCATTCCGTTGCTTAGTTCTATGCTTATTTTTTCCGGTGGTTCATAGCTGATCGTTGCTTTTCTTGTGTTCCAGTCGCTATCTACGTTAATACCGCTTATTCCAACCCACTCATCCAAGCAATCGACTGAAAATGAAAAAGTATTGAAAGATACTTTTTCATCTTGATCCCAAGCTGCGCCACCCAACACCTTATTTACTAAAATTTTTGACTTGGAAATTCCGCCAAAAGCAAAATTCTTTTTGGTATAGAAGCAGTCATCAAGTGTTACTAAACCATCTTTTTCAACATGGCCAATAATTCGGCTTAAATCATGATCGTCGCTCAGAGATTTCATACCCTCATCGAAGTGCCCGACTATTTCCAGCTCTATCCTCCCTCCATCGTCGATTGACAATATCCCCGGAATTTTACTTTCCTCCTTCTTGGGCAACCAGAAGTACCCAGTTTTTTTGTATTCTTCTTCAATTCTCATGACAAGGCCCAATCAAATCTAACGACCAAACTAAGCCCACCGCAATATGCGGGTCGGCTTGAGCGCCGGGTTAGACCCAGCGCAAGAAAAAAAAAGTGACCGTACAAGCCACTGACTGCAAAAAGCCAAGGATCAAATGACTGCTCATGGCCGATAGCGGTCACTTCCCACCCTGGAATGGCGCAACGTGCCCATTGAGCCGCTGGAACGGCATCGCCACCCGGGCCACTGGCAATTCCCCTGCCAACGCCACATACCCCTCCAGCACAGGCAACGCCTGAATCTGCGCCGCCGTCACCACATCCTCCACTGTCCGATCCATATTGTCCGACGTATTCCGGTGATCGACACTGCGGCTGACGCTGTATTTTGGCCGTTCGACCTCATGTTTGCCAAGGCTTTCACTCATGTCGCGGGCGGTCTGCGGGTCGGTACGGGATCCGCCCAGCACGACCAGGTTACGGAAACTTGCCCGGATGGTGGTGGCCATAGTGCGCCCGTACAGATGTTCCAGCTGGGACGTGCTCTGCAGGCCTGCGACGATGCGTAGCCCATTCTTGCGACCTTTGGTCAGCCCTGCTTCCAGTGACGGCAAGGCTTCCAGGCTGGCCAGTTCGTCAATGAACAGCCACCAGCGTCTACCGGTGCCTTCGGGCATGGACAGAATCGAGGTGATGAAAACATCGGCCCAGGACGACACCAGGGGCCGCATGGAGCTCATCATGTCTTCACGCCAGTTGATGTACAGGTTGCCACCGTCGGGTTGGTCCAACCAATCGCGGATGGAGAAGGGGCCTGGTTTCATGCTGGTGTGTTCCGATAGCTTGTTGGACAGCACGAACCGGGCTGACGACAGCGCCTTGCTGGCCTCGCTGGAGCCGACGAACAGGGATTCAGCCAGGGTGCCGTCCAGGAATTGCTTCAGCACCTTCGGATCCTCGATGGTGCACAGGCGAAACAGATCCATGATGCTGGCCTCGGTGCCTTGCAGTTGGTGCAGCTTCTTTGCGGTTTCGCGCAGCAGCAGCCGCCCGAAATCGTTCCATTCCTCAGCGTTCTTGTCCTGGCTCAAGGGCACCAGAGAGTGCGCCAGGCGTTTCCAGTCGTAGTCGGCACGGACTTCGTTGAAAAAGGACCAACCCTCGCTTCTGGCGTCGTAGGGGTTGAGGATCACGTCGCCGGGTTGCCAGAATTTGCTCAGCAGATCGCCATTGGGGTCGATGATAATCATGCGGTCGTTGCGCATGGGCGGTTGGCCTGGCAGATGCTGTCGATGGCTGCGGGACCGTGCCAGCACGGACGCCGCCATATTGCGCAGCAGTACCGATTTGCCGGACCCCGTGGCACCGCTCACCAGCAGGTGCAGATTTTCATTGGCAGTAGGCATGGGGATGCCTGCTACGTCGATCTGCTGTTTGCCAGGTTCTGTGCAGAGCTTTACCAGGTGTTTGGCCGTGGTCATTCGGGTGCCGCGCACGAAGCGCTTGTAGGCGGCCCCCTCGAAACCTTCGGTTTTCGCGGTGCGGCCGATAAAGAGGATCAAGGCCAGGGCCAGAATAAGGCCGACACCCAGCGCCCCGTAGAGTAGGGGGTAACCAGGGGTAAGCTTCACGAAATGCCAGGCCACCTGGCGATTCCAGTCGCGCCAGGTGATGCCGCTGCCGTAGGTGGCGGCGGTTATCCAGGCCCCGATGGGAAAGAGCGCCAGGGAAAAGGCGGCAATGCGCCGCCGGGTGATGGGGGAGATCAAGGTAGACATGGGTGCCTTCGTGGAATCATGCGATCAGCCACTGGCCCAGCGCCAGACCTGCCAGTAACCCGCCCAGCACACCGGCGGCACCACCAATGACCGTAGCGATGAGCGCCATGCGACGGCCAGCGTGGTGCGTGATGCGGGCACACTGGGCCGTCTCCTGGGTCAGGTGATCCAGCCGGCTTTCGGTCGCATCCAGCATGGCCCGGATGGCCTGCTGGTGCTGCTGGTGGATGGGCTTGGCGGTGGCTTCCAGCGAGGTTACGAGATGCCGGGCCAGTTGCTGGGGCAAAACCTGCTGGGTATCGGCCACGGCCTGGATCTGCTGTTGGGTAGCATCCAGGCTGGTGCTGACCGTTTCGAGCCGGTCCACGAGGCTGGCGACTTCGCCCAGCACGTCGTGGTACAGCAGATCGAGCTTCGTGCGGGCGTGGCCCGGAGCCGGGCCTGGGGTCTGGGGTGCGTGCATGGCGGGATCAGGCAAAGAGCGCGGCAAAGGCTGCATTCATCTGCCGATCCACAGGCTGGGCCAGGGCGCGCAGGGCGTGCCGGTTACTCAGCTGGGAGATCCGCGCATGGTCGCTGCGGTCGGCGGCCTTCAAGAGCGCCCGGTAATCCGTCTGGTCGGCCAGCACGTCAGCCAGCGTGGTGCGCAGATCGGCCAGCAGCTCGAAGACTTCGTTCTCAAAAACGGCCGCCTTGGGGTTGGCCTGCACTTCGCCCGTTTTGGCCGCATAGGCGAGGATCGAGGGGAATTCATCCTCTACGCTGGATTCCACTCGGTTGAACAGGATGCGCACACGCTCGGGATCCACACCCAGCTCGGCCAGGGCGGCCACGGTCTTGATGGTTTCGCGCTGGGCCTTGCCGGTGTTGATGACCGGCAGCACGAAGCAGCTCATTTCCTCGTGTGCCCCTTCGTAGCGCATCATGTGGTTCAGAAAATCCTCGATGTTGCTCGCCCCCACGTCCACGATGGCATCGTCACGGGTGAGCAGTTCTCGAAAGAGCCTGCCGAAGTGTTCGCCGCGTAGTTGATCGACTTCCAGGCCCAGGTCTGCGCCGGTTTCGTTGGTGGACTCCACGGCAAAGATCTGGGCGCCATTCATGCGGGGGGCCAGCAGGTGAGAGGCGACGACGGTCTTGCCGACCGATCCGGTGTAGTTCAGGACTGCGACTTTCATGGCTTCATTCCTTGTCGTGTTGGGTTTCGGTGTCTTGCGATGCCTTGGTGCGGTTCGCCAGGCCTTCGCGGCGCAGGGCATCGAGGTCGATGCGCATGTCGCGGATCTTGCGTAGATCCCCCGGGGTCTGGATGCGGCTGGGCCGCCCCTGGATGGCGTCCAGCGGTGGTGCGGTGGGTTTGGCAGCGTGTGCCGTATCGGGCTCGGCTGCCGGTGTGGTGGCCGCCTGATTTGCCTCTTCGGCGGCCAGCCGCCTGGCCCTGCGCCAGCGGCGCAGCGTGGTGATGTAGGTGTTGTGCCGCACTGGCAGGCCTGCGGCGGCCAGATCCTCCATGATGGCCGCGTGTGGCACGCCTGCAGCCACCTGGGGCTCGATGAGCGGGTAGAGCGCCCGCAACTTGGCGGCCTGGCGCAGACGCGGATCCAGGCTTTCCAGCACAGCACGGTAACGGGCGATGGGATCGGGTTTGAGCGGGTTGTCAGTCATGAAAGGCCTTGGGGTGAGGTCAGTGATGTAGAGCTGGCAGCACGGCGGCTTGCTTGCCGTCCAGCCAGGCCAGGCCTGCAGCGTGGGCTTCGTCGTAGGCGCATTGGTCGTCGGCAAAGCGCACGGACTGGCCACGGGCGGGGAAATGCCCGCAGCCGACTTCCTGGTTGTGATCGAGCAGGCGCAGCAGATAGCCCTCGCCGTCGCCTTCACGCGGCACGATTTCGAACGAGAAGCGCAGCCGGGCCTGGGCCAGCTCCATCTGGAACTGCCGGGCAACCGTCGGGATGCGGGCAGCCCAGTCGCCGCCGATGCGATCCAGCGCGTCGGCGATACTGTAGCCACGTTCCTGCAGCCAGTCGCCGCGATTCAGCACCAGGGCGGCGGTCAGCGCTTCGCCCAGGCTGAGCGCTCCGATGCCTTCACGGGCAGCTCGATGGGCGATGGCGAGCAGCCGGGTGTCGAGATTTGCGTGTGGGTTCTGGGGCATGAGAACTCCTTGGCCCTGCGGGTTCAGGGCGGTGATGGGGGAATGGGTGAGGTGTGGCCCGAGTGGGCTGGTGTCGATCACTTGCTGACCGATGCAGCCGCCAAAGCGGCTGCGCTGCGTGGCAGGCTGAGATGGCGTGGGGATGAGGTGATCAGGCTGGACGGCAGACGAACTTATCCACAGACCGCTTCTGGTAGAGATAAGGTAGAAGAAAGGTAGAGCATGATTTGGATGGCTGAAAATCCGCATGAATGCTGCGTTTCAGCACTTGATCCCGCCTTCTTATTACGACGAAAACGCCTTCTTATTACGATAAAGCGCCTTATTATTACGATGCGCCCGCCTTCTTATTACGATGGCCGTGGTCGCTTATCCACAGGCTGATTTCAACCGTTTTCTGGTCCTGGTTTCAGGCCTTCGAGCGCCTTGTTATTACGATGCTGACCGGCCGTTATTTCGGACCCAGCTGGCGACTTCCCGGCCTTTTTCCAGTCCGATCTGGGGGCTGGCGATCAGGTTCAAATCAGCCAGTTCTTCCAGGGCTTTGAGCAAGGCGGCACGGAAGTTTCTCAGGTGCCCGGTGTGATGCGCCCGATCCTTCAGCCACTGCAGGCTGTAGCGCTGCTGCGTATCGGCGGAGGTGGCGATCAGTCGCTGCAGGCTGCGGGCGAGATTGCCGCGCAGTTTCTGGCGTGTCTCCCAGTCGATCAGGGCATATTCCCGGTTGCCGAAGATCTGTGCCCAGCGTGGGTCGATGACCAGGGTGTAGACGCCGTCTGCGTAGTCGAAGCCGCCCATCATGGGCAGTACCCGGCAGGCCGGATGCATGCCAAAGCTGTATTTGGCCGATCCATCTGGCCGCCTAGCTTCGATGCACAGGGTAAAACGGGCCAGATCCTTCATGCCTTCGTGCAACCACTGGTAGCTGGCCCCACTGGTATTGCGTCCAATCCCGCGCAGGAAATCTGCGCGGTTCACGATGGGCTGTTGGCCTGCGGGGCAGGTGGCTTGCAGGTACATGGCGTGCATCCAGATGTCGGCATGGTCTTCGGATAACTGCTCGCCGCTGCCCGTGATCTGGATATTGCGGGCCGACAGAAAGACGGTTTCCTTGTGCATGATGCTGGCCCCGCGCCGGATGGGCGCGAAGATGCCAGAGCGGGCGATATGGTTAGGGATGGCACGGGATGCCTCGGAAACGCCGGGCACGACGAAGGGCCGGATATCGAGCCCTGCGGCAGGTGAATGGGTTTTGGCTTCTGCTGCCTTACGGTGGGCAAAGCGCATGGCGTCTTCAAGGCGCTTGGCTGCGGCAGCTGGGGATCGGGTCAGGTGGCTGGTGTGGGTCAGCATGAAGAAAGCTCCAGACAGGCCCGGATAAGGCCTGCCTGGTCGTGTGCAGCGCCTCACACGGGTACAGGGGAATAGGGCCAGCAGACGGGGCTGCGTGGCCGTGAATGATGAAAAGGACGGGGTGCCTTACCCAGGCCCAGGCCGTCGCGGCTCGAACCACAGTTCCTTCAGCCGGAACCGTTCGAAATACAGCACGATGTCCACGGTCTGGCGCAGGAATGCCTGGATGGTGGCCAGGTCCAGATTGCCGCCCGTGGGCGACTGTTTGATGAGCACGGCCAGCCGTTCGAACGTGTCGGCTGCGCCGTTCGCGTGCGTAGTGGTCACTGACCCCGGATGCCCGGTGTTCAGCGCCGCCAGATAATCCCAGGTCTCGGGCCCGCGCAGCTCAGCCAGAAAAATCCGATCTGGCGATAAGCGCATGCAGGCCGCCAGGCTGTCGGTGGCCGAGACCCGCCCGCGTGTGCCGCCGTACATCAAGTGGATGCAGTTGCGGTGGCGCGGCAGGATGAGCTCGTGCACGTCCTCGATGGTGATGAGCCGTTCATCGACGGGCACCCGGTCGATGAGCGAGCGGGCAAAGGTGGTTTTGCCCGACCCCGTGGCCCCGGCCACGACCAGGTTCTTGCGCGCCTGAATGGCCGCGTGCAGGAAGGCGGGGATGTCGCCAGCGGATTTGAGCGCCATGAGCTGCTGGTCCGTCGCAGACAGGCCACCTGCTTCGCGTTGCGCAGCGATGTCCTCGACCGTATCGAATGCCCCCTGCGCCTGCAGTTCATCCAGTGTGAAGGCCGCCTGGGTGTGCTTGCGGATGTTGATGGCCATCGTCCCGTCCAGGCAGGCTGGGGGCTGCACGATCTGGCCGCGTTCGCCGCCCGGCAGCAGCACCGACAGAATTGGTGCTTTGGCCATGTGGTTGTAGGCCGCCAGGGCCGTGGCCAGGGCTTCCAGATGCGGATAGGTCAGCATCTCGCAGTCATGCAGCTGCCAGGCACCACGGACACGGGTGTAGATTTCGCCCGCCCGCACGATGGCGATTTCCGTGACGGCGGGATCGGCCAGGTGGGGGGCGAGCGGCCGCAAAAAGGTGTTGACCGCAATCGCCCGGTCAAAGGGCAGCGGCTCAGGGGATGGGTTCAAGGTCATAGACTTGGCTGAAGTCCAGGTCACGCGCGACCATGATGCCGATGCGCGTGCCCTGGTTCTTGTAGAGGGTTGGGGGGATGTCGAGTGACTTTTCCAGGATCTTGGCGACGACCTCCTGGCCGCCTTCGCGGGTGTTGTCAAAGCGGATGTTGTTGCTGCCAGACTGCCCTTGGTTGGCCGCCCAGCTGCCGAAGTCTCCGACCAGCGACAGCAGGATGGCGTTGCCAAAGCGCTGCCAGAAATGATTGTCGATATGGCCATCCAGACCAGCTTCGCCCAAGGGGCCGGTGCCGAGTGACCCAAGATTGACGATCACGCCTGCCGGAGTTTCCAGCCGGTTCCAGGTGACGAAGGCGCGGGCCTGGCCCTGCACGATCCCGCCGGACTGGTAGCCCGTGAACTTGGTGCCTGCGTCGATCAGTTTCACCTTGCCGTTGGTGCTCATCACGTCGTGGGTGGCTAGACACGTCAACAGCCCCGCCTGGGTGCTCACCAGCTTGGTTTGCAGCGTGCAGTCGATCATGGTGCCCTGGGTGAGCAGGAAATTGCGGTTGCCCAGTTGGCCTGCGACAGAAGGGGCGAGCTCCAGCGGCCGCAGCTTGTCGGCTAGGGGACCGGCATCGGCAAGCGGCCCGCCGGGACCAGTGGGGTGGCTGGCTGCAGCGCCGCCATCGGTGGAACCGGCATTCAGGGGGCTCGCGAGCCTGCGCTGGGCGACTTCATCGACGGGCGGCGGTGCGGCAGGCATGGGCGGCGGCACATAGTAGGTGTGGCTTGGTTCTGCGGCTGGAGGCGGTGCTTCTGGCTTGATTGTTGGGGCCGGGCGTTCGACCTTGGGAGCTGTCAGGCGGTTGGTGATGCCGCTTTGATCGGCCTCCAGGCCGGTGGTGTTGGCCTGCTCGGTATCGCGGCTCCAGGCCTTGAGCAGCACGCCTGCTGCCACGGCGACGGCCACGAGGATGGTGAGCCACAGAAAGGCCCGCGCACCGCGTGGGGCGCTGTGGCCGGTAGCGCCCAGGTCCAGGGGCTCGCGGTGCAGGGGTTCACGCTCCAACGGCTCGCGCTCCAGCTTCGGGTGGGGTTGTTCATCGTTCATGGGGTATTCCTTGCTGGGCTCACTTCTCGAACCCGGAAAGAGGGCACGGGCATGCTCGAGGATTGGCTGCTTACTGCCTGTGATTCGACCGACTGGGACCGTGAAGATTGACCCTTGATCCGCCGCTTGACCGTTGGCGATGTCGTCCCGGTATGCGCCGGTGGCGGCGTTGCGCCATAGGTCTCGTTATGGATGGCGAGCACCAGATCGCCCAAGCGCAGATGCCACAGGGTCGAGGTGCGGTGCAGTACCAGGGTGCGGTCGTCGGCCATGTGGAAGTTGGTGATGACTTCCTGGCCGTCGGGTGTGACTCGATAGACCGCTGGAATATCTGCACCGGGGGCAAATTGCAGCCAGGTCTGGCGGCCATCGTCCCAGGCGTGGACTGGGGCAATCGCCGCGTCGCCGCTTCGGGTGTAGGCCAGCCAGTTAACGCGGGTGGGGGTCGCCTGTAGGGATCGCTTGATGGCAGCTTGCTGGGCAGCCTGGTCGCGCTTGCGGGCTTCGACGTCTGGATACCGGATGACGAGCTTATAGAGGGCCGGAGCGCTGCGGCTGTCGCTGTAGGACAGCCGGAAACTGTAATCGCGCTGGTCAGTCACCACGATCAGATTGGTGTTGGCGTCCTCGGCCGTGGGCTTGAAGAACAGGTGATTGTCCTTGTAGGTGAAGGCATAGGCGCTGCTGTCGCCAAAGACGTGATAGACGTAGTGTTCGTCTGGGGCCAGCACGATGTGGGTGGCCACACCGATTACGGCGTCCAGCTGGATCACGTCGGCCGGGTTGTAGTTCACAGTGCGCACACGATGGTCCAGACGCGAGGATCTGGGGGTTTCCAGGGCCAGGGCGGGCCCTGCAAGCGCCAGGCTCAGCATCAGGGCCAGTGCCTGGCGGCTGGGGAAGTGGTCAAACATGGGATTTCCTTCTGATGCGGTCTGACGTCAACGCGAGAGATCAGCGGCCAGGTCGTAGCGCGTTACCTGAAAGCCCAGCGGATTGCGCCGGGCCACGGCTTCGGTGAGCGGCACATCGGCGTACTGGTAGGCCATGGTGGCGATCAGGTGGCGTACCTTGTTGGTCTCGCCCGTGGTCACGTCGCGCTCGGTCTTGGAAAAGCGCACGATGGCGGCCTGGTTGGCCCCGAGCGTAATGGAATGCACCTGCACATCCACCGTGCCCTGGGTGCCCAGGCGGGTGGTGACGGCCTCGGGGCCTTCAAAGCGTTTGCCGTAGGCCGTCTGGATGGGCGGCGAAGACAGCAGGGCGCAGGTATCGAATTGCTCCTGAATGGTCTGCCAGCTGTAGCCTTCGCAGTTCAGCACATAGCTGTTCAGGAAATACTTGGCGATGCGCTGGCCGTAGTCCTCCAGCGGCTGGCCCAGACGGCTGACGTGCTCGATGCCGCCGGTGGCGTCGTCCACGCGCACCACATACATTTCGGGCGGCTGCTTCAGGGGCGTGAGGCCCAGCACCGCGCCCACGGCTACCAGTGCCAGGGTGCCAGCGGCGAGCGCCACCTGCCAGGCCCGTTTGCGACTGGCAATGAGCTCGCCCAGATGATCGCGTTCCAGGCCTCGGGATCGCTCCAGGTAGGCAGCGATGTCTTCAGATTTGAGGGTGTCGGCCATGGTTCAGGCTCCGTCAAACGAGGGTGGTGTGGCGTTCACTGGCACGCGGGGAGAATCGGCGGGCTGCGGCGGCTGGGGCGCGTGAAAGGCGCAGCCAGCCAGCAGCCCTGTGAATACCAGGACGGCGATGAAGGATTTCATGGGTACAGGGCTCCTAGCCTGCCGGGGTGCGGCAGGCGGATCAGAGGTGGGAGGGCCGAACCAGCGGCTGGCCGGAAGGGATTACTTGGCGCGGGGGCGCAACATGCTGCGCAGGCGCAGCACCGAGAAGGCTCCGTGGGCAGCTGCACCGATACCCAGACGAGCGCCGAAGCCGTTGGACAGGCCAGCGGCCAAGCCGGGGAGCATGATCATGACGACCAGGCTGGCGATGCCGACCAATACCTGAGCACCAAAGAGCGACAACACATCAGTAATGCCTTTTTCGGTTTCGGTGGCGATCATCTGGATGAGTTGGATATTTATCTGCAGCAGCAGCCCGAAGATGAGGCCTGCCAACAGTGCCAGAAACACGAAGTTCAAGGCCTGAGAAACCCAGCTGTTGAACAATGGCTTGGTGGGCTCAAACAGGGTGGCCGCAATGAAAATGGGCCCGGTGGCCACGACCAAAGCCATACCGACCTTGCAGACGACGATGATGACCATGATGATGCTGCCTACCATGGCCGAACTGAAGCTCACCAGCGTGGCCAGAATGCTGACCAGCACTTCACGGGTCGATGGCATGAAGTTGTACCAGGGCTGTTTGCTGGCGCCCATCATGGCGTTGGATGCTTCGCCTGTTTCCTGCTGCAGCTTGTCCACTTCTTCGGCCACGCTGCCAGTGCCCAGGGCAAGCTGGGTCACGTCGTCTGGCAGAGCGACCATGGCTTTGGCAATGTCGTTCTGGTACAGCCCACCGGCACCAAAGAACAAGGAAATGATGACCACCAGGATGGCCTTGCGAAAGAACTCGGTGACGGTCATGCCGCCCTGTCCGCGCATCAGGGCAAAGGCGTAGATCACGAACTGCAGGGTAAGCCCCACGACGATGACCGGCATCAGGGCCTCGAACAGGGCCTGCATAGGGCCGTTGACGGCATCACTCAGGACGTTTTCTGTCTGGCTCATCACCCACTGTGCAATGTTGTCGGCATCTGAAGGCGGTGTGACGGAAGTTTCAAATCCGGCCATGGTCTTGCCTTATGGTTGTGGGTTTACGGCGTCGCCTTCGCTCTTGCCCGATTTGTTGCCGAACCATCCGCCATAGACGCGTTCTGCACGGGCCTGCAGCAGATGACGTTCAGCTTCCAGCTGCTGGGAGGCCAACTGGATCCGCACCTGTTCGGCCTGGATATTGGCCTGTTCGATCTGGATGCGGGCCTGCAGTTCTGCAATTTCCTTCGGGTTGGTGGTCTGATTGATTTTGTCCTGCAGGGCATCCACATTGGCCAGGCGTCGGGTCATCGAATCGTAGGCGCGTTCGCTCATGGCCTTGGACGTGGCCTCGATGTTCAGGGCCCGTTTGGACAGGGCCTGGCGATCCTCCTGAAAATTGACGGGGGCCATCACTTGATCGGTGATCCGGTCCACATCCCCGTCCAGGCTGGATCCACCGGAGCGGTCGAGCAGATCCTGGGCGCTATTGGGCAGGGCCGCACGCAGCTGGTTGCGGATATCCGGGTTGCCAACCACGTTGCCGTAGCCACTGGACTGTGTGAAGGCAGCCAGCTGGCTTTTGGCGGTCGCCAGTTGTTCGGTCAGGTTTTTCAGCTGGTCTCGGGCGGTGAGCAACTGTTCCTGTAGCTGGGCGATGGTGGCGGCGTCGATGGTGGGGATGCCACTGGCGTGGGCTGGGCTCATGAAAGCAGCGGACAGGGCAATGCCCGCCGCAAGCAGCTTGCAGCGTGTCATGGGAACTCCAAGGAAAGATGGGCAGCAGACGCTACCCAGGAATGGGCCTGTCCTTTCAGGTAGGCCCATCAGGTTGGCTGGTAGATCAGCTGCGCTTTTTCGTCAGCTCGGCTTCGTACTCGGCCTGGGTAAT
This sequence comes from Castellaniella sp. MT123, assembly GCF_039614765.1. NCBI lineage: Bacteria > Pseudomonadati > Pseudomonadota > Betaproteobacteria > Burkholderiales > Alcaligenaceae > Castellaniella > Castellaniella sp. MT123. The sequence continues at coordinate 741,750 of NZ_CP154879.1, forward strand.
GCGTTTGGCCGTTGTGCCATCCGTGGTGATCTGATCGGAGGCTTCGTCATAGGCAATGTGTTTGGTGCCTGCCACGACCAGAATATTGTCAGCATCACCAGGCGTCGCTGGAGCGGTGTGAACCCGGTAGCCAACCTTGCCGATGTTGTTCCAGCCGTTCACGGTGAACAGCAGGCTGTCGCCATTGCGCTTGATGTGGATGAGGGTGGGCGGATAACGCCCCAGGTCGGTCAACCAATACCCCACGAACTTCTCCCCATCCGGTTCCGTCTTGCATCCGCCCAGGAAGGTCAGCAGGGTGGCGCCGGCGGTGGCAATGAAATGTCGTCGATTCATGGGGTGTCCTGTGGTGATGGGTTGGTAGGGTTCGCCTGGTGCCGCTTGAAGGTGGCCCAGGCATCGGCCACGCTGCAGGCGGGCCCAGCTTTTGTAAGCCAGGTCGCGCGCTCTGTCGGTTTCAGGATGTTCCACCAGGCCATGCCCATCGCTTCGTCAGCGGTGGGTGGCCGGTCAAGGTTTGCAGGGGTCATAGACATAGGTCGGGGCCCTCCTGTTCATGCGTCGGTGCCTGTAGTTGCAGAGGGTGATCGAAGCGCACGCCGATGAGATCGGCAATCCGCTGGATGTCCGACGGTTCTGGCCGATGGCCATTCACTTCGTGGATGTGCAGGCTGTAATACTTGTGTACACCTTGCCCGAAATACTCCTGATCTTCGCGCGGGGTGCTGGATGAAAACCAGAGATACGGCGTGTGGCGGGGATCGGAGGCAGAAGCCAGGTCCAGGCCGTAGTCCTGGCCGATGCGCTGCAGCGTGTCGGTATCGACCGTTTCGCGCTCGATTTCAGCGGTGCCTTCGCTGAATTGGCCTGCCTCTCGGTCTTCAGGTGTCCAGCGTTCGCCATAGATCGAAATCAGGAAGCGTTCTCCGGGGTGACCTGATTTTGGTTCGGAGTCAGGTAGGCCGATACGGTCATAAAAGGCGGGGTCGTGCTGGTGGTGATCCTGCGCTGATTGAAGATCGTTTTGTTTCGACTGTTCCAGATCCCGGCGGTGCGACTCGTTCGCGCGCAGCCGATCCTGAGCATGGGATTCATGCTTCATGGTGTGGTTTCCTTGTGTGGGACGCGTGCGGCGATCATCTTCGTGGCGTCACGAAAATGGTCTGGGTGGTTTTTTGATGGCGGCCTGACTTGGGCCTGGATTGCCTAACGGTGAGTCTGTCGAACGGCCGCAAGATAGACCGGCAGCCAGGCAGCGGGGTCCGAACCCGCCTGGGCCACGGCCTGTTCTGCAATTTCGGCCATATCAGGGCTGCCGGAGAACACCAGCAACTCGTCTTCGCAGCCGGACAGGTCCAGCTGCGCCACGGTGACACTCGCCCCCTGCTTGACCAGGAATTTGCGGCTGGCTTCGCCCAGGCTTTGCAGCAGGGCGAATTCCGCAGGTGTGAGCCCGAAGCCTTCGATGTAATCGCGGGCGCGGGCCTTGGGGTTGGGCAAGAGGATGAGCGTCGCGGTCTGCTGCACCAGGGACGGCCCCACCGGGTTTTCGGTGATGGCCCCCGGTTCCTGGGTAGCAAAGGCAAGCACGCCGTTCTTTTTGCGGATCGTGCGGCTCGCGTCCTGCATGGACTCCTGAAAGTGCGCGTCCTTTAGGGGGTGCTGGCACTCGTCGTACAGATTGATGATGCGCCGCCCGTCGTGCAGGGCGTCGATCCGATGCTTCAGATACAGGGTGGCGGCCCCGCGCACGTCATCATCATCCAGCAGTTCGGTCAGATCAAAGCCAAAGATTGCAGGCTTGCCGCTCGCGGCCTCCAGATCCAGGTGATCGCCGGGATTGTCGAACACCCAGCCGTATTCCCCGCCCTGACACCAGGGGGCGAGTCGCGCATGGATGGTGCTGTGCGACTCGTCTTCGCTGTAGGGGTTCGGAAGCAGGGTGTTCAGGGTTGAAAACGTGCGTGCTGGCCGGTCGATAAGCGTCACCAGCTGCTGCACGGCCTGGGTGATATCGGCCCGCTGGCGAGTGCTGACCGCTTCGCCCCGGCGTTCGGCCAGGTAGACGACCAGGCGCACCATGAAGGCGACATTGCCCTTGGTGGGCTCCATCTGAAACGGGTTCCAGCCGGTCGCTTCGCCCAGGCGGATGTTGAAGTAGCGCCCACCCAGGGCCATGATGAGCACCTGCATGCCCTGGTCCTTGTCCCAGACCACGCAGGCAGCCCCGAATTTCTGCGCCTGGGTCAGCAACATGCCTTGCAGCACGGTTTTGCCGGTGCCTGTCATGCCGATGATCAGGGTGTTGCCCGGGCGGCGTTTGCCGGTTTCGTCCAGGTCTTCCGTGGAGGCATGGAAGTTGAAGAAAAAGGGCGATCCCGTCTGTGTTTTCAGCATGGTGACGGCTGGCCCCCAGGGATTTCCGGCAGGCTTGCCCGTCAGTTGGTTGTGCAGGCTGGAAAAGCACAGGAAATTCAGGGAGGTCACAGGCACGGGCCGAGGCCGCCAATGCCAGTTGCCCGGCAGTTGCGCCCAGAACCCGGCTTCCAAGGCCCGGTCCAGGGGCCGGAAGCCTACGGCGTCTTCGGCCAGGGCGGTGGCCGTCTGCGCCAGTGCCTGACGCACACTGTCTGCCGAGATGCCATACACCAGGAGGGTGGCATGGTGATCCCCCAGGCCCAGACGGGCCGATGTCAGATCGTCCATCACTTCGGCCAGTTGCGTGACCTGACTGACCGAATCGTCACCTGAGTCCACAAGCAGCTTGTGGTGTTTCTTGACGAGTTTCTTGGCGGCGGCTCCTGTGTGACTGCCCCAGGATTGCGTCAGCACAAACTCATGGGGCAGGCCCAGCAGCCGGTCCAGGTGGCCCGGTTTGGTGGCTTCCGGGTAGTCGCGCAATTCCATCATGCCAAAGAGGCGTGACCCGGCGACAGTGCGCAGTTCGCCCAACTCGCCGTGGCGGCCAAAGATGGGACGGGCCTGCGGCAGGGTTTCGCGCAGCCGTTCCCGGCTGATCGGCACGGGCCGATGGGTGCCCGACAGCAGGAATCCCAGAAATTCAGCCGTTTCGCTGAACGCCAGCCCCTGGCGATCCACGATGCCGAGGATCTGCGGATCGTAGCGGTACAGGCCTGCGGTCAGTGCCCGCACGGCGCTGTCCAGGCGCTCGATGGATTCATCCTGCCAGTGAGCCAGGCGTTTTGCATCCGCCTTTTCCAGGCTGGCGAAGGTGCCCAGCACAGGGTCTGCGACGGGGTGAATCAGCACACTCAGGTACAGGTCATTGACCATTAGCCCCGCGGTGTCGAATGTCGCCCGGTAGGCCGCATCAAATCGGGTGGCGAAAGGTTGTGCAAACGTGCTGTCGGGATATTCCGTCACACGCCTGCGGATGATGTGAGAATACAGGCCGAGCGAGCCCATGGGTAGGCCGCGCAGCACATTGTGCAGGGCCTCGATCCAGTCTGTCAGTTCAGCCTGGCCGTAGGCGTCCGGTGCCCGACCAGCGACCTTGATGACCGCCAGGTATTCGTGGTTGTCGCAGGCAATGATGCGGTCGGTGACATGGTGGGAATAGGGCAGATAGCGGGAAACCAGCCGTTCATCAACGGCCAGTGCGGTGGCTGCGGTCATGGCAGAGTCCTTCGGGAAAGCAAACGGCGCCAGGGCCGGTTGCGGTGGTAGCCCTGCGGGGCATAGCTGGAACCGCGCCAGAATTGCTGCTGGCGATTCGTGCGACGGGTCTTGAGTTCCAGCCAGAGGATGTCGATGGCTTTGTCGTCATCGCGGGTGAGCATGGCCAGCGTGGGCATCACGACCAGCAGTAGTCCCCACCAGGCCAGCCCGGCTGTCATGGCAATGATGGCCACGCATGCGAACGCGCCGAGCATCAAGGTGGTGGGGATGCCCATGAAGGTCGCCTTGCGGCCCAGGCCCTTGAACACGGGATAGGTGTTCGGGGGCTGATGGTCGGGAGACTGGTCTGTGTGGCCGGTGCGGGCGGCGCGTGTGCTGCTGGTGCGGATCGCCATGGCTTACTTCCAGAGCAGCACAACGAGTTCGGCTGCGGACCCGGCCAACAGCACGCCAATGCCCCAGCGGATGGCGTCATCCTTTCGCATGACTTCCGCCGAATACAGCACGAAGATGATGACGCCGATGATGACGGCGGCAATCGGCAGAATGATGTCCAAATTGTCTTTCAGGGTTTGCAGGGTGGTTCGGGCGCGAGACAGGCCGCCCAAAGACTGCGCCCATGTCGCGTGACTGACCGTTGCCAGTATCCAGAGTGTCACCAGCCTGTCCATGAAATGTCGCGGTCTTGTCTGGGGTGTGAGGTGTGGCAAATTCTGCATGGCATGACTCCTGCCCCAGACGCCGGCAGGCGTGTTGGGGTGTGGGGTGGGAAAAGAAAGGGGGAGGCTGCGGGCCGCTGGATGCGGTGCTGCGGAGGGATCAGTGGGCCGGTGGCTGAAAGCCATCGGCGATGGGATGTGCTGTGAAGCCGTCCGGGGTGCCAGGTGGCTGGGTGGGTGTCGGGGCTGGTGCGGTATCCGGGCTGTCCGCCGTGGCGGGTTGCGCGTCGTTAGCGGATGCCGCATCGTCTGGGTCTGACTTGAGGGCCGGGACCACGATGCCCGCCTGAGCCAGTACCTTGCCCACATAGCCATTGGCAAAGCCCCGCGTGAGGTTGCCGGTGTTGTAGCAAGACAGTGCCGCCCGCAAGGCTTGTTGCGGGTGACGATGGTGGCGCAGCGCCCTGGCGTAGCAGGTGGATAGCACGGTCTGGGCAGCGGTCAGATTCTTGCAGGGATCGAAAACCGTTGTGCTGTCCAAGCCCAGCCAGTGCCAGTTGCGCACGTTGATCTGGCCCAGGCCTGCGTCGAAATCCACGCCTTGGGCCATCAGGTCTTGCGCGGTGCGCTGGGCTTCTTCCAGGGTGCCGGGTTGCTGGATGAAGGCCTGGCGCTTGCTGTTCACCCCAATGGCGTATTGCCGTGCGCCCGACTCGTGGCGAATCAGTGCGTCCAGCGTGACCGGGTGAATGTGTGGTGCGCAGGCAAGGGCGAGGGAGGCCAGGGCAGAAAGCATGGCGCGGCCCCTTTAGAAACCGGCCCTGTGCCTGGGATCGGACAATGAGAAATTCCAGCCTGCTGCCCATTGGCCGTTGTGATCCGCGTCCCATTTCGCCTGGGCCGCGTCATAGTCCACGGCCTTGACCCAGCGCCCGCCCATGCTCGGGCGACCGACATAGCGGATGGACAGTTCATAAGTCCAGGCGTGATCGTTGTAGGCCACGCACCAGGCGGGCAACTGCGTCAGCGTCACGGTGGGCAACGGCTGGACTTCGTAGATGGGTTCCCGGGTGCTGGTGGATGCGTCGTATCGGTAGCCGCGCAGCCGCCATTTGTAGGCGGTGTCCGCGTAGCTGCGATTCAGATAGTCGGCATCGCATTTGCCTGCCCCGTGTGAAATGGTGTTCACCCGGTCGGCCATGCCGGATTCCGTGGCAGCAGGGCATTGCGCCAGGAAGGCGCGACGGGCGGCGACCGTCGCACCCCAATCCAGGCCATGGCGGTTGTATTTGAGGATGCCGAAATAGTGATCCAGTGATAGGCTGCATTCGCCTGGACGCAGGCTGGACGACAGGCAGAGCGTGGCTTCGCAGGCCAGCCGGGGGATGCCGGTCAACGGATCAGCGTCGGCGGTGCCGGAGGCATGGGCGAGGGGAGCCAGGACGCAGGCAAGCGCCAGCGTCCTGGCCCGCAAAGCGGGAAGGGTGTGCATGGGGAGATTTCCTGGGGAGAAGGGACAGCGGTTGGCCGAAGGGTGGCCGGGGAGGGGTTAGCGGCGTCGCAGCAGTGTTTGTTGGGCCAGGGCGATGTGTTCGGGCTTGGCCATGGCCCGCACCAGATGGGCGGTTTCAACCGCAGCGGTGCGGGTGTCGCGGAGCTGGCCCAATTCGGCCACGATCTGGCGCAGCAACGCCAGTTCTTCCTGTAGCGTGTCGTCGGCAGCTAGACGGCGGCGGATGTAATTGGACAGTGACAGGCCGGATATGGCCGCTGCTTCGCCCAGACGCGCAGCATGAGCCGAGGTCACCCGGATGCGGATGACTTCGGAGAGAGGTTCATTCATGGTGATTTCCAGGAAGAATGGAGCGATTCGGCCTGACCATCGCGCTGGCTACTGCCAGAGGGATAGCTGCTCCCATCGTGGTGGGAAGCCCATGGCCCGGGTGGGTGGCTTGTGTTGCTCGATCAGGGCTTTTAGCCGTTGCCTCCAGCTATGGTGCGGGGCGACGATGTCCATGCAGTGCAGCAAGAGCGTCAGCGTGTTGTATATCTTGCGGGAGCCTGGCTGGAACTGATGCAGCAGGTTTTGGGGCTTGGTCTTTGGAATCAGCGGGGTGATGGTGAACTCCCGGTTCCATAGGCGGCTATGGTGTGCGCAGGTGTTTCGCACCATCGTCAGGTGGTGCAACCAGGAACCCAAGACCTTCTCATTGACGGCGTAGACTGATGCAATGGCGCTGCGAGTCTGCATGGGTTTGAGATTGCCGTACCAGCGCGAGAGCAGCCCCAGGGACATGACCTCGCAGACTGCCCAGGCCGGGGGCAATTTCTCCGAATACGTTGCCAGCAGGTGTCTGATGAACACTTCATCGGACCTTTGAACCTCTTTTTCCAGTTTCGTAAGGTCGGATTCCCAACGGCCTCGGTTTGCGGCCAATCCGGCGTCCAGGTACGCATGGGGGCCGTGTCGCTGGGAGACTTGGTAAGCCCATTGGCTGCGGATCGAAACTTCAATGCGTTCTATTGCATCCAGCACCAGCAGGCGTAGGCTGCGGTCGAACAGATATAGGTTCAGAACGTCCGTGAAACGGGTGCCCGGGATGAAGGTATGGGGCGTGTGGGTGGCCTCAAAGGGCAACCAATAGGCGCTGAGCCTGTAATAGTTCAGGTGCTGTAGGTAGAATTCCGCTGCCGCATGGTCATCAACGTCCATTCCGCGCCGTTCGAGGATGGCTACCTGTTCGGCATAGGTCGTTGCCGGTTTGGCGAAGGGAAGAGGATGGCGTGTCATTGCAGGCCCATCCGTCTGCTTATTGCTGTTTCGCGGGCCAGAAATGAGTAACCCGCCGGTTTGAGGGTGTACTTTCGTACATAGCCTTGGCGGGTCTTGTCACCGTTAATTATACATGCTTCGGGTGACGAAAGGAATTCCAATTTTGGGTTCATGCGTGGGTCCCGGCGAATTTTCTGAACTGGATGATATTGCTGATCGTGGGCTTGGATGCCTGGGGGGATGACGTTCCTGTCTCGCAGGCAATCAGAAAATCCGCCCACATGGCCAGCGCCTGCCGCCGCTCGGGGATTTCTTCGCGGACATCGTAGATGGCCTCCATGCCTTTGAGCGTGTGGTTCAGCGCGATTTCCGAGATTTCCCGAGAAACACCCATGTTTCTCAGGTGCCCCTTGGCGGTTGATCGGGTGTCGTGTGGCGTAAAGTGCCTGATCGGAATGTCCTGGCGGTCAAAGGCACGTTTGAAAGCGGCCCACAGGGTTGTGGTTCCAACGTGGATGTCTCCCTGGTGCTTGCGCCGCCGTCGCTCCTGACGGGCTGGCAGCAGGTAGATGGATTCGCCGGACAGGTTAATCAGCGCTTCAAACCAGGCGGCAACGGCAGGCACGATGGGAACCAGGAATCCTTTTCTTGTTTTGACCGCCTCATCTGGAATCCACCAGACGCCGCGATCCAGAAACAGATCCTCTTTTTTGGCGCTTGCCAGTTCGATGCCACGCACGCAGGTGGCGAGCAGGATACGGAAGGCCAGTGCGTTTTCTATGCCAATGATGTCGATATCCGGCAGCAATGCCCGGAGCTCATTTTCTTGCAGCATGATGCGTTGGCGAACTGGAGGGCGTGGTCCCATGATGGCCGACAACCGAATCCCTGTGCAGGGGTTTGCCGGAATCAGCATCTGGCCGCAGGCATGATCAAAAAGCATGGATGCCGAGGTCAGGATGCGTTTGCTGACGGTCCAGGTGCGCTTTGCTTCTACGAGCATCCCCACGATGTCTATGGATGTGACGGATGAGGTCAGTCGGGAGCCTAGGTGGGGCAGGATGACTTGCTCATAGTCAGACTTTCGATACTCGATTGTGTCCGCCGCGTAATCTGGTTCAACCAGAACCTTGTCCTGATAGTCCTTCACCAGTTCACGGATGGTCCAATCGGCTCGAACCCGTGTTTTCTCGGATTGTTTTTCGATGGCTGGATCATTACCGCCATCAATGGCTGCACGGTGTTTTCCTGCAAGAATCCTGGCTTCTCGCAATGAGATGTCGGGATAGTTGCCCAGCGTGAGTTCACGCCGTACAGCCTGACCGTTGTGGCGGGTGCCCAACCGGTAGCGCAGTACCCATGTCGCGGTACCGGAACCAGAGAGCGTGAAAGTCAGCCCGCCGCCATCAGATCGGGCGACGGGTTTGCGTTGCGCCACCCAGTTGCGAAGCTGGATGTCGTTGAGTTTATTCGTTGAATTTGCCAAGACTGCCCCTGGCTAGGTGTTCCTGGGTAGCTAGCGATCTGAATCGCTGCTAGCTACCCACCTAGCTACCCGGAAAGGGTGTGATGCCAGGGGTCATCATGGCATGCTCAGAAGCTGAAATTCAAGACGTTGTAGTTAAATAACAGCATGTTAGGAACGTATTGGCGCAACTTGAGACGCTAATCCGAAGTGCAGGTGGCGAGTTTCATTCGATAAATCTGTTGTTAATCAAATGGTTATCACATCATCACACGCCTGCTTTTCAGGCTAGCTACCCAATTTGAGCCTGGTGGGCGGTTTTTCATCGTGTTGCGTGAATACGACTATGGTATCAGCACGGTGCCTTGTTTCGCTCGATCATGGCGTGCAGGCTGGTGGCCAAACTCGCCAACAAGCTGGACGGCACCACCCAGTCGGAGCCTCCGCTTCAAAGCCTGTGACTACAATGGAGGCTCATATAAGGAGTCTTATGTTGGAATTTCAGCCCGGAGCACGGGCGTATCTTTTGAAGATTCATGCCCTGTCCGCAGATGGGGACGGCAATGAAGTGTTTGTAGGTATGACACTCAAGGAGTCGGTTTGGTACCAGCTCTACCTTGAAGAATCATTTAACGGAGAAACCGATCGCACTGACGGTTCGCAAGAAAGGTATCTTGCCCTACACGACAAGCACGAGGACGCGCGACAGACCGTGATAGCTGACGAATCGCATTCTCACAAGCCGATCGTGCAGTAGCTGCTGCGGTCCTCCACAGAAAATCCCCGCTCGATGGCGGGGATTCGTTTTTTCAGGACGTAAGAGCTCGGACGTATTGTCTCGTTTTCTGTCCCGCTTTTCCAGACCCAATGTCCCGCAAGCGAGACACGGAGTACTCCGCAGCTGCTCCAGACACCTCTGCTGCCCGTACAATCAGCGCCGCGTCGTACTCGACGAGCGCGTCCAGTACCCGCTTCACGGCTTTCCGCGTAGCCGCTTTTTCGGGAGGAGGTCAAAGACATCTGTGCGTGGCCGTCTGGTGTGTGGCTCCTTCCTTGCAATGACAGTCTCGCGCCATCTAACTAGACTCGAGCATCGCCCGCCGCCGCTAGGGGATTTCTGCGCTTCTTTAGCCGGTCATGATGACACCTCCGACCGCAGTCCGCGTGATGTCGATAACCTCGTTAACCACCACGGCCACGAGAAGAGACTAAATGTCTGTTAGCGATCTGCCGGATTGACATACCCGTTACCCCGACGTATAAAAGTTTGACATTTGTAGTGTTTGGAGGACTTGGTGCGCGTTTGACAAATCATCTGGCAAGCCCTGGCGATGTGGTTTGCACCAGCTTGCTGCTTTGAAGGAGGAGCTTTTCAATGAGCGATTTTCACAGCAGTTCAAATGGAATCAGTCGCCGCGCGGTGCTGAAGATGGCGGCGACGGCCGGGGTCGCGGTGATCTCGTCGCCTCGCCTGGTGTTTGCGCAGGGTGACCAGCCCGTCAAGCTCGGGGTCGACAACCCGCTGACCGGAACCTACTCCATCACCGGCCGGAATGAACTTCACGGCATGGAACTCGCCGTCGAGGAGATCAACGCCAAGGGTGGCATTCTGGGTCGTCCCGCCAAGCTGATCGTAGAGGATTCCACCAGTGGCGATGCCGGGGTCGCGGTCCAGAAGGCCCGCAAGCTGATAGAACGCGACAAGGTCGATTTTCTGGTGGGCAACGTCAATTCCGGCCTGACCATCGCCATGTCCGCCGTCGCTTACGAAAAGGGCGTGTTCATGATGGATCCGGGCGGCCACGCCGACCCGATCACGGGCAAGAACTGCCACTGGAACGTCTACCAGGTAGATCCGTCCACCACCTTGCTGGTCAACGCAATTGCACCGTCCCTGGTCCAGCGTTTCGGCAAGAAATTCTATTTCCTGGTCCCGGACTACGCGTTCGGCCACGGGCTGCTATCCGCTTATAAGGAAAATCTGAAGAAGCTGGGCGCGACCAATCTGGGGGCGGATCTGATTCCGTTGGGGACGACGGAATACTCCTCGTATCTGATCAAGGCGCAGGCTGCCAATCCGGACGTGATCGTGATCCTGCAAAACGGCGAAGACCAGACGAACGTCTTGAAGCAGGCGGTCCAGTTCGGCCTGGACAAACGCTTTCACATCGCCGGTGCCAATGTCGAACTCGAAACGCTGGAAGCTTTGCCGCCCAGCTCCCGCATCGGCAACTGGGTAATCGAGTGGTACTGGAACCAGCCGGACGTCCCGCACGTCAAGGAATTCGTCGACGCCATCAAGAAAAAAACCGGTCGCGTGCCGACGGCCCGGACCTGGTTCGGGCATACGGCCATCCATGCCTGTGCGCTGGCCGCCAACACGGCGAAGTCGCTCGAACCGATCAAGATGGCGCGGGCGCTCAACGGTTTCACCCTGCCGCCCGAAGTCGCCCTGCAGCCGCATCCCGCCACGTTCCGCGCGGACCAGCATCTGCTGATCGGTACGCTGTGGGCCGGCCATGCGCAAGCCGAGGGCAGCGCGCCCGACGATTTGTTCAAGGTCGACGTCGTCATCGACAGTAAAACCATCGCACCGACAGTCGAAGAGACCGAGTGCAAGATGACCTGGCCGTCCTGATCCACACGCCGACTCTAGGGAGGGGAGAGCGTGACCCAGTTGCTGCTGTTCAACGTGTTCAACGGGCTGGTCATCGGGGCGTTCTATGCCCTGATGGCCCTTGGCCTGTCCCTGATCATCAATCTGACCAATGTCATCAATTTTTCCCATGGCGGTTTTCTGGCGCTGGGCGCGTATTTCGCCTACACGCTGGAACCCTATCTGGGCTTCTGGGGGGCGCTGATCGTTTCGCCGTTCTGCGCGGCGCTGATTGGTGTGATCGTCGAACGGATCCTGATCCGGCCCCTGTACAGTCGGGATCCCCTCTATAGCCTGTTGCTGACCTTCGGGCTGGCCTTCGTGCTGGAAGACACAGTGCGCTATATCTGGGGGGCCCAGGGTCTGCCGATGAAGGTACCCCAGGTACTTCAATCCTCGCTCAGCCAGACCCTGTTTTTCCTGACCGGATACCGGGTATTCATGGTCGTGCTGGTGGCGGTGGCCGTGGCCATTCTCTTCCTGATCCTCAAGAAGACCCGGCTGGGCATGCGCATCCGCGCGGGGACTCTGGACCTGGAAATGGTGTCGGCACTGGGTGTCGATGTGCGCATCCTGCGCAATCTGAATTTCGGGCTCGGGATCTTTTTTGCCGGGCTGGCGGGGGTGCTGGCCGCTGGAATGCTGGGCCTGACGCCGACCATCGGCGACCAACTGATCATGCCCAGTTTCGTGGCTGTGATCGTCGGGGGCCTGGGCAGCCTGGTGGGCACGCTGTTCGGGGGCATCCTGATCGGCGTGGCGACCGGCGTCGTGACCGTGTTCTATCCCTCCGCGTCCGAGGCCACCATCTACGTCATGATGGCTCTGGTGCTGCTGGTCCGGCCGCATGGCCTCTTTGGTGAAGAAGGCGGAACGAAACTGTGAACCAGTCCTTGAGTACGCGTATTGTCACCCTGGTGATCCTGTGGCTGGTGCTGCTGTCCATGCCGTATTGGATCGGATACGTCGGGGGGTATACCGATCTGGCGTCGCGTCTGCTCATCATCGGTCTGGCGGCGATGGCCACCAATCTCCTGGTGGGGCATTCGGGGGTCATGGCGTTCGGGCACGCCGCCTATTTCGGGCTCAGTTCCTACACCACCGGCCTGATGATCAAATATCTGATTCCGAGCACTCCTGTGGGCTTTCTGGCGGGCATCATCGTGGGCACGCTGGGGGGCGCCATCATAGGATTCCTGCTGGCGAGACTGCGGGGCATCTACTTCGCCCTGGCCACCATCGCGTTCGGCCAGGTGTTTTTCTTCATCGCGTTTCGTTGGAATGCCGTCACCGGCGGGGACAACGGCCTGAGCTTTCAGCGCCAACCGATCGATCTGGGATTCCTGCAGCTCAATCTAGGCTCCAGCCGCGTCTACTACTATGTGGCGCTGGCCGTGTTCGCCGTCTGTGCCGCCTTGATGGCGGTGGTCCTGCGCTCGCCGTTTGGCCGCACACTGCTGGCCATGCGCGAGAATGAGCGCCGCGCCCGATTCCTCAGCATTCCGGTCAACCGTCATCTCTGGATGGCTTATATCGTGTCCTGCTTCTTTGTCGCCGTCGCCGGCTCGCTCTACGGGATGCTCAACAATTTCGTCAGCCCCCATGACCTGCACTGGACACAGTCGGGTGATTTCGTGCTGATGGCGGTCATCGGCGGCATGCGGTCGTTCTGGGGGCCCTTGCTGGGGGCAGCGATCTTCGTGGTCGCCCAGGATTATCTGTCCAGCCTGACCGGAAACTGGATGTTCTTCATCGGCATGCTCTTTGTGCTGGTGGTCCTGTTCCTGCCGCGTGGCATCGCCGGGCTGCTGCAGCGGAGGACATCATGAGTCTGCTCGAGGTGCGCCAGGTATCGCAGCATTTCGGCGATCTGGTGGCGGTCAGGGACGTGTCGTTCGCGGTCGAACCCGGGGAGCTGCATGCGATCATCGGACCCAATGGTGCCGGGAAGACGACATTTTTCAACATGATCAGCGGTTTCTACCGGCCGACCCGGGGGAATATCGTCTTCGATGGCACGGACGTCACGACGTTGCCGCCCTATGCCCGCGTGGCGATGGGTATGGCGCGGACCTTCCAGATCACCGAGGTTTTTCCCGAGCTGACCGTGCGCGACAATCTGCGCATTGCGGTGGAGGTCACGCAGGGCTTGCGGATGAAGATGTTCAGTACGCGGGCGCAGACCCGGGCGAGCAACCTGCGCATCGATGAATTGCTGGAAACGGGCGGGCTGACGGCCAATGCCGATCGTTATGTGGGCGAATTGTCGCACGGCGACCAGCGCTCGACCGAAATCATGATGGCGCTGGCCCTGAAGCCAAAGCTGCTGCTGCTCGACGAGCCGGCCGCCGGCATGGGCAACCAGGAAACCTATGATACGGCGCGGTTGATCCGCCGGCTGCACCGGACCCAGAACCTGACCATCATCCTGGTCGAGCACGACATGCGGGTGATTTTCAATCTGGCCGACCGCATCACGGTGCTGACCGAAGGTGAGATCCTGGAGCAGGGCACGCCCGACGAGATCGCGGCCAGCGAGAAAGTGCAGGTCGCCTACCTGGGGGAAAAGCATGAAGGCGCTTGAGGTCCGCGAACTCAATACCTATTACGGCAAGAGTCATATCCTCAAGGGTGTGGATCTCGAGGTCGGCGAGGGCGAGTTGGTGACGCTGCTGGGCCGCAACGGCGCCGGCAAATCCACCACGCTGCGCAGCATCATGGGCCTGACGCCGGCCCGGGCCGGGCACATCCGGGTGTTCGGCGCGGATTCCACGCACCTGGCGCCGTTTCGCATCGCCCGGTTGGGCGTCGGGCTGGTGCCCGAAGGACGGCGCATTTTCGCCAATCTGACCGTCGACGAGAACCTCAAAGTTCCGGTCGATCAGCCCGGGCACTGGAACATCCCTCGCGTCTATGAATTGTTTCCGCGCCTGGCCGAGCGCAAGTCCCACAAGGGCAAGCAGCTCTCCGGCGGCGAACAGGAAATGTTGTCGATCGCGCGGGTGTTGCTGCTCAATCCCCGCCTGCTCTTGCTCGATGAGCCGTCCCAGGGACTGGCGCCTCTGATCGTGCGTCACGTGCTCGACGTGATCGTGGCGGCCCGCAACGCAGGAACGTCTGTCCTGCTGATCGAGCAGAACGTGCGCGCCGCGATCGGCATTGCCGATCGCGCCTATGTGCTGGATCGGGGCGCCATCACCTACAGCGGGGTCGCCGCCGAGTTCGGCCAGGACGAGGCCCGCGTTCAGGAACTCGCGGGCGCCAGTGCGCAGAAGTGGGATTTTCCGGACGATTGACCGCCTGGCCATCAGCGATTGATATCGGTCAGCCACGCGGAGGTTCGAGAGGCGAGGGGGCTTGTGTGCGGCCTTGAAGATGGTAAAACAGGAATTTAGTCATTCTTGATGAAGAAATACCGCCATGAGCGAAAATGATTTCCACCCGGGCAGCATCCGCCGTCTGGACGACGTTGTCGAAGGCCAGCTGCAACGTATCATCGAACATCCACCGGCTGATGTCTGGCGCATGCTGACCGAACCGCAGCGCCTGGCACAGTGGCTGGCGCCGGGGTCGGTCGAACTGCGCCGCGGCGGGGCGGTGCGCATCGACTTCGCCGACAGCGGGACGCTGATCGAAAGCACCGTGCGCGCACTGGAACCGGGGCACCTGCTGGAATATTCCTGGAGCAGCGGCTCGCAACCCGAACGTCCCTTGCGCTGGACCCTGGATGCTGTCGAACGGGGTACGCAGTTGACGCTGACGGTGCGCCTGCCCGCCGACGAGGACATCGCCAAGGCCTGCGCGGGATTCGAGGGCCATCTGGAAATGCTGGTGGCCGCCCTGGAAGGCGTGCCGGTCCATTTCCCGGTGGAACTGTACCTGCAGGCCCGCAAGGCCTATCAGGCGATGCTGGCGGCTTAGCGGCATCACATTGATCCACGCCGGATCATATCGCGGCGCCAGCCGCAATTTTCACGCAATTTTCAGTGTCTTAGCAGCCCCTGCAGCCCCTGCAGCAGGTTCTGCGGGTTCGTGGGCTGGGCCGGCAGCGCAAATTGGCCGGCAGGGGGCTCCTGGCCCGAAATCGACTTGAGTGCGAAATCCTTGCCCAGACGCAGGATGCCACGGCGGTTCGCGGGCAGGGAGCCGGTCAGTTTTTCGGCCATGGAGGATCCGAACAGGGTCTGCATGGTGTTCAGATAGGTTTCGGTCATGTTCACGACCAACGGATCATTCGTCAGGACCGCGTCCGTCGGGTGGGTCTTGCCCTGGGTGTCGGTGACGTTCAGCCGGTAGACGCGTCCCCGGATGCCCGCGACGGTTTCGGTCTTGCCGGTGTCCTGGATCGAATCCACGCGATCGGGCAGGTACTGGTTGGGCCGGGTCTGCGCGATGGCGCCAAGTCCCCGCAGCAGCCCGCCGATCTCCATGACCACCGGGGTCTGGCCCCGGTACGATACCGAGTATGCCTTGCCGTCGCGCACCAGCATGTAGTCGTTGGCGTTCTGTTGGCCGACGCGCACGGCCCCCTGGGTCTGCCAGGCCAGTTTGGAGGTCTGGCCCCCCGCCTGCACGACCGCGGTGCCACCGGCCCGGACGGATAGGGGGATCAGAGCGGACAGGAGAGAGATCCCGATGAATGCGCGAAGCAGGTGTAAAGGCATGAGGGACTCCTGGTGATGATGGATCCGTGCGCCAGCGCTGGCGGCGCGCGAGTGTGTCGATTGCACAGCCGCTATTGTGCAATGGCGGGGACGTGTGCCGCTGTGTGCAAGGGTAACCCGGCCTTCCCGGCGTCATTCGGTATCCACCGGAACGAGCGGGCGTGGTGGCGGCGCGGGATCGGGCGGAAGGGTTCAGTCCCGGGCCTGGATCCTCAGTCCCCGTTCGACCAGCCAGGCGCATCCCAGCAGCGTGACGTTGATCGCCAGATACAGCAGACCCGCGATGATGAAGGTTTCGACGATCAGGTAGCTTTGGCTCATCAGGCGCCGGGCGAAACCGGTGAGCTCCATGACCGCGATGGTGGATGCCAGGCTCGTGCCCTTGATCGCCAGCACCAGCTCGTTGCTGTAGGCCGGAAACGCCTGGCGGATGGCCAACGGGAAACGAATGCGCCGGAATACCTGCAGGCGGCTCATGCCGCAGGACAGGGCAGCGTCGATCTGGCCGTTTGGCACCGATTGCAGGCCGCCCCGGATCGCTTCGCTCATGTAGGCGCCGCTGTTCAGAGCGATGGCCAGGATGGCACAGCGGGCTCCATCGCTGAACAGCCACCACAGGGCCGGCTGGTCATGCACGAAATCCAGAGTGCCGATACCGTAATACAGCAGGAACAGCTGGATCAGCAGGGGCGTTCCGCGAAACACGGTGCTGTAGGCGAAAGCCAGGCCGGCGACGAGACGACGTGTCGAGGTTCGCATCAGCGCGGCCCCCAGGCCCAGCAGCGAGGCGAACAGGATGGCGAGCAGGCCGATGCGCAGCGTGATCCAGAATCCCTCGAACAGGACCGGTACGGCCTTCTCGAACAGTTCGATCATCGTGCGGCCCCCTGCATGCCCCGGCCGAAATGCCGTTCGGCCCAGACGAACATGCCCTGACTACAGACCCCGATCAGAAAATACAGGATCCCGGCCAGGAGATAGAGCGTCAGGGGCGCTCGCGTGGCGGCGGCGCCCAGGACGGCGGCGCGCATCAGTTCCACGAGGCCGACCAGCGAGATCAGCGCCGTGTCCTTCAGGGCGTTCTGCCAGACGTTGTTGGCCCCGGGCAGCGCATACCAGAGCAGTTGTGGCAGCGTGATGCGCCACAGGCACTGGCGTCGGTCCATGCCGATGGCGCGGGCTGCTTCGATCTGTCCCGGATCGATGGCCTTGAAGGCGCCACGGAAGACTTCGACGCTGTAGGACCCGGAAATCAGGCCGATAGCCAGGATGCCGACCAGCACGGGAAAGACCGTGCTCATGAGGTCGTCCCAGTTCAGCCAGTCCGCCAGGTCGGCGGCGGGCTGGACAGTGCCGAAAAACAGCAGATAGATGATGAGCAGTTCGGGAACGCTGCGTACGATCAGGGTGTAAAGGCCGATCGCGCCGCGCGCCAGCCAGCCGCCGCCAGCCTTCAGGGCCGCGCCGGCAATGCCGATTGCCATGCCAAGGCAGATGCCGCACAGACTGATGAACACGGTCATGCCGGCACCGCGCAATAGCAGGGTGCCCCAGCCGGCGCTCAGAATGTCGTGCAGGGAAGAAATCATTGAATCAGTCGGCCTGGATTCGCGCCATCGCGCCGGGCCTGTCAGGGTGCAAGGCAAACCAGCCCCGGGAGGGGCTGGCTCTGGTCATGCGGATTTTATTTGCAGGCGGCGTAGTTGGAAAGATCGACGCCGAACCATTTCTGGCTGGACTTCTTGATCGTGCCGTCCTGGATCAGTTCGCACAATGCCTTGTCGACCTTGGCCTTGAGCTGGGTGTTGCTCTTGTTGATCCCGGCACCGATGCCCTGGCCCAGGATGTCGGGATCGGCGCTGCTTTTCACAACATAGTCGGCCAAGGCGAATTTTCCCTGGCCAGCGGCCTTCAGGAACTGGCTTTGCGGGGTGACTTCCGAGAACGTGGCATCCAGCCGCCCGGCGGACAGATCGATCTGCATCTGGTCCTGGGTTTCGTAGGTCTTGAGCTTCAGGTCCGGCGCGTGCTTCTGCAGGAAGGCGCCCTGTGTGGTGCCGCTTTGCACGCCCACGGTCTTGCCGGCCAGGCCCTGCAGCAGGGTCTTCTGATCGGTGGCCTTGAGCAGCGGGCTGCCGGCCGGCAGCACGAATGCGGAGTCCTCGGTGGCGTAGGGGATGCTGAAGGCGATGACTTTGGCGCGATCGGCCGTCACCGACATGCCCGAGATCACCAGATCGAAGCGGTCCGCCTGCAGCGCGGGGATCAGGCTGTCGAAGGCCTGCACCACAAAACGGCATTTTGTATCGAGCTTTTTGCACAGGGCCTGGCCGACGTCGGCGTCAAAACCGGTGACCTTGCCTTGGGCGTTCACCATGCTCCAGGGCGGGTAGCCGCCTTCGGTGCCGATCTTCAGGGTGGCTGCCGGGGCAGCTGTGGCCAGGCCCGCGAGGCCCAGGGCGGCGCAGAGCGCCACCTGTCGTGCAAGGGATGTCACCATGGACAGGATCCTTTGAGATGAGGTCCGAAAAGGAGCAATAGTAGTATATCGAGGTGGGTTCGAGGGCGTCCAGATCCCGGTTGTCCGTGGGGTTGTCCAGGGCATAGCATAGTCAGCTGGATTAAAATCTGGTAAAAACCCTGATGGATTTTTACAGTAAACGTCGCTTGACATGACTAGCTTGTTCGATCCGTTGCAACTGGGGGATGTGCCACTGCGCAACCGCATCGTCATGTCGCCTTCCGCCTGCCTGCGTCCGGCGCCGGGACGCATCCCGAGTGATGCGCTGAGGGCCTATTATGCCCAGCGGGCCTCCGCCGGCCTGATCGTGACCGAGTCGGCTTCCGTGTCTCCGCTGGGGGCGGGATATCCCGATACACCCGGCATCTGGAATTCCGATCAGGCTCAGGGCTGGCGCCGGATCACCGAGGCCGTCCATGATCGGGGCGGCCGGATCTTTCTGCGCCTCTGGCATGCCGGCCGGGTATCCAATCCCGAATTCCTGTCCGGCGAGATGCCGGTGGCCCCTAGCGCGATCGCCTGCGCGGTTCCGGTATCGTCCGATCGAACGGATACGCCGGATTACGTGGTGCCGCGCAGCTTGCATCCCGACGAGATCCTCCGGATCGTGGCCGATTTCGATCAGGCGGCGCGGTATGCCCGGCTGGCCGGGTTCGACGGGGTGGAAGTCCATGCCGGGGACGGCTATCTGATAGACCAGTTCCTGCACGATGGTTCGAACTGCCGGCGGGACGAGTATGGGGGTAGCGTGGACAACCGCAGCCGGTTCCTGCTGGAAATCGTCGATGTCTGCATCGGTGTCTGGGGTTCGGGGCGCGTCGGCGTGCATCTGTCGCCGCGCGGCGATCGGCATGACATGCGGGATTCGGATCCGGCCACCCTGTACCGGCATGTTGCCCAGGAATTGGACAAGCGCCGCCTGGCGTTCATCTGCGTGCGCGAACATGCGGGCGCCGACGCGCTGACCCCCGTGATCCGGCAGGCGTTTTCCGGTGCGCTGATCCTCAATGAAGGCTATGACGCCGAGTCCGCGCGGCAGGCGATCGAAACAGGGTGCGGCGAGGCCGTGGCATTTGGCAAGGCCTTCGTCAGCAACCCGGATCTGGTGCAGCGGCTGGAAGCCGGCCTGCCCCTGCGGCCCGACATCGAGATGATACCGGTGGTCTGAGCGACGCTAGTGCAAGGGTGGCCGACCCGGGGATCGGTGTCAGCATCGCTTCGGGTCGTGAGTCAGCCAGCCAGCCAGGCGGGCCTTGACCTGGGCGGAAACGGCGGCCATGTCGGCTCGGCCGGCCAGCGCGGGTTTCAACTGGCCCATGATGGCACCCATGGCCGCGCCGCCCTGCAACCCCTTGGACTGCGCCTGCGCGATGGCGGTGTCGATGGCGGCCGCGATTTCCTCGGGGCTGGCGCCCTGGGGCAGGAATTCCTTCAGAATTTCCAGTTCCGCGCGTTCCTGGGCGGCACTTTCCGCACGGCCGGCCGATTCGAAGGCGGTGATCGATTCACGGCGCTGCTTGGCCTGTTTTTCGATGATGGCGATGATCATCGCATCGTCGGGCTCGATGCGTTCGTCGACCATCTTTTGCTTGATGGCCGCCTGCAGCAGGCGCAGGGTGCCCAGGCGGGTGCTGTCGTGCGCGCGCATGGCCGCCTTGACGGCGTCGGAAATCAGGCTGGCAAGGCCGGTGCTCATGGATGTGTCCTGTCGAATTGGGAAAGCCGTATTTTAACGCGCGGACTCGGATTCGGCCCCGGACGGGCAGGGGGCGGAGGGCAGTCCAGCCATGGTCGGCACGCGCCAGTCTTGTCGGCCGGTCGGCAAACCGGCCGCATCGTAGCTGAGTTCCGAAAACAGCGCGTGGCCGTCCGCTCCGGCCACGATGATGGTGGAGCAACGGGTGCCGTAGTCCGGACTGATGATGAAGGGGCTGCTCAGCAACTGCTCGCGCGCCAGGGAAAGCCCGGTTTCTGGCAGATCCCGGGTATCGGCCTGGGTGGTGTCGTGCAGCAGAGCGAACACCTGTTCGGGATCCTGCACCCATTGATCGGCGGGCAGCGTATCCAGCGTCGCCCGTAGCCGCCTGGCTTTGGGCCAGGGGGTGTCCAGCAGATGGTTCGACAGGACGTAGTTGCCCTGTCTCAACCGGCGGGGCGCTCCGGCGGGATCGCGGTTGCACAGGTACCAGACGTCGCCGGGAGCGCCCACGATCAGATTGAATCCCGCCCAGTCGCCCGCGTGACGGGCGATCGCCCGGACGTGGTCGGCGGCGCTATCCGTGCCCAGCAGGTAGTCGCGCACCAGGACGCCGCGCGACGGTGCGCCGGACGGAACCGGCAGACCGGGTTCCCGATAGTTGGTCAGCAGAGCGAAGCGCCCCCCCGCCGTCCAGCCCAGCCAGGTACCCCCCGCCGTCAGATCGCGTCCGGCAATGACGCCTGGGCGCTCAGGCCAGGGGCCGGCAGCCATCGTGGGCCGGACATGGAACTCGTCCCGATTGGCGGCGATCCGCAGAGGCCAGTCCGGGTGGCCGATCGAGAGGTAGGCGATACACATGACTCACAATATACTCGCCCCATGGAAAAGACTGGAACGCATCATCGCGCCCTGGCGCACGGCATCGGGCTGCTGGCCGTATGCCTCGCGGGCTGGCTGTCCTGCGCCGCGGCATGGGCGGCGGATCCCGCCTGGACGCGCGACCGGACCAGCACGGGCCTGCAGTCCACCAACCGCGCAGTGGTGGTTGAGTATCAGCCCGGCGCGACGGATCCGCCGGTTCCTGGTGATGCTCGAATCACTCGCGTCCATGCGTCCAGGGCTTATGACAGCCCGGCACAAGTCTTGACGGATCTGTGCTGGGGATCGGAACGTGGCCCCTGCGTGCGGCTCAATGGCACGCAGCTGAATACCGGGGCCTTCGATGGCCGGTTGGCGGCGGGCCCCATGCTGCTGGTGCACCGGGTGGTCCGGTGGGCAGGCGGCACACCGCCGCTCTTCATCCGGGGAACGGTGACGGTCTGGTATGCCACCGGCCGGTCCCTACGGTGATCCGCGTATCGGACCTCAGTTATACTATCAGGCTTATCTAATTCAAAGGCTTGCGTCACCGCGCCTGGTGGGGCGTCAGGCGGATTGCTCATTTCACAGAACATCATGCAAAAAACCAGTTACAGCTACGAAGAACTGCTGACATGCGGGCGTGCGGAACTCTTTGGTCCTGGCAATGCCCAGTTGCCGCTGCCTCCCATGCTGATGTTCGATCGGATCGTGCACATCGATGATCGTGGCGGGTCTCACGACAAGGGCGAGATCATCGCCGAACTCGATATCCGTCCCGACCTGTGGTTTTTCAATTGCCACTTTCAGGGCGACCCGGTCATGCCGGGATGTCTGGGTCTGGACGCCATGTGGCAGCTGGTCGGGTTTTTTCTGGGCTGCTGCGGTGGCCAGGGGCGCGGCCGTGCGCTGGGCGTGGGCGAGGTCAAGTTCACGGGGCAGGTCTTGCCGACCGCCCAAAAGGTGCGCTATCACATCAATATGAAGCGCGTGATGATGCGCAAGCTCGTCATGGGGTTTGCCGATGCGCGCATGGAAGTCGACGGCCATGAAATCTATGTGGCCCATGACCTGCGGGTGGGGCTGTTCACTCGTACGGACAATTTCTAGGAGGCTCGATTATGCGTCGTGTGGTCGTCACCGGCATGGGCATTGTGTCCAGCCTGGGCAATAACCAGTCCGAGGTGCTCGACAGCCTGCGTGCGGGTCGTTCGGGCATCACGTTTCAACCCGAATACGCTGAACAGGGTCTACGTTCGCATGTGGCGGGGTCCGTGCATCTGGACGCGCTGGAAAAGATCGATCGCAAGCTCAGCCGCTTCATGGCCAACGGTCATGCCTATGCGTGGCTGGCGATGCAGGAAGCCATTCAGGATGCCGGCCTCACATCGGATCTGGTGTCCAACCCGCGCACCGGCCTGATCGTTGGCGCCGGCGGCGCGTCGCATTCCTCGATCAATGACGGTATCCAGACCCTGCATGAAAAGGGCGTGCGCCGGGTGGGGCCCTACATGGTGACCAAAGCCATGGCCAGCGGCGTGTCCGCCTGCCTGGCCACCGGCGCCCAGATCAAGGGCGTGAACTACTCCATCAGTTCGGCGTGCTCCACCAGCGCGCACTGTATCGGCAATGCCGTCGAGCAGATCCAGCTCGGCAAACAGGACATCGTGTTTGCCGGCGGGGCCGAGGAAGAGCACTGGTCCCTGTCCTTCATGTTCGACGCGATGGGCGCGCTGTCCACGCGCTACAATGACACCCCGGAACGCGCTTCCCGCACTTACGATGCCAACCGTGATGGTTTCGTCATTTCCGGCGGCGGCGGGATCCTGGTGGTCGAGGAATACGAACACGCCAAGGCGCGCGGCGCCAACATCCTGGCGGAAATCGTCGGCTATGGCGCCACCTCGGACGGCTACGACATGGTTGCGCCCTCGGGCGAAGGCGCTGAACGCTGCATGCGTCAGGCGCTGGCCGATGTCCGCACCCACATCGATTACATCAATACCCATGGCACCAGTACGCCGGTGGGCGACGTCAAGGAACTCGAAGCCATCCGGGCCGTTTTCGGTGACAACCTGCCCTGGATCGCCTCGACCAAATCGCTCTCGGGTCATGCGCTGGGCGCGGCCGGCGTCAACGAGGCCATCTACACCCTGCTGATGATGAAACATGGTTTCGTGGCGGCTTCCGCCAATATCGAAACGCTCGATCCAGCGGCCGAAGGCATGAATATCCTGCTTGAACCCCTGGCCAAGGCCGACATCCAGACGGCGTTGTCGAACAGCTTCGGGTTCGGCGGCACGAACGCCACGCTGGTGTTTTCCCGCGCGACCCTCTGATTCGCCGGCACCGGGGGCTTTCGCCTGGACGGGTACCAGGCGTCCCCCAAGTTTTTAAACATCGGCCTGCCGCCACCAACGGCAGACCGATGTCGTTTCCGTCCGCCTCGGACGCCCGCCTCAGGCGGCAGCCGGTTTCGGGGATTCGGGGATGGATCTGGCCTGAACCAGCGCGTTGCG
The DNA here is from genome assembly GCF_039614765.1 of Castellaniella sp. MT123. NCBI lineage: Bacteria > Pseudomonadati > Pseudomonadota > Betaproteobacteria > Burkholderiales > Alcaligenaceae > Castellaniella > Castellaniella sp. MT123. The sequence continues at coordinate 765,203 of NZ_CP154879.1, forward strand.
TCCCGCTTGCCACCCAGCCAGCGCGGTGCACAGACCCAGAGCGCCCAGCAGGCCTGCGGCAGCCTGGAAGCCTCCTGTCCAGGCGTACAGCACGCCGATCAGTAACGGGCCGCTGGCCGCCAGCACGTATCCCGTGGCCTGGGCCATGCTGGACAGATGGGCGGCCACGTGCGCATCGTGTGATCGCAGCACGATCAGCATCAGTGCCAGCGCGAACAGACCGCCCTGACCGATGCCCTGGATGACGGCCAGGGGCCAGATGGCCCAACGCGGACCCAGCACCATCCCGATCAGGGCAAAAGTGGCGACCACGGTCAGGCCGACCGCCAGCCCCCGCTGGTCGCGCCATCTGGAGGCCAGCAGCGGGGTCAGCAGGCAGGACGCGACCTGCAGCAGGATCGAAACCGAAGTCACCAGCCCGGCTTCGGTGCCGCTCAGCCCCCGGTCGCGCAATATGGGCGCCATCCAGCCCAGCACACAGTAAGCCAGGGCGGATTGCAGCCCCATGAACAGGGTCACGGCCCAAGCCAGCCGGTCGCGCCGCAGCCCTTGGACGGGCAGGATATGGCGGCCGTTCGTATGGTGAGATCCCGCCCGCCAGGCCACGGGCGACCAGGCGAACAGCGCCAGGATTCCGGGTACGGCCCAGATCGCCAGGCTCAGCGTCCACTGATCACCGAGCTTGTGCATCAGGGGCAGGGTGGTGGCGGCCGCCAGCGCCGCGCCGCCCACGAGGCTCATGGTGTAGAGGCCGGTCATCAGGGCAGCGCGGTCGGCGAAGTCGCGTTTGACCAGGCTGGGCAGGAGCACGTTGCCCAGGGCAATGCCGGCGCCCGCCAGCGCCGTCCCCAGAAATAGCCCCACGGCGTCGAAGGCGCCGCGCAAGGCGGTGCCGGTGGTGATGAGCAGCAGGACCAGCAACAGTGTGCGCTCGATGCCGATGCGCTGGGCGCAGCGTGGCGCGAACGGTGCAAAGATCCCCATGCACAGGACGGGCAGTGTGGTCAGATAGCCGCTTGCCGCCGCGCTGAGTCCTAATCCTCGGCTGATATCCGGCAGCAGCACCGCCGTACTGGGAAAGAGGGGGCGAAGATTGGCGGCCAGCAGCAACAGGCTGGCTGCCGTCAGCCAGCGGCCCCAGGTGCTGACGCGCGCGCCGCTCATGCGCGACCGCGCCGCATGTCGGGCAGGAAGAAGGCAGTGATTCCCAGCAGTGGCAGGAAGGCGCACACGTGGTAGACAAAAGAGATGCTGGTCGCGTCGGCCAACCTGCCCAGCGCCGCAGCGCCGATGCCGCCCATGCCGAAGGCCAGGCCAAAGAAAAGCCCCGAGACAGTGCCTGTCTTGCCCGGCATGAGTTCCTGGGCATAGACGAGGATCGCCGGAAAGGCCGAGGCAATCATGACGCCGGCGCAAAACACCAGGATCAGCGTCCATTGCAGATTGACGTAAGGAAGCGCCAGGGAAAAGGGCGCCGTCCCCAGGATCGATCCCCAGATGACGCGCTTGCGGCCGATATGGTCGCCCACCGGCCCGCCCACCAGGGTCCCGGTGGCCACGCCCACCAGGAAGACAAACAGGGAATACTGCGCCTGCTGGATTTCCAGGCCGAAACGGTCAATCAGGAAGAATGTGAAGTAGCTGGTGATCCCGGACAGGTAGAAGTACTTGCTGAAGATCAGCAGCAGCAGGATGGAGACCGCCCCCCGGACCTGGCGCGGGGACAGCCCGTTGTCGGTCTTGCGCAGGGAACTGCGCCCCCGGCTGCCGGTCAGATTGGCGGCATACCAGCGGCTTACCCCAAATAGAATGCAGATCCCCACGAGGGCTGCCAACGAGATCCAGGCCACACTGCCCTGGCCTCGGGGTACGATCAGCAGCGCGGCAAGCAGTGGCCCGATCGAGGAGCCGATGTTGCCACCGACCTGAAAGATCGACTGCGCCAGGCCATGGTGTCCGGCCGAAGCCATGCGGGCCACGCGCGAGGATTCCGGGTGAAAGACCGACGATCCCGCCCCCACCAGCGTCGCTGCCAGCACCACGAGTGGAAAATTCCAGGCCTGGGAGAGCAACAACAAGCCACAGCAGGTGAATCCCATACCAACGGGCAGCGAATAGGGCAGCGGACGGCGGTCCGTGAAACGCCCGACGAAGGGTTGCAACAGCGAGGAGGAAAACTGGAAGGCCAGGGTGATGATCCCGACCTGGGCGAAGCTGAGGTCGAAGCGCCCCTGCAGCACGGGATAGATCGCGAGCAGCACCGACTGCATCATGTCGTTGAGCAGGTGGGTCACGCTGATGGCACCCAGCACCGGAAATGCAATACCGGGCTGTGGCTGGGCGGGTTCGGGCTGGATGAGAGGAACAGCGGAGGCTGGCGCGAACGAATTTTTCATGAGGGATCCGGATGGCGCGGAAATTCGGCGGCTTTGCACCAGATGTTTCATTGTACGCTGTGTTCCGTATAGGCTTTATGCGCCGCCTCGTCACAATGACAGCTCGCTTGGGAGTACGATCCGGGCATTCCGAACGGCCCTGATGAGTGTATGGTTTGCCTGTCCGATTGCCTGCGTGTTGGCCGCATTTTCCTACGAGGGGTGGGGCAGGTGTTCCTGCAGCGCAGCGCCTGGGCCGGCATCTGCTTCCTTGGCGCGGTCGCATGGCAGTCCGGCCCGCTGGCGCTGGCCTGCGGGCTGGGCACCTGGGTGGGTACCCAATGGGGGCTGCGGTATGGCACGCGCGAGGAATGCGAGGACGGTCTGCACGGCTACAACGGCGCGCTGGCGGGCATCGGCGTCCTGGTGGTCCTGCCGCCCGGACCTCTGGCCTGGGGGCTGGTGGTGGTTTTGGCCTGGCTGGTCACCTGGCTGGCCCAGGTCTGGCGCCGGCACGGGCCGCTGTCGCCCTATACCGCGCCGTTCATTCTGGCAACCTGGCTTTTGATGATCATCGCATCGGCGGCTGGCTGGCCGGCCCCTGTGGCCGGAACATCGGCGGTCATGGGTGATGGCCTGATGGCCTGGGCACAAGGGACGTTGCGAGGGGTCGGTCAGGTCATGTTCCTGGATGACCTGGGGGCTGGTGCGCTGTGTATCCTGGGCCTGTCCCTGTCGAGGCCGGGGGCGGCGCTATGCGCCGTCCTGGCGTCGGCGCTGACACTGTTGGCCGCGTTGGCAGCCGGCTTTCCCGGCGATGCCGCCTCGCTGGGGCTATACGGCTTCAATGCCGTCCTGACGGCCGAGGCCCTGCGTCAGGCCCTGCCGGGTCGCTGGGGGGCGCTGTGTCTGGGTGTCCTCGCCAGCCTGGGCCTGATGCGTGGTTTTCAGGTGCTCGAGCTGCCTTCCCTGACTGCCCCGTTCGTCCTGGCGACCCTGCTGGTGCGGCAGTTGTCGCGCACACTCAGCTTCTTTAAAGCTTGAATCTCCATAATGACAGGTTTCCCTGATGCCTGGGGCACCTTAGATTCATGTCCGAACCGTCTTCTTCGATCGTCGATTCCAGTGCTTCCCGGTTGCAGGAACAGAGTCAGTCGGGCGGTCTGCCCGTGGCGCCCGACCTGGGCCTGAGCCTGGTCCAGGTCCGCATGCCGCGAGACGTGACGCGGTTCGACTGGCGGCTGCTGCGCGTGATCGCCGTGTCCGTCGCGCTCGGGTTCGTGGCGGCACTGGTGGCCTGGGCGCTGATGCTGCTGATCGGCCTGATCACCAACTTGAGCTTTTATGGTGTCTGGTCCACGGCATTCTCCTCGCCGGCGGGCGCGGTGCCGCGCCTGGGTGCCTGGGTCATCGCGGTGCCGGTCGTGGGCGGGCTGATCGCCGGGGGCATGGCGCGCTGGGGCTCTAAGGCCATTCGCGGACACGGCATTCCCGAGGCGATGGAACAGGTTCTGCTCAACGAGTCCAGGATCCCGACGCGCATCACCCTGCTCAAGCCGCTGTCCTCGGCGGTGGTGATCGGCACGGGGGGGCCGTTTGGCGCCGAAGGACCGATCATCGCCACCGGCGGTGCCCTGGGTTCGCTGATCGGTCAACTGATGAAAGTCACCGCCAGCGAACGCAAGGTGCTGCTGGCGGCGGGCGCGGCTGCCGGGATGGCAGCCGTCTTTGCCGCGCCGATTTCCGCCGTCACCCTGGCCGTGGAGCTGCTGCTGTTCGAGCTGCGTGGGCGTTCCCTGATCCCGGTGGCGCTGGCCTGCGTGACGGCGACCGGCATGCGCGATCTGCTCATGGGATCCACGCCGGTGTTCCTGATGGATACCGTGACCACCCCGGGAGGCGGCGCACTGGCCGCCTACGTGTTGATCGGCGCCCTGATCGGGGTGATCAGCGTGGCGGTTACCCACCTGGTCTATGCCATCGAGGATGGCTTCGAGCGCCTGCCCGTGCACTGGATGTGGTGGCCCGCGCTGGGTGCCGTGGTTGTGGGCGTGGTGGGTTGGGTCGCGCCGCTGACCCTGGGCGTGGGCTACACCAATATCGAGGACATCCTTAATGGCCGGCTGGCCATGGGGGCGCTGGCCTGGCTGTGTGTGATGAAGTTCATCTCCTGGTCGATCTGCCTGGGCAGCGGTACCTCGGGGGGCACCCTGGCTCCGCTGTTCACGATCGGCGGAGCGCTGGGGGCGATGCTCGGGCTACTGCTGGCGCACGCCATGCCCTGGCTGGGCATCGATCCCCGTATTGCCGCCCTGATCGGGATGGCGGCACTGTTCGCCGGTGCCTCGCGCGCCCTGCTGACCACGGTGATCTTTGCCCTGGAAACCACGGGTCAGCCGGCTGGGCTGCTGCCGCTGCTGGGCGCCTGCACCGCAGCCTATCTGATTTCGGTCATGATGATGCGCAACACCATCATGACCGAAAAGATCGCGCGGCGCGGTGTCCGGGTGCCGTCGGAATACAAGGAGGACTACCTGGAGCGGATCCTCGTGGGGGCCGCTTGCGCCCGGGATGTGGCGACGTTGCGCGCCGGGCAGACAATCGGTGAAATCCGCCGCTGGATCGCCCAGGGTGGGAAAGGCACCCAGCACCAGGGTTATCCGGTGCTGGATGCGCAGGATCGCGTCCTGGGGATTCTGACCCGGCGCACGTTTTTCGATGCCCAGTGGTCGGATCAGGCCCGCCTGGGCGATCTGATCCACCGCCCGCCGGTCGTCATCACGCCCGATCACACGCTGCGGCAGGCGGCCGACCACATGGCGATCGAGAATGTGGGGCGCCTGCTGGTGGTGGACGCCGATGATCCGACGCGCATGCTGGGGATACTGACCCGGGGTGACGTGATTGCCGCGCATACGCGGCGAATTCGGGAAAACGCCCGGGTGCGCCGCGAGATCAGCCTGCATACCTGGCGGCGAATGCGTGCGCGCCGCCGCCGTGCGCGGGGTTGAACAGGGCCGTTACTCGATGTTCTGCGCCTGTTCGCGCATCTGTTCGATGAGCAGCTTCAAATCGATGGCCGCCTGAGTGCCCGACAGGGCAGCCGCCTTCGAGCCCAGCGTGTTGGCTTCGCGATTCATTTCCTGGAAGAGAAAGTCCAGGCGTTTGCCGCTGCCGCGTGCCGCCGACGCGTGGTTGCCTCCCAGGATGTCGCGCAATTCCTGCAGATGGGACCGCAGCCGGGTGAGTTCCTCGGCCACGTCCACCCGCAGCCCGAAGAGGCTGGCTTCCTGGGCGATGCGCGCCGACAGTTCCGCGCCGCCGATGGCGGCGAATCCGTCGGGGCTGGCGGCCATCAAGGCTTCGCGCAGCCGCTGGGCGATACGGTCCTGGTGTGCCTGCACCACCGTGGGCAGTTCGCCTTCGACCTGTTGGACGATGGCCGCGATCTCGTCGGCCATTCCCAGCATGGCCTGGGCGAGGCGCGCGCCTTCGCGCTCGCGGGCGGCCTGGAATTCTTCCAGGGCCTGTAAGCACGCCTGTTCGCACAGTGGCATCCAGTCGTCCGGATCCAGACCGCTGCGCGCCAGCCCTTCGCGAGGCAGCTCCGCCAGGGTCGGTGCGGGCAGATCGGGGATATAGCGCCGCGCCCAGGCGAGCTGTTCGGCCAGCCCCTGGACGGCCAGCGCGTCGATTGGGCGCAGGGCTTCACGTTCGGTGACGCTGTAGCTCAGTTTGATCTCGACTTTGCCACGCAGGGCATGGCGGGTGGCGAGTTCGCGGACCTGGCCCTCGGCGAAGCGCAAGTCCTCGGGAATCCGCAGGCTGAGGTCCAGGAAGCGGTTGTTGACGCTGCGGACTTCGACGGCCAGAGCGCCCTGTTCGGCTTCCAGGCGGCTTGCGCCATAAGCGGTCATGCTGCGGATCATCGGCGTGGCCTCTTGATTCTCTACAATAGGGGATTCATTGTAGTCCGCCCGGAGTTCCGTTCATGACCCATCCCGCCCGCCCGGCCGCTCGTCCCTCGGGACGCGCCGCCGATGTCCTGCGTCCCGTCCAGCTGTTGACCGGTTATACGCGCCATGCCGAGGGTTCGGTGCTGGCCTGCATGGGCGACACCCAGGTGCTGTGCACCGCCAGTGTGCTCGAGAAGGTACCGCCCTTCCTGAAGGGCAAGGGACAGGGATGGGTGACCGCCGAATACGGCATGCTGCCTCGGGCCACCCACACCCGGGGCGAACGCGAAGCCGCCCGCGGCAAGCAAAGCGGCCGCACCCAGGAAATCCAGCGCCTGATCGGCCGCAGCCTGCGCGCCGTCTTCGACTTGCAGGCCCTGGGCGAGCGAACACTACAGCTGGACTGCGATGTGCTGCAGGCCGACGGCGGCACGCGTTGCGCCAGCGTCACCGGGGCCTGGCTGGCCGCCGCTCTGGCGGTGCGCGGCCTTGCTGCGCGGGGTCTGTTGGCCGGCAATCCGTTGCGGGGACAGGTGGCTGCCGTCTCGGTGGGCCTGGTCGGTGGCGTACCCGTGCTGGATCTGGATTATCAGGAAGATTCCGGCTGCGACACGGACATGAACGTGGTCATGACCGGCGAGGGCAATTTTGTCGAAGTTCAGGGAACGGGCGAGGGCGGCAGTTTCCGCCGTCAGGAACTCGATGACCTGCTGGATCTGGCCGGCACCGGAATCCGCCAACTGATCCGGGCGCAGGCCCAGGCTCTTGAGGCCGCGCCATGAACCGTGTCGTCCTCGCCTCGAACAATCCTGGCAAACTGAAGGAATTTTCCGCCAGTCTGGCCGCAGCCGGGATCGAGATGGTGCCGCAGGGCGCGCTCGGCGTACCCGAGGCCGAAGAGCCCTTCGGTACCTTCGTCGAGAATGCTCTGGCCAAGGCTCGTCACGCCAGCCGGCTCACCGGTCTGCCGGCCCTGGCAGACGATTCCGGCCTGTGCGTCCGTGCCCTGAAGGGCGAACCTGGCGTGCATTCGGCGCGCTATGCCACGCAGGCGGATGGCACCCGCTCGGACGCGGCGAACAATGCCCGGTTGGTGTCCGAGATGGCCGGGCAGGCGGATCGTCGCGGCTGCTACGTTGCGGTGCTCGTCTACATCCGCAGTGCCGATGACCCGCGTCCCATCGTGGTCGAGGGCAGCTGGGAAGGCGAGGTCCTGCCCGAACCGCGAGGCGCCAATGGCTTTGGCTATGATCCGTATTTCTATCTGCCGGACCTGGGCGTGACTGCGGCTGAATTGCCACTGGAACGGAAAAACAGGCTCAGCCACCGCGCGAGTGCCCTGCGTGCGCTGCTGCAGGCCCTGCGTGACGAATATCAGAATCGGGATGCATCATGAAAAAGCTGGTGCGCGTTCCGCAATCCGATCACCGTGATGATGGCCGCCCGGGTGTCCGGGGGCGGCAGGGCCTGGCGGCGCTGCCGCCGCTGTCCATTTACGTGCACGTGCCCTGGTGCGTGCATAAATGTCCCTATTGCGATTTCAATTCACACGAACGCACGGGTGAACTCCCCGAAGAGGATTACCTGCGGGCGTTGCAGGCAGATCTGGAACAGGCCTTGCCCGATGTCTGGGGGCGCCCTGTATCGACCGTGTTTTTCGGCGGCGGCACGCCCAGTCTGCTGTCGGCCGATGCCATCGACCGGATCATCGGTATGTTGCGCTCCATGCTGAACCTGCCGCCCGATGTCGAGATCACCCTCGAGGCCAACCCGGGGACCGCCGAAGCCGGCCGGTTCCAGGGGTATGCGCAGGCTGGGGTCAATCGCATTTCCCTGGGCATCCAGAGCTTCGACGACGACAAGCTGAAGCGCCTGGGCCGGATTCACGATGCCGCCCAGGCCCGGGCAGCCATCGGAATGGCCCAGCGCGCCGTGGACCGCGTCAATCTGGACCTGATGTTCGCACTGCCGCAACAGACCCTGGCCGAATGCGAACGGGATGTTCGCGAAGCCATCTCGTTTGGCACCGGCCACCTGTCGCTATATCACCTGACGCTCGAACCGAACACCGTGTTCGCCAAATACCCGCCCCGGCTGCCGGATGACGAACTGAGCGCCACCATGCAGGACCAGGCGGCCGAACTGGCCGAGTCCGCCGGGTTCGAGCGCTACGAGGTGTCCGCCTATGCGCGGCCCGGCCAGATCTGCCAGCACAACCTGAACTATTGGCAGTTCGGCGATTACCTGGGAATCGGTCCGGGGGCCCACTCGAAGATCTCGTTCCAGGACCGGATCACGCGGCAGGCCCGGGCCCGGATGCCCGATGCCTGGATGCGGCTGGTGCTGGAGGGCGAGGGCCGGCATGTCGTCGAGCGCCGCGAACTGGATCACCAGGACCTGGGTTTCGAATTCATGCTCAACGCGCTACGCTTGAAGCAAGGGGTCGAAGGCGGACTCTTCATCGAGCGCACTGGGTTGTCCCTGATGTCCGTCTTGCCCGCCATGCGTCGCGCGGTGGATCGTGGACTGCTGGAACCAGGCCTGGAGCGCATCCGGGCCACGGCTCAAGGCTGGCGTTTCCTGAACGATCTGCAGATGGAATTCCTGGCTTGATCGCGGATATCGCCTGGCGGCCGTTTGCGTTGCCTGACGCGCTGTGATGCACCATTTTGTGGCGACAATCCGGATCAGCTGCCCTACAATATGCACCACTATGGTGCATATTGTGCTTCAAGCGGTGCAGCCTCAGTTGCACCGTGCTCCTTCACAGTGCCATGATGCACCCGCCTTACCCTCGAAGCACGCTCGACCGAAAACTGGCACGAGGTTTGCTTATCTTGTCATCGAGGACGCACGCCGCGTCATCGAGAGCAACGTCTCTGGCTTGATCTTCCTTACACACATTTTGGCGCAGGAGCCTGTATGTCCACCCCCGAAAACGTCGTCCAGATGATTGCCGAACGCGAAGTGGCGTTCGTGGATTTCCGCTTTACCGACACCCTAGGTCGGGAACACCATCTGACGGTCCCCGCCAGCCAGGTGGATGAAGACCGCATGGAGTCCGGTGTGGCGTTCGATGGTTCGTCCCTGCCTGGCTGGAAGGGCATCGAGGCCTCCGACATGATTCTGGTTCCCGACGCCGGCACCGCGCGTCTGGACCCCTTCCGCGAGGAAACCACGCTGATCCTCACCTGCGACGTGGTCGAGCCTTCCGATCTGAAAGGATACGACCGTGATCCTCGCTCGCTGGCGCGCCGCGCCGAGGCTTACCTGAAATCCAGCGGGCTGGGCGATACCGCCTACTTCGGGCCGGAACCTGAATTCTTCGTCTTCGACGGCATCAGCTGGAAGTCCGACATGTCCGGCAGCTTCGTGAAGATCCATTCGAACGAAGGCGCCTGGTCCAATGCCGATGACGCCAATGGCACCAACCTGGGCTATCGCCCGGCGATCAAGGGCGGCTATGTGCCGGTGCCTCCCGTCGATTCCTTCATGGACATGCGCTCCGAAATGTGCCTGCTGATGGAGCAGATGGGTGTGCCGGTCGAGGTCCACCACCACGAAGTCGCCAATGCGGGCCAGCTGGAAATCGGCACACGCTTCAGCACCCTGGTGCAGCGCGCCGACTGGACCCAGACCATGAAATACGTGATCCGTAACGTGGCGCATGTCTACGGCAAGACGGCCACCTTCATGCCCAAGCCCATCGTCGGCGACAATGGCTCGGGCATGCACGTGCACCAGTCCATCTGGAAGGAAGGCCAGAACCTGTTCGCCGGCAACGGTTACGGTGGCCTGTCGGAATTCGCGCTGTATTACATCGGCGGCATCATCCACCACGCACGTGCGCTCAACGCGATCACGAATCCGTCCACCAATTCCTACAAGCGCCTGGTGCCGCACTACGAGGCCCCGGTGAAACTCGCCTACTCGGCGCGCAACCGCTCGGCCTCGATCCGGATTCCCTACGTCAGCAACCCCAAGGCCCGCCGCGTCGAATCGCGCTTCCCGGATCCTCTGGCCAATCCGTACCTGGCTTTCTCGGCCCTGATGATGGCCGGTCTGGATGGCGTGCAGAACAAGATCCACCCGGGCGATCCGGCCGACAAGAATCTGTACGACCTGCCGCCCGAAGAAGACGCGAAGATCCCGACCGTATGTTCTTCGCTCGAACAGGCGCTGGAATCTCTGGACCGCGACCGCGAATTCCTGACGCGTGGCGGGGTGTTCAGCAACGACCTGCTGGATGCCTACCTGGATCTGAAAGCCAACGAGCTGGATCGTTTGCGCGTCACGCCGCACCCCGTCGAGTTCGACATGTACTACACGCTCTAGATCGGGTCATGGACACGTCCGGCTTCGAGCTGCTGCGAACGGCAGTGTTGCTGCTGGACGAGTCACAGCAGATCCGTCACGTCAACGGGGCAGCCGAGGAGCTCCTCGGCCTGTCCCGTCGTCAGCTCGTCGGACAGCCCGCTCACCCGTATCTGCAAACCTATGCCAGCGTCCTGAAGACTCCGCTTCAGGGGCCGGAATGGGCCTGGCTGATCGAGATTCCGGTCCACCAGGCGCTGCGGTTCGAAGACCTGCAGCAGGCACGCGCCGGCCAGGCCGCCCAGCGCGAAACCCTGCGCAATCTGGCGCACGAGGTGCGCAACCCGTTGGCGGGCTTACGGGCAGCCGCGCAGCTGCTGGAGATGGAGCTGACACGCGATGACTTGCGGGAATTTACCCGGGTCATCATCGACGAGGCCGATCGTCTGGCGGATCTGGTGGCGCGCCTGGTGTCTCCCCAGCGTCAGGGGATCGAGCCCCGGAAATTCAACATCCACGAGATCTGCGAGCGCGCGCTGGCGCTGGTTCAGCTGGAGTTCGGCGAACGCATCGAGCTGGTGCGGGACTACGATGCGTCGGTTCCCGACATTCGGGCCGACCGCGACCGGCTGATGCAGGCCCTGCTGAATGTCGTGCGCAATGGCGCCCAGGCGTTGACGGAATCCACAGAGACCCGATCCCCGGTTCTGCGGCTGCGAACCCGCATCGTTCACCAGCCGGCGCTGCTGCGCGGCCAGCATCGCATGGGCCTGATGATCTCCGTCATGGACAACGGGCCGGGCGTGCCGGACGACTTGCGCGACAAGCTTTTCCATCCGCTGGTGACGGGGCGCGCGCAGGGAACAGGGCTGGGTCTGAACCTGGCGCAGGAATGCCTGCAGGCGCATGGTGGCCTGCTGGAGTTCGACTCGCAGCCGGGATACACCGAATTCCGGCTGTTATTACCACTGGATGCGCCATGAAGCCGATCTGGATCCTGGATGACGAGCCTGCCATGCGCTGGGTCCTGGAAAGGGCGCTGGACAAGGCCGGCTGGCCGGTGCGCTGCTTTGCCGAGAGCGCGGCCTTGCTGGCTGCCGTCGACGGCCTGGATGAGGCCAACGATCTCCAGGCGCCCGCCGTGCTGGTGTCCGACGTGCGCATGCCGGGTCCTGACGGACTGTCCGTGCTGGCCACGGTCCGCGAACGTTTGCCGCATCTGCCCGTCATCCTGATGACGGCCTACACCGATCTGGAAACCACCGTCGCGGCGTTCACGCAGGGGGCCTTCGACTATCTGGCCAAGCCCTTCGACATCCAGACAGCCGTCGATCTGATCGTGAGGGCGGCGCAGGCCGGGCCGGCCTCCGATGGGGTGCCGGCGCCGACACCGGTGGATACCAAGCCGTCGGCCGAGGACGCGTCGCGCGCCGGTGCGCCATCGGTCCTCGAAGGCGGCATGATGCCCTCGCGCTCGCCGGCCATGCAGGAGGTCTTCCGGGCCATCGGCCGGCTTGCCTTGTCCAGCGCGACGGTACTGATCACCGGCGAGTCCGGCACCGGCAAGGAACTGGTGGCTCGCGCCTTGCATCAGCACAGCCGCCGGGCGGATGGCCCCTTCGTGGCCGTGAACGCGGCGGCCATTCCGCGTGATCTGCTGGAGGCCGAACTGTTCGGCCACGAGCGGGGCGCCTTCACCGGGGCCGTGCAGATGCGCAGAGGGCGATTCGAGGAGGCCGACGGCGGCACCTTGTTTCTGGACGAGATCGGCGACATGCCGGCCGAGCTGCAGACCCGCCTGCTGCGCGTGCTGGCGGAAAACAGCTTTTATCGGGTGGGTGGCAGCCGCTCTGTCCGGGTGGACGTGCGGATCGTGGCGGCGACCCATCAGCCGCTGGAACAGCGCGTGCAGGCCGGACTCTTTCGCGCCGACCTGTTCCATCGCCTCAACGTGATCCGCTTGCGCCTGCCTCCCTTGCGGGCCCGACGCGAGGACATCGCGTCGCTCGCCCGCCATTTCCTGATGCGCAGCGCGGCCGAGCTGGGCGTTCCGATGCGCTCCCTCAGCGCCGAGGCGCTGCGATTCCTGGAGCGCTTCGATTATCCGGGCAACATCCGTCAGCTGGAAAATATCTGTCAGTGGCTGACGGTGATGACGGCCAGCCCGCTCGTTCGCGCCGGCGATCTGCCTCCGGAGATCCGGGATGCCGCTTCGGACGGCACCGATGAGCCGCCCGCGGATGCGCAGATGGCGGGCACCGTCCACGCGCAGCCGGCTGCCGGACAGGACACCGGTACACCTGCCGACTGGCGGGACGCGTTGGCCGCCGACGTACGGCAGCGACTGCGGCGCCGCGAACCGGACGTGATGGAAACTCTGCGGCGTGATTTCGAACGGACCTTGCTGGGCATGGCCCTGCGCCATGCAGACGGACAACGGGGACGCGCGGCCGCCTGTCTGGGGATCGGCCGCAATACCTTGACCCGAAAATGCCAGGAACTGGGCCTCGAGGGCCCTCAGGATCCGGAACCGAAGTCCTGAAATCCGGACTACGCAACCGGCTTTTCAGGCTGCGGATGGCGCCCCGCGCAGACAGGCCTGCGCGCGTTGGGCGAGCAGTGCCTCACGATGGATGAAGGCTGCGATTTCGGGTGTGGCTGGGTGATGGTGCATGCCATAAGGGGTATCCCACTGGACGAGCCGGCCGTCCTGCAATACACCGATCTGGTCAGCAACGGCAAATGCTTCTGCCTGGTTATGGGTCACGACCAGGGCGGTGCGTCCGGTAGCCTTGAGCAGATCGCGCAGCTCGAATGCCAGCCGCTCACGCGCATCGATATCCAGGTTGGAAAAGGGTTCGTCCAACAGCAGCAGGGCGGGTTCCGGCGCCAGCGCCCGGGCCAGCGCAACGCGTTGCTGCTGTCCGCCGGACAGCTCGTGGGGATAGCGGGTGTCCATACCCGCCATGCCGACCAGGGCCAGCATCTCGCGGACGCGCCGTTTGCGTTCGTCGTGCGGTTGCCTGCGCAGGCCGAAGCCCACGTTGGTGGCGACGTCCAGGTGCGGAAACAGCGCGTAATCCTGAAACATCATGCCCACCCGGCGATGCTCGGGTTCAATGCTGCCACTGGGGCCCGACAGCAGGCGGCCATGCAGGCGGATCATCCCCTGATCCAGGGGTTCGAAACCCGCGATGGCCCGCAGTACGCTGGTCTTGCCGCAGCCGGACGCGCCCAGCAGGCAGGCGATCTGACCGGTTTCCAGCGAGAGGTTCAGATTCTTCAGGACCGTGTGCCGCCCGCCGCCGGCGGGGTAGCTCAGGGAAACACAGTTCAATTCAAGCATGTCAATAACCTCAGGATGCCGGGCGGTCGAGCAGACGGGCCAGGATGATCACGGGAATCAGGCCGGCCGCGACGATGCCCAGGGCGGCGATGGCGCCTTCCTCGTAGGTGCCGCGGGCCGCCTCTGCGTACAGCCAGGTCGCCAACGTATCGAAATTCATGGGCCGTAGCAGCAGGGTGGCGGACAGTTCCTTCATCGCATCCACGAAGACCAGCAGCGCCGAGGCCGCCAGGGCCGGGCGCAGCAACGGCAGGTGGACACGCCGCAGCGTGCCGTGGATGTTCTCGCCCAGCAGGCGGGCGGCTTGCTCGAATGACGGCGGGATCCGGTCGAGCCCCGCTTCCAGGGTGCCCACCGGGATCGTCAGGAAGCGGATCACGTAGGCCAGTGTCAGCGCCGCCGGGGTGCCCAGCAGGATCAGCCCGGTGGGGTCCAGACCGCTTGCCTCACGCAGCAGGGACAGGCCACGCTCCATCGCCATCAGAGGGAACAGCAGGCCGATTGCCAGGACGGTGCCCGGCAGCGCGTAGCCCAGGGTCGCCAGCCGGGGGACCCCCCGTAGCCAGTCGGGGGCGTGGTGCATGATGCGTCGGCTCCAGACGACGATCAGTCCGATGCCCAGGGTGGCGATGGTGGCAACGGCGGATACGGCGAGTGTTTGCCCGCCGGCATGCAACAGGGCGGGCGAGGGCAACTGGCCGGCGCCCACGCGTTCGAGCGCGAGTGCGAGCAGGTAACCGGCAGGCGCGACAAAGCCGACCACGATCGGCGCCAGGCCCAGTGCGGTTGCCAGCCATCCGGCCGGGCCGTGCAGGCGGCGTCGATGAATCGGCGCGCCGCGCCGCCCGCTGGTGTAGCGCAGGCGTCGGCGTCCGTGACGCTCGACGGCGATCACGATGGTCACCAGCGCCAGGGTCACCAATGCGATCTGTGCCGCGCCCGCCAGGTCCGAGCGGGTCACCCAGGTGGTATAGACCGCTACGGTCAGCGTCTGTATGCCCAGGAACTCGGAGGCGCCGATGTCGTTCAGCGTTTCCAGCAGCACCAGGCAAAGACCGACGGCGATGGCTGGCCGGGCCATGGGCAGGGCCACGCGCCGGAAGGTGGCCCAGGGGCCGTGGCCGAGCAGGTGGGCGGCCTCGATCAGGTGTGCGGCCTGATTGGCGAACATGCTGCGGGTTGTCAGATAGACGTAGGGGTACAGCACGAAGGCCAGCAGCACGATTGCCCCTGGCAGGCTGCGCAAGTCCGGTAGCCGGAATTCCCGGGGACTCGAGTAACCCAGCAGGGCGCGGACCGTCTCCTGGACCGGACCGATCGGGTGCAGGATGTCGAGATAGGCGTAGGCGACGATGTAGGTGGGGACCGACAGCGGCAACAGCAGACCCCAGGACAGGACTGCGCGTCCCGGAAAGTCGTAGGCCGTCACCAGCCAGGCGCCGCCGACGCCCAGAGCCGTGGCCAGCAGACCGACGCCCGCCAGCAGCAGCAGGGTCTGGCCCACCACACCTGGCAGCACGAACTGCAGCAGGTGGCCCCAATGCGTCCCGGCACCCTGGGTGGCTTGGCCGATGAGCGCCAGAACCGGGGACAGCACCGCCAGCGCAGCTGCGGCCATGCCGGCATGCCACGGCCAGGCCCTCGAACGCGGGAATGCCGGCACGAGGAAACGCCTACTGGCCAAGGCCGGCCCGGTCGACGAGCTCGCTGGCCTGTTTCCGATGGCGGGCGATTTCAGTCAGGGGCAGGGTATCGATATGCAGCGGTCCGAAGCTCTTGACCGTCGGGTCCAGTTTCACGCCAGGTTTGACCGGATATTCGTAGTTGGCCTGGGCGTAGAGACTCTGAGCCTTGTCGGAGACCAGGTATTCCAGCAACTGGACGGCCTCGGTGCGGTGCGGTGCGTGGCGCGCCACCGACGCGCCGGAAATATTCACGTGGGTGCCCTGGGAATTCTTGAAGGTCGGGCGGATCACACGGATTGCGTCGCCCCAGCGGCGGGCATCGGAGCCTGGGGCCGCATTTTTCATGTGCCCGGCGTAATAGGCGTTGGCGATGCCGACGTCGCAGATCCCGCCCAGGATGTCGCGCGCCACGTCGCGATCGCCACCGGTGTCCGCGCGTCCCAGGTTGGCTTTGACGCCGCGCAGCCATTGTTCGGTCGCCTTGACACCGTCATGGGCGATCATGGCGGCGATCAGCGCGGTATTGTACGGATGCTGGCCGGAACGGATGCAGACCTTGCCCTTCCAGTGCGGATCGGCCAGGTCTTCGTAGTTGAAGGTCTGTACGTCCAGATCCTTTGCGACGTAAGCGACCCGGTCGCGTAGCGACAGGGTGAACCACTGACCGTCGGTCGCGCGCAGATTGGCCGGAATCGCGGCGTCCAGCACGTTGGACCGGACTGGTTGGGTCACGCCCGCGTCGACCAGATCCAGCAGGTTGCCGATGTCCACCGTCATCAGGACGTCGGCCGGCGACTGCGCGCCTTCGGCACGGACTCGCTCCAGCAGGCCATCCTTGACGAACACCGTATTGACCTTGACCCCCGTGTCCGTCGAGAATGCCGCCAGCAGGGGCTCGACCAGTTTCGGTTCGCGCGACGTGTATAGATTGACTTCAGCGGCCAACGCGACGCTACCGATCAGCAGGGACGTGGTTGCGGCCAGCAGGGGCAACCGGCGCGTGAAGAACTGGAGACGTGAACGAGGTGTCATGATGGGAAGGTTCCGGAAGGAAGAGGGCTGAAATTAAATTAAATGATAATGATTCTCAAAAGTAATGCGAAAAGTTAACATGCTGCGAATCTGAAGGCAAGCTGAACACGCTAAAATGAGTCCCGCCGCAGCCGAAATTTGCGTCAGATCAAGAAACCCCTGTCTTCGACACGGGATTTTCTTGCATTTCTCCACCCACGCCGTACCATTTCCCTGTCATCCGAATTTTCAATTTCCCCCCCATGGCCGCATTCCTTTCCGAGCAAGTCCTCAGCGTGCATCACTGGAACGACACGCTGTTTTCCTTCAAGACCACCCGTGATCCCGGTCTGCGCTTCCATAATGGCCATTTCGTGATGTTGGGGCTGGAGGTCGAGGGCAAGCCGCTGATGCGGGCCTACAGCATCGCCAGCGCCAACCACGAGGAAAACCTGGAATTCTTCAGCATCAAGGTCCCCAATGGGCCCCTGACATCGCGGCTGCAGCACCTGCAGCCGGGCGATGCCGTGTTGGTCAGCCGCAAACCGGTCGGCACCCTGGTCGCCGACGACCTGAAGCCCGGGCGTCATCTTTATCTGTTCGCCACGGGGACGGGGCTTGCCCCGTTTCTCAGCATCATCAAGGATCCCGAGGTCTACGACCGGTTTGAGAAAATCATCCTGACGCATGGTGTGCGCTTCATCAGCGAACTGGCCTACGACGATTACATCCGGCACGAACTTCCCCAGGACGAATTTCTGGGCGAAATGGTACGCGACAAGCTGATCTACTATCCCACCGTCACGCGTGAACCCTACGTCCATCAGGGCCGTCTCACGACCCTGGTCGAAAATGGCCAGATCTTCAAGGATATCGGCCTGCCGCCGCTGGACCCGGCGACCGATCGCGCCATGATCTGCGGCAGCCCCGCCATGCTGACCGATATCCGCGCCATGCTGGATGCGCGCGGCTTTGTCGTGTCGGCCGGGGTGGGCGAGCCCGGTGATTACGTCTACGAACGCGCATTCGCCGAGAAATAACCAGCCTTTTATTTTTTGCTATTGATCGGTACACTCTGATAGTTACGAAAATCATTCAGGGATGCGATCATGAGCAAGGAAATCATTCACACCGAATCGGCCCCTGCGGCGGTTGGCCCGTATTCCCAGGCGGTCAGCGCGTCGTCGAGCCGGTTCGTCTTCCTGTCGGGCCAGATCGGGCTGGAACCCGGCACGGGTGAATTGGTATCGGAAAACTTCGAAGGCCAGGTGCGGCAGTCCTTCGCCAACATGCAGGCGGTGATCGAGGCGGCGGGCGGCACGCTGGAAAACGTCGTCAAGCTCACCTTGTTCCTCACCAATCTCAGCAAATTCGCCAGCGCGAACGCGATCATGGCGGAGATCATTCCGCAGCCTTATCCGGCCCGCTCGACGGTCGGGGTCGCCAGCCTGCCCAAGGGCGCCCAGTTCGAGGTCGAGGCCGTTCTGGCTCTCTGATCCCACCGACCCGGTCATTCGTCATGGTCTCCGCGGGGGCCTATTCCGGCACGCCAAAGCGTCCGGGCGCGTCCGTCTCCGGCACCCGGCGCCTGTTCGAGCGCCTTGGGCTGCGGACGGCGGCCGACTTCGTCGTTCATCTGCCGCTGCGCTACGAAGACGAAACCCGTATCACGCCGATCGCGCAGGCTAGGCCGGGCGGGCATGCCCTGTTCGAAGGCGATATCGTGGATAGCGAAATGCGTCTGCGCCCCCGGCGCGAGCTCCAGGCCACGCTGTCCGACGGCACGGGCCGGCTGCACCTGCGCTGGCTGCATCTGTATCCGGGCCAGCAGGCGCGGCTGAGCGCGGGGCGCCGCGTGCGGATTCGCGGCGAAGTGCGGGCGGGATTTCATGGCCTGGAACTGGTGCATCCGCTGGTCACCGAACCTGGCACGCGCCTGCCCGAGACCCTGACCCCCGTCTACCCGACCACACAGGGCCTGTCGCAGGCCAGCCTGCGCAAGGCAATCGCCCGCGCGCTGGATGAAGCGGATTTGCGCGACACGTTGCCCGAGCCGGTGCGCGAGGCCTACGATCTGGCGGACTTTGCCACCTCGCTGCGGCTGCTGCATCATCCGGGCCCCGACATTTCCCTGGATCTATTGGCCGGGCATGACCACCCCGCCTGGCGGCGTATCAAATTCGATGAATTGCTGGCCCAGCAACTGGCCCTGGCCGACGCCCGCGCGGCGCGCCAGGCCCAGCGGGCGATTGCGTTGCAGGGGTGTGGCGATCTGCCGGAGCGCCTGCTGGCGGGGCTGCCTTTCCAGCCCACCGGGGCGCAGGCGCGCGCCATCGCCGAGATCCGGCGAGACCTGACGCTGTCCCATCCCATGCATCGTCTGCTGCAGGGCGACGTGGGCAGCGGCAAGACGCTGGTGGCGGCGGTCGCCGCGGCTCAGGCCATCGATGCAGGCTCTCAGGTGGCCGTGATGGCACCGACCGAGATCCTTGCCGAACAGCTCTGGCGCAAGCTTTCCGAGTGGCTGGTTCCTTTGGGCGTGCAGGTGGCCTGGCTCACCGGAGCCCTGCCGGCCTCGACCCGGCGGCAGGCCCTCGCGGCGATTGCTTCCGGCCAGGCCAGGCTGGCGGTCGGTACCCAGGCGCTGATCCAGGACAAGGTCCAGTTCCAGTCCCTGGGCCTGGTCATCAGCGACGAACAGCATCGTTTCGGGGTCGGGCAGCGCCTGGCCCTGAGCCGCAAGGGCGATCAGGCCACCCGGCATCCTCATCAATTGAGCATGAGCGCAACCCCCATTCCGCGCACCTTGGCGATGGCCTTTTTTGCCGATATGGACGTCTCGGTGCTCGACGAACTTCCGCCGGGGCGCACACCGGTACGCACACGGCTGTTCGCCGACCAGCGGCGCGACGAGGTCCTGTCGCGGGTGGCCGGCGCGGTGCGCGAGGGACAGCAGGCCTATTGGGTGTGCCCGCTGGTCGAGGAAAGTGAAGCGCTGCAGCTGCAGACTGCGGTGGATACCTGGCAGCATCTGCGCACCGAACTTCCCGATCTGCGTATCGGGCTGATGCACGGGCGCCTCTCGGCCCAGGAGAAAACCGATACGATGACCGCCTTTCGCGGGGGTGCGATCGACCTGCTGGTCAGCACGACCGTCATCGAGGTCGGGGTGGACGTGCCCAATGCCAGCCTGATGGTGATCGAACATGCCGAGCGCTTCGGTCTGGCGCAGCTGCATCAGTTGCGCGGCCGGGTGGGGCGTGGGCAGCGTGAATCCACCTGCGTGCTGCTCTATCAGCCGCCGCTGTCCGCCGTGGCGCGCGAGCGTCTGCGGGCCCTGTACGAAACCACGGATGGCTTCGAGATCGCCCGCCGGGATCTGGACCAGCGCGGGCCAGGCGAACTGCTGGGTCTGCGCCAGTCGGGTCAGGCGCTGCTGCGATTCGCGGATCTGAATGCCGACGAAGGGTTGCTGGATCTGGCGCGAACCGCCGCCGCCTGGCTGGCGAAGGATTTTCCGGAGCACGCCAGGGCGCATCAGCAGCGCTGGATGTCCGGCGCCGTCCAGTATCTGCGCAGTTGAAATCAAAGGGACACCGATGACTCTGACCGAACTGAAGTACATCGTGGCCGTGGCCCGCGAACGCCATTTCGGGCGGGCCGCCGAGGCCTGCTTCGTCAGCCAGCCCACGCTGTCCGTGGCGATCCGCAAGCTCGAGGAAGAGCTGGGCATCGTCCTGTTCGAGCGCGGAGGCGCCGAGGTGGGGATCACGCCGATCGGCCTGCGGGTGGTCACGCAGGCGCAAAAGGTCCTGGAAGAGGGGGCCAATCTGCGCGAGATTGCCCGTCAGGGTCATGATCCGCTGGAAGGCCCGCTGCGGGTGGGCGTCATCTATACCGTTGGACCATACCTGCTACCCCATCTGGTGCCGGAGCAGATCCGGCGCGCCCCCCAGATGCCGCTGCTGCTCCAGGAAAATTACACGACCCGTCTGCTGGAACTGCTGCGCCAGGGCGAGATCGATTGCGCCATCGTGGCCCTGCCGTTGCCGGAATCGGGCTTTGCTCAGTGCGCCCTGTATGACGAACCTTTTTATGTCGCGCTGCCGCACAATCATCCGTGGGTACACGAAAAGCGTATCGCCTCGCAGCGCTTGAAGGAAGAGACGATGCTGCTGCTGGGTGCCGGACACTGCTTCCGGGATCAGGTTCTGGAGGTCTGTCCCGAACTGTCCCGCTATTCGGCTTCCAGCGAAGGCATCCAGCGAACCTTCGAGGGTTCCTCGCTGGAAACGATCCGCCATATGGTTGCGGCTGGCATCGGGATCACGGTCATGCCCGCCAGCGCCATCGGCATGCAAGGGGCCGAAAGCAAGCTGCTGCGCTTCGTGCCGTTCGAGCCGCCGGTGCCGGATCGCCGCGTGGTGCTGGTCTGGCGCAAGAGCTTTCCCCGTCTGGCCGCCATCGAGGCGCTGATTCAGGCAGTGCGGGCCTGCCACATACCGGGCGTGACCATGCAGGAAGAGGCCATCTCGATCATGGCGGGCGCGGACTGAGCGGCTCGGCCGGCCTTAAGCAGCTGGCGTGGCTTGCGCCGCCTGAGCGGTGGCGGGCGCGGGTGGACATGCTATCCTGACATGGCCTTTATTCCTGGAGTGCTTCATGGCCAAAGCCGTCAAAAAGACCAGTTCCAAGAAAACCCCCGTCATTTCCTCCGGCCTTCCGATCGACATCGGCATTTCCGAGAAAGACCGTGCAGCCGTCGTGGCCGAGTTGTCCCGGACGCTGGCGGATACCTATACCCTGTATCTGATGACGCACAACTTCCACTGGAACGTGACGGGGCCGATGTTCAGCACCCTGCATCAGCTGTTCATGACCCAGTACACGGAGACCTGGCAGGCACTGGACGCTATCGCCGAACGCATCCGCGCACTGGGCCATTACGCGCCAGGCACCTATGCGGAATACGCGCGCCTCAGTTCCATCCAGGAACCTGGCTCGGTGCCGTCGGCGGAAGACATGCTGCGGTTGCTGGTGGCCGGCAACGAGTCCGTGGCCAAGACCGCCCGCGAGGCCTTCAAATGCGCCGATGCCGTCAATGATCAACCTACCGCCGATCTGCTGACGCAGCGGCTGGATGTGCACGAAAAGAACGCCTGGATGTTGCGCAGTTTGCTGGCCTGACGCCGCTCCCACACGCCGCCGTGCTGCTTTTGCAGAGCCGGATTTCGGGAAAACCCCCGTACGGGACATGATCCTCCCCACGGGGGTTTCGTGTATTCTTTCTGGGTCTTTCACAGGAGGTTTTATGAACATTCGCTTGACGCCAATGGTCGCCGCACTGGGGCTGGCCGCTGGCATGATGATGTCTTCCGCGGCGAGCGCTGATACGATCAAGATCGCCATTGCGGGGCCTTATACCGGGGCATTGACGCAGTATGGCGACATGGTCAAAGAAGGTGTCGACACAGCAGTCGAAACCATCAACGCCGCCGGCGGCGTGCTGGGCAAGAAACTCGAAATCGTCGTGATGGACGACTCCTGCGAACCGAAGCAGGGCCCCGTGGTAGCCAACCGTGTGGTCAATGAAAAGATCCATTACGTCGTGGGCCACGTGTGCTCCGGCGCGACGATCGCCGCTGCCCCCGTCTACAACAACGAAGGTATCGTGATGGTCTCGCCATCGGCAACTTCGCCCGCCGTGACGGATGGCAAGAACTACGACATGATCTTCCGCACCATCGGCCGTGACGACCAGCAAGGCCCCGCGGCTGCGGAATTCATCGCCCAGAAGATCAAACCCAAGGCCGTGGCCGTGCTGCACGACAAACAGTCGTACGGCCAGGGCATTGCCACCGCCGTGAAGAACAACCTGGAAAAGGCGGGCGTGAAGGTCGTCATGTTCGAGGGCATCAACGCCGGTGACAGCGATTATTCCGCCGTTATCACCAAACTCAAATCCTCCGGCGCCGACTTCGTGTACTACGGCGGCTATCACCCGGAAATGGGTCTGCTGCTGCGCCAGGGCGCCGAACAGGGCCTGAAGGCCAAGTTCATGGGCCCGGAAGGCGTGGGTAACCCGGACATCAACGCCATTGCCGGCCCTGCCGTCGAAGGCATGCTGGTGACGCTGCCGGCCGACTTCACGTCGAATCCCGCCAACGCCTCCGTGGTCAAGGCCTTCAAGGACAAAGGCCGCAATCCGGGTGGCGCCTTCCAGCTGACCGCCTATTCGGCCGTGGATGCCATCGTGGCCGGTATCAAGGGCGTCGGCAAGGACGACCCGTCCAAGGTGGCCGCCTGGTTGCACAGCAACACCGTCAAGACCCCGATCGGCGATATCGCCTGGAACAAACAGGGCGATCTGAAGTCCTTCAAGTTCGACGTGTTCACCTGGCACGCCAACGGCTCGAAGACCGTCTATCAATGATCAGTCAGCGGGCTGGTTGATCCAGCCCCATGATTGAAGGCGTGATTCAAAGCATCGGGGCCCCGTAAAAGGGGCCCCGATGCTTTGGCCGAGTGGTCCGCGCGGCCGTCAGTCGCCGATGCGCTTGCCTGTGCCGGCGTCGAACCAGTGGGCGGGATGCTGCCCGTCGGGGCCCAGGGTGATGGTATCGCCGTTCTTCAATGGCCGATCCCGTGTCTCGGTCACGGCGCAACGCAGCACCAGGGGCTGTTCACCCCAGCGGGCATGAATCAGTTGCTCGGAACCCAGCACCTCGACCATGTCGACCCGGGCCTGCAAGCCAGGCGCGCCCAGACGCAGGTGTTCCGGGCGCAGGCCCAGGATGCCCCGCGAGTTGGTACCGGCCGCCATGGGTACCCGGACGGGCAGTGTGGCGCCATCCGGCCCCAGGGCGCGGCCCTGGGCATCGATATCCACATTGAGCAGATTCATGGGTGGTAACCCGATGAAGCCTGCGACAAAGACCGTGGCGGGGTGCTCGAAGACCTCGGCGGGGGTGCCGATCTGTTCCGGGATGCCCTGATTCATGACGATCATGCGATGCGCCAGTGTCATGGCTTCCACCTGATCGTGGGTGACGTACAGACTGGTGGTCTTCAGGCGCTGATGCAGCTTCTGAATCTCCAGGCGCATTTGCACGCGCAATTTTGCGTCCAGATTCGATAATGGTTCGTCGAACAGGAAGACGGAGGGTTCCCGCACGATGGCGCGGCCCATGGCCACGCGCTGGCGCTGGCCGCCCGAGAGCTGGCGTGGCCGGCGATCCAGCAGGTGATCGAGTTCCAGGATGCGCGCCGCGTCTTCCACACGGTGACGGATTTCGGCCTTGGGCAGATGGCGGATCTTCAGGCCGTAGGCCATGTTGTCGAAGACGCTCATGTGGGGGTAGAGCGCGTAGTTCTGGAACACCATGGCAATGTCGCGCTCGGCGGGTTCCAGGGTGTTGACCACGCGATCGCCGATGGAGATCTCGCCGTCGGTCACGGATTCCAGGCCGGCGACCATGCGCATCAGCGTGGATTTCCCGCATCCTGAAGGACCGACGATGACGACGAATTCGCCGTCATGGACTTCCATGTCGATGCCGTGAATGACGGCCACACCGCCCGGGTAGGTCTTGCGCACATTGCGAAAGCTCAGGGTTGCCATGAGAAAACGTATGTCCTATTTTTCTGTGTCGACCAGGCCCTTGACGAACCATTTCTGCATCAGGATGACCACAGCGGCTGGCGGTACCATGGCCAGCAGGGCGGTCGCCATGACCAGGTTCCATTCCGTGACGCTGTCGCCGCCGGCGATCATGCGGCGGATGCCCACGACCACCGGGTACATGTTTTCCTGGGTTGCGATGATCAGCGGCCACAGGTACTGGTTCCAGCCATAGATGAACTGGATCACGAACAGCGCCGCGATGCTGGTGCGCGACAGCGGCAGCAGGATGTCCTTGAAGAATCGCATGGGGCCCGCGCCATCGATGCGTGCGGCTTCGACGAGCTCATCGGGGACCGTGAGGAAAAACTGCCGGAACAGAAACGTGGCCGTCGCCGATGCGATCAGCGGCAGGGTCAGGCCCGCATAGCTGTTGAGCATCCCCAAGTTGGCGATCACCGCGTAGGTGGGTGCGATACGGACTTCGACGGGCAGCATCAGGGTGATGAAGATCATCCAGAAGCACAGCATGCGGAACCGGAAGCGGAAATAGACGACCGCGAAGGCCGACAGCATGGAAATCGCGATCTTGCCGATGGCGATGGCCAGCGCCATGAAGGTGCTGATCCACAGCATGCGGCCTACCGGGGGCGTATTGATGGCCCCGCCTGTCAGGACTGTCCAGTAATTGCCGAGAAAGTGCGAACCCGGGATGAGCGACATGGGTGCCTGGGCGACTTCCTGAGCGGTCTGCGTCGAGGCAACGAACGCGACATACAGAGGGAAGGCGATCACGACCACGCCCAGAATCAGGACGGCATGGGACACCAGGTCCAGCAGCGGCCGGCGCTCAACCATGTTCGACCCTGCGGGAAAGGGAGGGGATGATTTTCGAACGAATGCGGCGCATCAATAGTTCACCTTGCGATCGACGTAGCGGAACTGCACGACCGTCAATGCGATGACGATCAGCATCAGGATGACGGATTGGGCACCCGAGGAACCCAGATCCAGACCCTTGAAGCCAGCGTTGTAGACCTTGTAGACCAGGATGTCTGTGGCATGGCCAGGGCCGCCCTGAGTGACCACGTCGATCACGGCGAAGGTGTCGAAGAAAGCGTAGATGAAATTGATCACCAGCAGGAAGAAGCTGGTGGGAGACAGCAGGGGAAATACGATGGTCCAGAACCGGCGCGCGGGGCCGGCGCCATCGATCGCGGCGGCTTCGATCAGGGATCGGGGAATGGACTGCAGGCCCGCCAGAAAAAACAGGAAGTTGTACGAGACCTGTTTCCAGACGGCGGCGAAGACGATCAGGGCCATGGCGTCCCCGCCATCCAGGCGGGGATTCCAGGACAGCCCCAGGCGCAGCATACCGACGGCCAGGATCCCGACCGAAGGCGAGAACAGGAACAGCCACAGCACACCGGCCACTGCGGCGGCGACAGCGTAGGGCCAGATCAGCAGAGTCTTGTAGATGGCGGCACCACGCACGACACGGTCCGCCATCACGGCCAGCAGCAGCGAGATCCCCAGGCCAAAGAACGCTACCAGTGCGGAGAACCAGGCCGTGGTACGCAGAGACGCCAGGTAATCCGCACTGCCGAACAGGTCGGTGAAATTGGCCAGCCCCACGAATTGCGAGGACAGGCCAAAGGGGTCTTCGACGCGAAACGACTGCCACATGGCCTGCCCGGCCGGCCAGAAAAAAAACACCAGGGTGATGGCCAGCTGGGGCGCCAGCAAGAGCCAGGGCAGGGTCCGATGATGGAAGACGACGCGTTTTTCCATCGATTACTTCATGCTCTTTTCAAAGCGCTCAAGCAGGGCGTTGCCTTCGGTGGTCATCTTTTTCAGGCCGGCGTCCGGGGTGGTATTGCCCGCGAAGATCTGTTCCATGGTGGCGTCTTCGATGTCGCGGATCTGCGGCAGGTAGCCCAGCCGGATCCCGCGGGAGTTGGTGGTCGTGTTGGCGTTCAACTGCTGGACGGCGACCTCGGTGCCGGGGTTCTTTTCATAGAAGCCGGACTGCTTGGTCAGATCGTGGCCGGCTTTGGTCACGGGCACGTAGCCCGTGCCCTGATGCCAGGCGGCGGCCTGTTCGGGGCTGGACAGGTATTTGAAGAATTTGATCACGCCCTTGTAGGTGGCGTCGGACTTGCCCGAGAACACCCACAGCGAAGCCCCGCCGATGATCGAGTTCTGCGGAGCGCCCTTGACGTCGGGATAGTAGGGCAGGGTCGACGTGCCGAAGGCGAACTTGCCTGTCTTGATGATGGAGGCCCGCATCCCGCTGGAGCCGGTGTACATACCGCATTTGCCGGATGTGAACAGCGCATTGCCCGCGTCGCCGCGCCCGCCATAGGTGAATTCGCCGTCTTTGGACATCTTGGCCAGGAAGGTCAGGTGTTTCTGGAACAGCGGGCTGTCCAGCAGCAACCGGGCGCCCAGGCCGCCAAAGCCGTTGTCCATCGAGGCGTAGGGTACGTTATGCCAAGCGGCGAAATTTTCCAGCTGGATCCAGGCCGGCCAAGCCGTGGAGTAGCCGCATTCCATGCCGGCCGCACGCAGCTTTTTGGCGGCAGCCGCCACCTCGGGCCAGGTCTTGGGCGGGGTTTCGGGATCCAGGCCGGCGGTTTTGAAGGCGTCCTTGTTGTAGTACAGCACCGGGGTGGAGCTGTTGAACGGCATGGACACCAGCTTGCCGTCCGGCGAGGAATAGTAGCTTGCCACAGCGCCCAGGAAGGCCTTTGGATCGATCGGATCACCGACCTTTTCCGACAGCGCCTGGACAGGCTGGACCGCGCCCTTGGCGTACATCATGGTGGCGGTGCCGACTTCGAAGACCTGCAGGATGTCGGGGGCGTTGCCGGCACGGAAGGCCGCGATTCCGGCGTTCATGGATTCGGCGTAGGCGCCCTTGTAGACGGCATGCACCACATAATCGGATTGGCTCTTGTTGAAGGCCTGGGCAATGGCGTCGACGCGCTCGCCCAGAGGGCCCTCCATGGAATGCCAGAAGGTGATGTCGGTGGCGGCGTGAGCCAGGCCAGTGCTGGTGATCAGCGCAGCCAGAATCGTCATGCGAGAGAATGCGGATGCCATCTGAGTTCTCCTGTGGAATGCCCCCGGAACCCCCCCGGTCGGCGAAGTGGGGGATTGTAGGCAGGTATTGTGACCAGTTCATGTCGGCTTTGACAATCCCGGTTTGCCAAGGGGTCTTCTGCGGAAGCGGGCGGGATCGTACAATGGCAGGCTATGAAAAACACACTCTCTCTTGCACTGATCGGCGGGGGCAATATGGCCAGCGCCCTGGCCAGCGGGCTCATCGGGCGGCGCTGCGCCGCCGCCGACGTTCACGTCATCGACCCGGGGGACGATACGCGGTCCCGCTGGGAAGCATTGGGCACGACGACGGCCACAGCACCGGATGCCCGGTTGTCGGAATGCCGTGTCTGGTTTTTCGCCGTCAAGCCGCAGGTCATGGCCGAGGTCGTGCGCCAGTGCCAGCCGTGGTTGCGTCCCGATACGCTGGTGATCAGCATTGCCGCCGGTATTCCGGGGTCGGCCATCGCCGGCTGGCTGGGTTCGGGCTCTGTCCCTTATACCCGGGTCGTGCGCTGTATGCCCAACACCCCGGCCCTGATCGCCGCCGGCATGACCGGCATGACAGCTCTGTCCGGGGTCGACGATCCGGATCGCGTGCTGGCCGAAGAGCTGCTGCGCGCCGTGGGTGATGTGCTGTGGGTGGCTGACGATGCCGCGATCGATGCGGTGACCGCCGTGTCGGGTAGCGGCCCCGCCTATGTGTTCTTGTTTCTAGAGGCCCTGATCGCCGCTGGCGTCGAACAGGGCCTGACCCCCGAACAGGCACGTCAGCTGGCGCTGGCCACCTTCCATGGTGCTACCCAGTTGGCCACGCTGTCGCCGGATTCGCCGGCGGTGCTGCGCGAACGGGTAACCTCCAAGGGCGGCACGACGGCGGCCGCGCTGGCGGTGTTCCAGCAGCATGGTCTGACCGACATCATGCGCGAGGCGGTCTCGGCGGCGGCGCGTCGGGCAGGCGAACTGGCCCGTGAATTCTCCCGCTGATCCCGGGTCACCGGACGGAAGCGGCGAGATGACCTGTGTCATGTCACAGGTGGTCATCAGGGATTAACCGTAGTGACACTCCGGACCCAAGTCGTCAGAATACGCCTGCCGCTCAGGGCAGAAGCAATAAACCAAGGCTTACCGTCCTGGCTTGAAGCCCCCGATCGGGGGCTCTTTCAGCCAACGGCGCCTCTACCGGAGACATTACGAATGAAGTTCACCTTGCGCATCACTCCCGTCATTCTGGCGTTTGGCGCCCTGTCGCTCGCGGCAGGCGCTCAGGCCGATACACTGAAAATCGGCATCCCCCAGCCGATGACCGGCCCCAATACTCAGTACGGCGATCAGATCCAGGCCGGCGCGCTCACGGCCATCGATGCGCTCAACGCCGCCGGCGGCATCAAGGGCATGAAGATCGAGCCCCTGTTGATCGATGATGGCTGCGAACCGAAACAGGCCGTGCCCGCCGCCAATCGCGTGGTCAACTCCGGGGCGAAATTCGCCGTGGCGCACGCCTGCTCGGGCACCACGGTTCCCGCAGTGAACGTCTATGAACAGGAAGGCATCGTCGCCATCACCCCGGGCGCGACCTCGCCCCTGGTCACCGACACGATCAAGCCGCATTTCTTCTTCCGCACCATCGGTCGTGACGACCAGCAGGGTCCGTTCGCCGCCGACTATATCGCCAAGCAGCTGAAACCCAAAAAGGTCGCGATCCTGCACGACAAGCAGACCTATGGTTCGGGCTTGGCCAACCAGGTCCAGAAGACGCTGGAAAAGGATGGCGTCAGCGTTGCCCTGTACGAGGGCATCAACGTCGGCGACAGCGACTATTCGGCCGTCATCTCCAAACTCAAGGCCCTGGGCCCTGACCTGATCTACTTCGGCGGCTATCACCCCGAACTGGGCCTGCTGCTGCGCCAGGCGCGCGAACAGGGGCTGAACACCCAATTCATGGGGCCTGAAGGGGTTGCCAACAAGGATCTCGTCGCCATCGCCGGCCCGGCGGTCGACAAGCTGCTGGTCACGCTGCCCGCGGACTTCACCAAGATGAAGGGCAACGATCAGATCCTGGAAAACTTCAAGAAATACAAACGCAGCCCGGATGGTGCTTTCACCATGCCGGCCTACGCTGCTGTCCAGGTGCTGGCCGACAGCATCAACGCGGTGGGCGCCGACCCGGCCAAGGTCGCCGACTACATGCACAGCCACAGCTTCGACACCGGGATCGGCAAGGTCGATTACGATGCGAAGGGCGATCTCAAGCGCTTCGAGTTTGCTGTCTATCGCTGGGATGCCAAGGGCAACCTGACCCAGATCCAGCCCTAAGCCGTTCGATGGGCTCCGGTGCACGCCGGAGCCGTTTTCCTGGCCGGGCCGACAGGCCCGGCCGTCATTCAGTGAATCCCCGCCATTATGTCCGACCTGCTTCCTCTATTGACGCAACAGCTGTTCAACGGCTTGTCGCTCGGCGCCATCTACGCGCTGATCGCGATCGGCTACACCATGGTCTACGGCATCATCGGCATGATCAATTTCGCCCACGGCGAAATTTACATGATCGGTGCCTACGTCGGTCTGGTCACTTTATCCGCCATCGGCATCAATAGCGGATTGCCACTGCCCGTGATGGTGCTGATCATGCTGGTCATGGCGGTGCTGGTCACGGCCGTCTACGGCTTTGCCGTCGAAAAGATTGCGTATGCGCCCTTGCGCAACAGCCCCCGCCTGGTGCCGCTGATCTCCGCCATCGGCATGTCGATCTTCCTGCAGAACTGGGTGGCGACGGGGCAGGGCGCGCGCGACATGGCCGTGCCGGCCATGATCAACGGGTCGATCGACTTCACACTCGGCAGCAGCGATTTCACCGTGACGGCGCCATACTCCCGCATCCTCATCATCGTGGTGACCGTCCTGATGATGATCGGGCTGACGCTGTTCATCAAATATTCGCGCACCGGCCAGGCATCGCGCGCCTGCTCTCAGGACCTGCATATGGCCAACCTGCTGGGCATAGACACCAGCCGGATCATTTCCTATACCTTCATGATCGGCGCCATGCTGGCGGCGGTCGGTGGGGTGCTGATCGCTTTGGCGATCGGTAAACTCAATCCCTTCATCGGTTTCATCGCCGGCATCAAGGCCTTTACGGCAGCGGTGCTGGGCGGGATCGGCAGCATCCCTGGCGCCATGCTGGGCGGGGTGCTGCTGGGGCTGGCCGAAACCTTCGCGGCGGCTTTCATCTCCTCGCAATACAAAGACATCGTGGCGTTTTTGCTGCTGGTCTTCATCCTGATGTTCCGTCCCACGGGGCTGCTGGGCAAACCCGAGGTGGAAAAGGTCTGATGATGAAGAATGTCAAAAACTCAATGATCGCCGCCATCCTGGCGGGCGTCATCATCGCTCCCATCTATGGCCTGCAGATCCTGCGCCGTGGCCAGGAAACCTATCTGCAGCCCGACTGGAAGATGATCTTCGGCGGCATGGTGCTGGTCTTCCTGGTCCAGATGCTGCGCCCGCTGCTGAAACAATCCAAGTCGAACGCCGCGCCGCGTTTCAGGATGCCTGCCTTCTCGGACAAGGCCCGCCACAAGGCGATCATCGTGTTGATCCTGTTTGCGCTGGTCTGGCCGTTCTTCACCGGCCGGGCACAGGTCGATATCGCCACACTGGTCCTGATCTACGTCATGCTGGGCTTGGGGCTGAACATCGTGGTTGGTTTTGCCGGGCTGCTGGATCTGGGCTTCGTGGGTTTCTATGCCACCGGCGCCTATACCTATGCCTTGCTCTATCACTGGGCGGGCTGGGGGTTCTGGCAGGCACTGCCCTTCGCCGGGCTGATGTCGGCCTTCTTCGGCTTTATCCTGGGCTTTCCGGTCCTGCGGCTGCGCGGCGATTACCTCGCGATTGTCACGCTGGGTTTCGGCGAAATCATTCGCCTGATGCTCATCAACCTGTACAGCTTCACCGGCGGGCCGGACGGCATTTCGGGGATCCCGAAGCCGTCGTTCTTCGGCTATCAGATGGTGCGCCGCACCACCGATGGGTCGCCCACATTTCATGATTTGATGGGCTGGACCTTCAACAGCCAGGACGTCGTGATCTACCTGTACCTGATGGCCCTGGTGCTGGTCTTGTTCACGCTGTATTTCACCAGCCGGCTGATCCGCATGCCGATTGGCCGCGCCTGGGAGGCCCTGCGTGAAGACGAGATCGCCTGCCGGTCCCTGGGCATGAATCCCCGCAACATCAAGCTTTCCGCCTTCACGATGGGTGCCATGTTCGCGGGCTTTGGCGGCGCATTCTTTGCCGCCCGCCAAGGCCTGGTCAATCCCGAATCCTTCACCTTCATCGAGTCGGCCTTGATCCTGGCGATCGTGGTGCTGGGGGGCATGGGTTCCCAGGTCGGGGTGATCCTGGCAGCCGTGTTGCTGACCGTGGTTCCTGAACTTGCCCGCGAATTCGCGGAATACCGCATGTTGATCTTTGGTCTGGTGATGGTGGTCATGATGGTCTGGCGCCCACAAGGCCTGCTGCCCGTGAAACGTCCGCAAGTGGAATTGGAATCATGAGTGAATCTTTGTTGAAGGTCAGCGGACTGACCATGCGGTTCGGCGGCCTGCTGGCGGTCGATCAGGTCGAATTCGAGGTCCGCAAAAACGAGGTCTTTGCCATCATCGGGCCTAACGGCGCGGGCAAAACAACCGTCTTCAATTGCGTTGGCGGGTTCTACAAACCTTCCACCGGTGCGATCGTCATGGACGGCAAGTCGATCAATGGCCTGCCCAGCCACAAGGTCGCGCGACACGGCCTGGTGCGCACCTTCCAGAACGTGAGGCTGTTCAAGAACCTGACGGTGCTGGAAAACCTGATGGTGGCCCAGCACACCCTGATGGAAACCGGCTTGCTGCAGGGGCTGCTGAAACTGCCGTCATTCCGGCACTCGGAAATCGCCGCCAAAAAACGCGCGGTGCAGTGGCTGGACTTCATGGGCATCCGCCAGTACGCCAACCGCGAAGCCGGCAATCTGGCCTACGGCCACCAGCGCCGGCTGGAGATCGCCCGCTGCATGATCACCCAGCCGCGCCTGCTGATGCTCGACGAGCCGGCGGCCGGCCTGAACCCCCAGGAAAAGCGGGATCTGTCGGCCTTGATCGACCAGTTGCGGCGCGAATATGGCGTTGCCGTGCTGCTGATCGAACACGACATGAGCCTGGTCATGGGGGTGTCGGACCGCATCCTGGTCATGGAACACGGCAAGCCCATCACCACCGGCCTGCCCGAGGAAGTTCGCGCGGATCCTCGTGTCATCAAAGCTTATCTGGGGGAATGACCGTGCTCAAACTAGAAAATATCAGCACGTTCTACGGTGCCATCCAGGCGCTCAACGACGTCTCGGTCGAAGTCAATCAGGGCGAAATCGTCACCCTGATCGGCGCCAACGGCGCTGGCAAGACAACGCTCCTGATGACCGTCTGCGGCAATCCGCGGGCACGGTCCGGGCGCATCACCTTTCTGGGCGAGGACATCACCGAACAGCCCACCCATACCGTGATGCAGCAGGGGATTGCCATTTCCCCCGAAGGGCGTCGCGTGTTTCCGGATCTGACCGTCGCCGAAAATCTCAATATGGGGGCATTCTTCCTCGACAAGACCCAGACGGAAGAAAGCATGGAGCATATCTTCGATCTGTTTCCTCGCCTGAAGGAACGCGCCAATCAGCGGGCTGGGACCATGTCCGGTGGCGAACAGCAGATGCTGGCCATCGGTCGGGCGCTGATGACTCGCCCGAAGCTGTTGCTGCTCGACGAACCGACCCTGGGTCTGGCGCCGCTGATCATCGCGCAGATCTTCGACATCATTCGCAAAGTCCGCGAAGAAGGTGTGACAGTCTTCCTGGTCGAACAGAACGCCAACAAGGCGCTGCAGGTGGCCGATCGCGGTTATGTGCTGGAAACCGGCAAGGTGGTGCTGGCCGATACCGGGGCGAACCTGCTCAGCAACGACGAGGTCCGGAAGGCGTACCTGGGGGCGTAGTGGGGGGGCGCCCCGCAGGGGCTGTTTCGCTTCAGGCCAATCCCTGTGCTTTCAGGGCTGCTTGGACGCCGGGGTCGGCCTGCATGCGCTTCTGGAAGCGACGCAGGTCTCCCATGCCGGGCAGGGCGATCTGTTTGGCGTCGGCCCACATCAACAACACGAACAGATAGGGGTCGGCAAGCGAACGCTGGCCGGTGAGCCAATCGCGTCCCTTGAGCTGATGATTGGCGATGGCGAAGAAGCTCTTGATCTTTTCGGCGGCCTTGGCGGCCAGCACTTTGCCTGCGGCCTCGTCGCCGCCGCTGAAGTAGGGGGCGGCAAACAGCAGGCCAAAAGTGCGGTGGATGTCCGAATTGCACATGCTGAGCCAGCGGCGGGTTTCGGCGCGGGCGCGCGGCGTGTCGCCGACCAGCTTGGCTTCGGGGTGCAGTTCCCCCAGGTAATCGAGGATGGCGGCACTTTGGGTCAGTACGAAATCGCCGTCGACCAGTGTTGGTACCGCGCCGGTCGGATTGAGTGCCAGATAGGCAGGTTCCTTGGTCTGTTCGGGGGGCAGGCGTTCCGTCTCATAAGGTTTGCCAATCCATTCCAGAACGATATGGGTGGCAAGCGGGCAGGCGCCCGGGAAGTAGTACAGTTTCATGTGACTTCCGTCGAAAAAGAGGGTAAGTGTTTACCGTCGTGTTATACCACCTGACGATGGCGGGGCGGCGATATCCGGCGGCGTGCTCGCGGGTATCCGGGCGCACGCGACGACCAGGTTCCGGCTGCTGAAGCCGGGGGCTTGATCGCCCAGGTGTTCGCAAGCCTACGGGAATCGATGCGAGTCATCGGGCCACAGGTTCGTCGGGCTGGGCATGGGGTAGACTTACAGTAGCCGGCACAACAATATTCGGGGAGAAGCTCGTACATGGATCCGCTGCGCATCGTTTTTCTGGACCGGGATACCTTGCCGGAGTCGATCGACCTGCCTCCCCCGCAGGTCCCCCATGAACTGGTCTGCCATGCCCGCACCGCGCCCGATCAGGTGGTCGAGCGCATACGCGAAGCCGATATTGTCGTCACCAACAAGGTAATCCTGACAGCCGACATGCTGCACCAGGCTCCGCGCTTGCAGATGATCGCGGTGGCGGCCACCGGGACCGACAACATCGATCTGGACGCTTGCAATCAGCGCGGCATTGTCGTGTCCAATGTGCGGGATTACGCGGTTCATACCGTGCCGGAACATACCTTCGCCCTGATGCTGGCCCTGCGGCGCAGCCTGCTGGCTTACCGCCAGTCCGTGGCCGACGGCCATTGGCACGAAAGCGGCCAGTTCTGCTATTTCGACTTTCCGGTACACGACCTGGCCGGATCCACACTGGGGATCATCGGCCGGGGCGCGTTGGGCGAAGCCGTCGCCGAGATCGCCCGCGCTTTCGACATGAAGGTGCAGTTCGCCGCGCGGCGTGACGCCGATTCGCCGGCCGAGGACTACACGTCCTTCACGCACGTTCTGCGCACGAGCGACGTGATCACCCTGCATTGTCCGTTGAATCCGCAGACCCGGGGCATGATCGGGGCCAACGAATTCGCCCTGATGGAGCGCAAGCCGCTGCTGATCAACACGGCTCGGGGCGGGCTGGTCGACGAATACGCGCTGGACCACGCCCTGCGCACGGGTCAGATCAGCGGCGCCGGTTTCGACGTGGCCTCACAAGAGCCGCCCGCTCCCGATCATCCTCTGATGAAATTGCTGCGCTATCCCAATTTCATTCTGACGCCACACGTGGCCTGGGCCAGTCTGGAAGCGATCCAGGCCATGGCCAATCAAGTGCGCGACAACATCGAGGCATTCTGCCGCGACGCGCCTCGCAACGTCGTGGCGGGCTTCCATGCCTGACCCGCGCGCCATGACTGTGTTTGCCGCTTATCTGGCCAGCCTGCCGCCATATCGCTGAAATTCATGTCCGCTCCTCTTTGTCTTGCCATCAATGGGTACGGCCGTATCGGCCGCTGCATCGTGCGCGCCCTGATCGAGTCCCGCTACCGGGAAACCATGCATATCGTGGCCATCAACGAACCCGCGGACCTCGAGTCCATGGCCTACCTGACCCGGTTCGACTCGACGCATGGCGTGTTCCCGGGCGAGATCCAGGCCATCGAATCCGGCCTGCGCATCGACGGGCGGGACATCCCCGTCTTTCATGAGCGCGAGCCGGCTGCGGTGCCCTGGGGGCGGCTGGGTCTCGATGTGCTGCTGGAATGTTCCGGTGCTTACGCGACACGCGAACGCCTGCAGGCGTTTCTGAACGCCGGGTGTCCGCGTCTGCTCGTCTCGAACCCGGGGCGCGGCGCGGCCGACGTGGACTGCACTGTCGTCCACGGCGTCAACGACGCCTGCCTGAGGGCGGACCAACATATCGTCTCGGCCGCGTCGTGCACCACGAATGCCATTGTGCCGGTGCTGGATCTGCTCGATCGGCAGCTGGGGGTGCGCAGCGCCTTTCTGACAACGCTGCATTCGGTCATGAACGACCAGCCCATGATCGATGGCTATCACCATTCCGACCTGCGCCGCACACGCTCGGCCATGCAATCCATCGTACCGGTCACCACCGGGCTCGCCCAAGGGGTGGAACGCCTGCTGCCGCAGCTGACGGGCCGGGTCCAGGCCAAAGCGGTGCGGGTGCCGATCCTGAACGTCTCGGCGATCGACCTGACCGTGAACCTGACTCAGGCAACGTCCGTGGATGCCCTCAATACGCTCTTCACGGATGCGGCGAGTACGTGTCCCGGCCTGCTGGCCTGCACCCGGCAGCCCCATGCATCGATCGATTTCAACCACGATCCACACTCGGCCATCATCGATCTGGGGCAGACCCGTGTGAATAATGGACACTTTGCGAATCTGATGGTCTGGTTCGACAATGAATGGGGCTTTGCGAACCGCATGCTGGATATCGCGTCAGGCTGGTCCGACCTGTTCAGACAGATCGCCGCGCCCTCAGCCTGAGCGTCCGGATCCGCTCGATTCTTCACTATTTCGCCGATACGACAAGGAGCATGACATCATGGCTGACAGCCGCACCGAAACCGATTCCATGGGCGCCGTCCAGGTGCCCTCGGCACATTACTGGGGTGCCCAGACGCAGCGCTCGATCCAGAATTTTCCGATCGGCGTGGACCGTTTCCGCTGGCAGCCACCCATCATCCATGCCCTGGGGGTACTCAAGAAGGCGGCCGCCCAGGCCAACGCCGAACTGGGCGAGCTGCCGGCCGATATCGGCAACCTGATCGTGCGCGCCGCCGACGAGGTCATCGAAGGCAAACTGAACGGAGAGTTCCCCCTGGTGGTGTTCCAGACGGGGTCGGGTACGCAGTCCAACATGAATGCGAACGAAGTCATCGCCAACCGGGCCATCGAGCTGGCCGGCGGTGTGATCGGTTCGAAGGCCCCTGTGCATCCGAACGATCATGTCAATCGCGGGCAGTCGTCCAACGACACGTTCCCGACCGCCATGCACATCGCCGTGGCGACCGAACTGCAGCACCGGTTCTTCCCCGCGGTGGGCAGGCTGCGCTCCACATTGGACGCGAAAGCCCACGCCTACCGGGACATCGTCAAGACCGGTCGCACCCATCTGCAGGATGCCACTCCGATCACATTGGGGCAGGAGATCAGTGCCTGGGTAGCCCAGCTGGACTTTGCCCTGGATGCGGTCCAGGCGGCGCTACCGGGCATCTACGACCTGGCGATCGGGGGTACGGCGGTGGGAACCGGCCTGAATGCGCATCCCCGCTTCGGCGATCTTGCGGCCGCCCGCATCGCCGACATCACAGGTCTGCCGTTTCGCAGCGCCCCCAACAAGTTCTTCGCCCTGTCGGCGCACGATGCCCTGGTGAACTTGTCGGCGGCCTTGCGCACATTGGCTGGCGCCCTGATGAAAATCGCCAATGACGTGCGCTGGCTGGCCAGCGGCCCGCGATGCGGCATCGGCGAGCTGAACATCCCCGAGAACGAACCGGGCTCATCCATCATGCCGGGCAAGGTCAACCCCACGCAATGCGAAGCCATGACTATGGTTTGCGTTCAGGTCTTCGGCAATGACGCGGCCGTGGCGTTCGCCGGATCCCAGGGCAACTTCCAGCTGAACGTCTACAAGCCCGTGATGGTGCACAACGTGCTCGAGAGCATCGGCCTGCTGGCCGACGCCTGCCTGTCGTTCGACGAGCATTGCGCCACCGGCATCGAGCCCAATACCCAGCGCATCGAACAGAACCTGGAAAAGAACCTGATGCTGGTGACGGCGCTCAACCGCCACATCGGCTACGACAAGGCTGCGGCCATCGCCAAGAAGGCCCACAAAGAGCACAGCACCCTGCGCGAAGCGGCGCTGGTGCTGGGCTTTCTGACCGATGCGCAGTACGATGAATGGATCGTCCCTCTGGATATGACGCATCCCAGCAAAGGCTGAATCATGTCAATTCGCGTGCGGATCAAGCGGGTCTACGAGGCACCCGATGCCTCGGACGGCCTGCGGGTTCTGGTGGACAGGCTCTGGCCACGCGGTCTGTCCAAGGCCGGTTTTCAGCACGATCTGTGGTGCAAGGATCTGGCGCCCAGCACGGATCTGCGTAACTGGTTCGGACACAAGCCCGAACGCTGGGAACAGTTCCGCCGCGACTACACGGCGGAACTGCAGGCCGATACGGCTCAGGCCATGCTCGGCGACGTGGTCGCCGCTGCGCACGCCGGAACCGTGACACTGCTGTATGGCGCGCGGGATACCGAACACAATCAGGCTGTCGTATTGGCCGATGCACTCAGGGCATATGCCAGCCACCACGCGTCGAAACCGGGGTAATCGATCCCGATAGGATCCGGAAGGTCTTAGGCCGCAGGTGCCGTGGGTGCCGGCACGGAAATGCGCACCATCGCCCGGCGCAACTGCCGGGCGCGAGCGACAGAGGGGGAAGGGATGCTGCTGGTCTATTTCAGTTCGCAGTCCGTCTGGGCGCTCGGGTTGCTGGGCTTGGTCATCCTGTTGGCGGTCGTCATTGCCGTCCAGGCACACCGCAGTCGGGCGCAGGGTGGCAACGAAGAACTGCCTGGCATGACGGGCGAGGTCACAGAACCTTCCGATGCGCGCGGCCGCGCATGGGCCCTGGTGCGCGGCGAGGTCTGGCAGGTGCGTGCCGACGTGCCGCTGCACCCCGGACAAGGGGTCCGGGTACTTCGCGCCCGCGGGCTGATTTTGTTGGTCGAACCCATCCCGGAACGGGATGATTCCTTGGGAGAATCCTCATGATGTTCCTGGATCTGGGCTCCGGCGTGAGCCTGCTGGTACTGATTTTCCTCATCATTGTGCTCTTCAAGCTGTTTCACATCCTGCGGGAATACGAGCGCGCGGTGATCTTCACGCTGGGACGCTACACAGGAGCCAAGGGGCCGGGCCTGATCATCGTGATTCCGTTCCTGCAGCAGGTCGTGCGGGTTGACCTGCGGGTAGTGACGCTGGACATCCCGCCGCAGGACGTGATCTCGCGCGACAACGTGTCGGTTCAGGTCAATGCCGTGGTGTATTTCCGCGTCGTGGACCCGGGCAAGGCCATCATTCAGGTCGAACATTACCTGGAAGCCACCAGCCAGCTGGCGCAGACGACGCTGCGCGCCGTGCTGGGCAAGCACGAACTCGACGAGATGCTGTCCGAGCGGGAAAAGCTGAATCTGGATGTGCAGACCATCCTGGACGCGCAGACCGACGGTTGGGGCATCAAGGTCACCAACGTCGAAATCAAGCACATCGACCTGAACGAGACGATGGTGCGCGCCATGGCCCGCCAGGCCGAGGCCGAACGCGATCGGCGCGCCAAGGTGATCCATGCCGAGGGTGAGCGTCAGGCGGCCCAGGCGCTGGCCGAGGCTGCCCACACACTGGCCCAGGAGCCGTCCGCGATGCAATTACGTTATCTGGAAACCCTGACCCAGGTGGCGGGCGACAGGTCATCCACCCTGGTGTTTCCGATTCCCATCGACCTAATGGCGGGGTTCATCAAGCAGTCGAGTCCGTCTCGGCCATCAACTGACCAATGACGGCACCCACCTGCAGATCGTCCAGCTGGCCGAAATGATGCAGCCGGATGCGGCCTTCGGAATCCAGGATGAACAAGGTGGGGGTGCCTTGCATGCGCCAGGCCTGCATGGTCAGCGGGATCGGATTGCCGCGCGGATCGGCGCGATCGATGCCGACCGGAAAATGGATGCGGTATTCGTGCATGAAGGCCCGTAGTGCCACTTCGGTCATGGCGGCGTGGTGTTCGAACACGGTATGCAGGCCCACGACCTGGACCCGCCCGGGCGGGAAGGTCTGGTGGATGGCTTTCGCCTGCGGGATGCCGTGCGAGACGCAGCCCGGGCACAACATCTGAAAGGCATGCACGACCACGACTGAGCCGCGCAGGTCCTGCAGGGATAGCGGGGCATCCGTGTTCAGCCAGGTTTCGACGTCCCATTCGGGGGCTTTGTCACCCGTGATCATTTTCAACGCTCCAGATCCATTGATTTACATCATAGGCTGACCACACCGGCAAAGGAAGACCTACAATTTATGGCGTTACTTTTGTTCCCGACCCCAAGCTATGGTGTAATGAGTCGCTTGCCGTGATCGGCTTGCCGCTTGTGTCCGGCTGGCGTATGCCGTCAGCCGGCTCTGGAACCGAACCTCCTTTTTTCTGATCGTAGGAGACTTGCTCATGAAACTGTCTGCACTGGCCCTGTGCATTCCCCTGCTGGCTTTGGGCCAGGCCGCCCATGCCGCGCCGGATTTTGCCCAGGTCAAAGAAATCCTGGCGAAGAACGCCTGTCTGGCTTGCCACGCCGTCGACAAAAAAGTCGTCGGCCCCGCTTATCAAGACGTTGCGGCCAAACACAAAGGGCAGGCGAATGCCGCCGAACTCATGACTGCCAGCATCAAGGGCGGCAGTTCCGGCAAGTATGGCCCCATCCCGATGCCGCCGAATGTCGGTGTTTCCGATGCCGACATCAAAGTCGTGGTCGAATGGCTGGTTGCGGGCGCCCCGCACTGATCGTCATGACCCGATGAACCCTGCGCGCGGCCGTCGGCTGCCGCAGGGTTTTTACATGAATCATTTGTCCGACCGTTTGGAGCCATCATGAAGCGCGCGGAGATTACTCAGGGGCTGGAGCCCCAGTCGATTTCGACAGAAGTCCTGCGGGAAAAATACGCCAAGGGCGCCGAGACCACGATCACCGAGATCCAGCAGCGGGTCGCACGTGCCCTGGCTGCGGTGGAAAAGCCCCGACAGCGTAAACACCATGAGGCGCTGTTCCTGGATGCGCAGCAGCGCGGCTTCATTCCCGCCGGACGGATCAACTCAGCCGCCGGCACCGACCTGGCGGCGACCCTGATCAATTGCTTCGTCCAGCCGGTGGGTGATTCGGTCTCCAGCGCTGTGGACGGCCGTCCGGGCATCTACGACGCGCTGCAGAAGGCGGCGGAAACGATGCGCCGAGGCGGGGGCGTGGGCTACAACTTCAGCCACATCCGCCCCGCGGGCGCCGCCGTGAAGGGCACGGCCTCGAAGGCCTCGGGACCGGTGTCCTATATGCGCGTGTTCGACCGTTCCTGCGAAACCGTGGAATCCGCCGGTTCGCGGCGCGGCGCGCAGATGGGCGTGCTCAGCGTCAGCCATCCCGACATCGAGGCTTTCATCCTGGCCAAGCAGACGCCGGGCGAACTGACCAATTTCAACGTCTCGGTCAGCGTGACGGACGAATTCATGCGTGCGGTCGAGACCGACTCCCTGTTTCCGCTGACGCACGCCGCGGCGCCCAGCGAGGAACTCAAGGCAGCCGGCGCGCATCAGCGCGAGGACGGCCTGTGGGTCTACCGCGAGGTCCGCGCCCGGGCTCTGTGGGATCTGATCATGCAGTCCACCTACGATTACGCGGAACCCGGGGTGCTGTTCCATGATCAGATCAATCGCGAAAACAATCTGCACTATCTGGAAACGCTGGACGCAACCAACCCCTGCGGCGAGCAACCGCTGCCGGGCTATGGCTGCTGCTGCCTGGGCTCCATCGATCTGACGCGATTCGTGCGCAACCCCTTCGGCTTTGGGGGCGATCCGGAGGTCGACTGGGAAGGGCTTGCCGAGATCACCGCCGTCGCCATCCGGATGCTGGACAACGTGCTCGATGCGACGGTCTGGCCATTGCCGGAACAGGCCGCCGAGGCCGCCCACAAGCGCAGGGTGGGGCTGGGCGTGACCGGCCTGGGCGATGCGTTGATCATGCTGGGGCTGGCCTACGACAGCGACCCCGCTCGTGCGATGGCCTCGCGCTTTGCACGCGAGGTCGCCCATGCCGCGTATCGGGCCTCGATCGCCCTGGCGCGCGAACGTGGCGCCTTCCCCGGATTTGTCGCGAGCGAGTACCTGAAGAGCGGATTCGCGCAACGATTGCCCGAGGATATTCGCGCCGCGATCGCCGATCACGGCATCCGCAACAGCCATCTGACATCGATCGCGCCGACCGGCACGATTTCGCTGGCGTTCGCCGATAACGCATCGAACGGCATCGAGCCGGCGTTTTCCTGGACCTACACGCGCACCAAGCGCATGGGCGATGGCTCCAAGCAGGACTACGTCGTCGAGGATCACGCCTACCGGCTGTATCGCCTGATGGGGGGCGACGTCTCCGGGCAGTTGCCGCCTTCGTTTCGCACCGCGCTGGAGATCTCCGCCCGCGATCATGCCTTGATGGTGGCCGCGGTGAAGGACCACGTCGATGCGGCGATCTCCAAGACCGTGAACGTCGCGGTGGACTACCCGTACGAAGACTTCAAGGACTTGTACCTGCAGGCCTGGAAGCTGGGGCTCAAGGGCATCACCACCTATCGGCCCAGCGGCAAGCGCGGCGCTGTGCTTTCGGTCACGCCCACGCCAGAAGCGCCGGCCCAGCCGGAGGCCATTTCGCTGTCCGAGGCGGACCGCCGGCTGGTGCTCAAGCGCACCATCGAGCCGGTTCTGAACAGCCTGCGCTGGCCTAATCGTCCGCGCCTGCCGCGCGGTGCGTCCTGCTGGGCGTCGGACGCCATCGAGACGCAGGACGGCAGTTTCGTGGTGTTCGTCTCGGACCTGCAGAACCGGCCCTTCGAGATCTGGGTCAACGGCGCCCGTCCGCCGCGCGGTCTGGGTTCGGTGGCAAAGATGCTCAGCCTGGACATGTACACGGACGATTTTCCGTGGCTTACCCGCAAACTGGAAGTTCTGGCACGCACCAACGGCGGGGCTGATTTCCAGATCATCGATCCGGAAACGGGCGAACCGACCTGGATGCCCTCGACGGTCGCGGCGCTGGCCCGCCTGGTCGCCTTCCGCCACCGCACGCTGGGAATCGCCGCGTCGGCGGAGTCCCATTCCGCGATGATGGAGGCCTTGATTGCCCCGCGCGAGCCCAAGACCGGTCCCGACGGCACGATGGGCTGGATCTGCGACGTGCTCAATCCCGTCACCGGCGACGATTTCGTCCTGATGGTGAAGGAACTGCGCATGCCCGACGGTTCGACCCGGCCCTATTCCGTCTGGGGCGCCGGCAAGTTCCCGCGCGCCTTCGAGGGCCTGTTCAAGCTGTTGAGCCTGGACATGCGCATCGTGGATCCCGCCTGGATCGCCATGAAGTTGCGCAAGCTCACGAAATATGCCGAGCCCCAGGGTGATTTTCTCGCGCGGGTACCTGGCAGCGAAAAGTCCCGCTCTTTCCCGTCCACCGAGGCCTATATCGCCCGTCTGCTGATCCACCGCTATGCGATGCTGGGCATTCTCGATGAGCAGGGCGAGCCGATCGAGCAAATGGGCGTGGTCCAGGCCGAATCCGAAGCGCCCGTGGCGACCGGTGTATCCTTGCCACCAGCCGCCCCCGCCATCCAGGGCAGCGAATGTCCGGAATGCCACCTGCATCGGGTGATCAAAAAAGACGGCTGCCAGTTCTGCACCAACTGCGGCTACACCGGCGCATGTGGGTGAGATCGGAGTGGCCTGCAGGCCACGACGTGGAGGGATGCCAGAGGGATGCCACAATGCTAGAAATGTCATATAGGGTGAAGTTCCTGCAATGACTCAAAACTACGACGTTCTCATCATCGGCAGCGGCTTGGCCGGCCTGACCGTGGCCCTGCATCTGGCGGCGGAAAAAAAGGTCGCCGTCCTGTCGAAAAAGGCGCTGCTGGACGGCGCCAGCAACTGGGCGCAGGGCGGCATTGCCGCCGTGCTGGATTCCCAGGACAGTTACGAGAAGCACGTGGCCGACACACAGGTGGCGGGCGCGGGCCTATGCGATCCGGATGCCACGCGCCACATCGTGGAACAGGGCCGTTCAGCTATCGATTGGCTGATCCAGCTGGGTGTTCCGTTCACGCCCGACCAGGGGGCGGAACTGGGCTTCCACCTGACCCGGGAAGGCGGCCACAGCCAGCGGCGCATCATCCACGCGGCTGACGAAACCGGCCATCTGGTTCAGCTGACGCTGGAGCAGCAGGTCAGGGCGCATCGCAATATCACGCTGCTCGAACACCATTCCGGCGTCGAACTGATCACCAGCCGCATCCTGGATGCCCGGCCTCCGGCCATGCCGGACGCGCCGGCCCGATGCCTGGGTGCCTACGCCTATGACGAGCAGGCCGACCGGGTCCGCACGATCCTCGCCAGCCAGGTGGTGCTGGCCACGGGCGGAGCGGGCAAGGTCTATCTGCATACCAGCAACCCGGATACGTCCACGGGCGACGGCATCGCCATGGCCTGGCGCGCCGGCTGCCGGGTCGCCAACATGGAATTCATGCAGTTCCACCCGACCTGCATGTATCATCCGCAGGCCAAGTCCTTCCTGATCTCGGAGGCGGTTCGGGGCGAGGGCGGCGTGCTGCGCCTGCCGGCCAATGCCGGCGCCCAGGCGGGCGAGCGATTCATGCAGTGGCATGACGAACGCCTGGAACTGGCCCCGCGTGACGTGGTGGCGCGCGCCATCGATTTCGAGATTAAAAAGCGCGGCTTGA
Organism: Castellaniella sp. MT123; assembly: GCF_039614765.1. Taxonomy (NCBI): domain Bacteria; kingdom Pseudomonadati; phylum Pseudomonadota; class Betaproteobacteria; order Burkholderiales; family Alcaligenaceae; genus Castellaniella; species Castellaniella sp. MT123. The sequence continues at coordinate 809,697 of NZ_CP154879.1, forward strand.
CCCACGTGGATCTGGACATTAGCCATCGGCCCACCGAATTCATCCGCGAGCATTTTCCGACGATCCACGCCCGCTGTCTGGAATTCGGCATCGACATGACGCGCGAGCCCATCCCGGTGGTTCCGGCCATGCACTTCACCTGTGGGGGCGTGGTGATCGACCTGAACGGCCGCACCGACATTCCCGGTCTGTACGCGGTCGGCGAGACTGCCTATACCGGCCTGCATGGCGCCAATCGCCTGGCCAGCAATTCCCTGCTGGAATGCCTGGTCATCGGCCGCAATGCGGCGCGCGACATCGATGCGCAACCGGCTTGCGCGCCAATGGCCGGTCCCGTGCCGGACTGGGATGACAGCCGCGCGCGCGATGGCGCCGAAGCCGTGCTGGTGGCCCACGCCTGGGACGAGGTGCGTCGTCTGATGTCCAATTACGTGGGGATCGTACGCACCCAGAAGCGTCTGAACCGCGCGCGCCAACGCATCAGTCTGCTGGAGCAGGAAATCGATGCCTACTATCAGGAATATCGCGTCACCAGCGACCTGCTGGAATGCCGCAATCTGATCCAGGTGGCCGGGTTGGTGGTGGCCGCCGCCCTGTCACGCAAGGAAAGCCGCGGCCTGCATTACTGCCAGGATTACCCCTGGACGCTGCCGCGCGCCCTACCGACCGTGATGACGCCGGAAGACGGGTTCCGGTAGACGATATCAGACGATCCGCATCGAATAGTCGGTCGCCTTGACGTCCTTGGTCAGGCTGCCGACCGAGATGCGGTCCACGCCCGTCTGCGCGATGGCGCGCACGGTCTCGTGCGTGATCCCGCCGGATGCTTCCAGCAGGGCGCGCCCGGCGTTCAGCGACACAGCCGCCCGCAGGTCATCCAGCGCAAAATTGTCCAGCAGGACCGAGGCGGCACCGGCATCCAGCGCCTGAGTCAGTTCGTCCAGGCTCTCGACCTCGATCTGCACGGGGACGTCATATGGCAGGGCCTGGGCGGCCTTCAGGGCTGGCGCGATGCCGCCCGCCGCCGCGATGTGGTTTTCCTTGATGAGCACGCCGTCATAGAGCGCCAGCCGCTGGTTGCGGCCGCCGCCCACGCGGACGGCGTATTTCTGCCCCTGCCGCAGGCCTGGCAACGTTTTGCGGGTATCCAGCACGGCGGCCTTGGTGCCGCTGATCAGATCCGCGTAACGGCGCGTTGCGGTCGCCACGCCCGAAAAAAGCTGCAGGAAGTTCAGAGCGGTGCGTTCGGCCGTCAGCAGGGCCCGGGCAGGCCCATGCAGCCGGCAGACAACCGAGCCGGGTTCCATCCAGTCACCCTCGGCATAGGCCCAGTCCAGCAAGATCCGGGAGTCGACCCGATGCATGACAGCTTCGAACCAGGGGGCGCCGCATAGCACGGCGCGCTCGCGCACGATGACGCGCGCGGCTTCGATCTGATCCGCTGGAATCAGCAAGCCGGTGATGTCGCCGGTACCGATGTCCTCGGCCAGCGCGCGGTCGATGTTGGCATCGAAAGAAGCCTGCAGGGCAGGGGGAAAAGGAGCGTGGGGATTGCGTAGGGTGGACGGCGAGAGACTCATGCCGGGCCTACCTGCGAGAACAGCGCCTGTTCCTGTGCCAGATCCGGCCCCGGCTGCACCTTGCGCTTGCGCGCGGCCGCGAAATCCAGCATGCGGTCGATACAGACTTTTGCCTGACGACCCAGCGCGGGATCCAGGTGGATCTCGTTGGTACCGAATTCGAGGGCATCGGCCACACCCTTGAGCGAGTTCATGGCCATCCAGGGGCAATGAGCGCAGCTCTTGCAGGTCGCCGATTCGCCCGCTGTGGGGGCAGCGATGAAGGTTTTGCCGGGGGCCGCCAGCCGCATCTTGTGCAGCAGGCCCTGATCGGTCGCCACGATGAAGGTCGTCGCGGACGATTCGGTGACGGCCGCCAGCAGGCGCGAGGTCGAACCCACGACATCGGCCTGGGAGACGACCGCCGCAGGCGATTCCGGGTGCACCAGGATCAGCGCGTCAGGGTGGTCGCGGCGCATCAGGTCCAGCTCGATGCTCTTGAATTCGTCGTGCACGGTACAGGAACCCTGCCACAGCACCATGTCGGCACCGGTTTGCCGCTGGATGTAGGAGCCCAGGTGGCGGTCGGGTGCCCAGAGGATCTTTTTCCCCTGATTGTGCAGGTCGGCGACGATGTCCAGGCCGATGGAGGACGTGACCATCCAGTCGGCTTGCGCCTTCACTGCGGCGCTGGTGTTGGCGTAGACCACAACGACGCGGTCGGGGTGCTGCGCGCGAAACTGGGCGAAGGCCACCGGGTCGCAGCCCAGATCCAGGGAACAGGTGGCATCCAGATCCGGCATCAGAATGCGTTTTTCCGGACTGAGGATTTTCGCGGTCTCGCCCATGAAGCGCACCCCCGAGACCACCAGGGTATCGGCGGCGTGATCGCGGCCGAAGCGAGCCATTTCCAGCGAATCCGACACGCAGCCGCCAGTTTCCTCGGCCAGGTCTTGGATGTCGGCGTCCACGTAATAGTGCGCGACCAGGACGGCATTGCGCAATTTCAGCAGGCTGCGGACGCGGGTCTTCTGAAAGTCGCGTTCCTCGGAAGACAGGGGGGGATTGACCCGGGCCCAGGCCTCGGCAACGCTCAGCGTTCCGCTGGCCATGTCCGGGCGGTCGAATTCAACGATTCGGTTACCTGAAGGCATGATGAAAGGGGATGAAAATGAAGGATAGATACTGAAATCATACGACAAAGGCACCCCTTGCGCGCTCGCGGGGCGGGCAAGACGCCTGCGACTCGCAAAGTCGGCAGAGATAGGGGTTGGCAATTCGACATCGGGGGCAGCTATAATGCCGCACCCGTCACCGGGGAGTAGCCGACCGCGCGTCAGCGCGGGGCCGATGTCAACACACTTGGTCATCCGACCATGGCATCGGCAGCCGATCCAGGCCTGGCCAGACCGCTGACTGCGTTTCCCGTCGCAAGGGGCCGGCGGGGACGTGGTCGCGTCAGCCCCGGAAATCAACTCCATGAATAATGCGTTTCTCGTGTCGACCGGTGTCGTCGCCCTGGGAGAAATCGGTGACAAAACTCAATTGCTGGCCGTGGTGCTGGCCGCGCGCTATCACCGCCCCGGTTTGATCTGTCTTGGAATTCTGATCGCCACACTGGCCAACCACTTATTGGCGGGCGCGGTCGGACTGGTGGTAGCCGACCTGTTGAATCCGACCACCCTGGAATGGGTGCTGGGTGTCTCGTTTGTGCTGATGGCCGGCTGGCTGCTGATCCCCGACAAACTGGACGAGGACCCAAAGCCTTTGCGCGGACTGGGTGTGCTGAGCACGACGATCGTCATGTTCTTTCTGGCCGAGATGGGCGACAAGACCCAGATCGCCACGATGGCGCTGGCCGCGCGCTATGACAGCATTGCGATGGTGGTCGCGGGCAGCACCCTGGGGCTCATGCTGGCCGACATGCCGGCTGTGTATTTCGGCGCCAAGGCCGCGACCCGGCTGCCGCTGAAACTCGTGCATGGGATTGCGGCCGCTCTGTTTGCGGGGATCGGCCTGCTCTCGCTGGCCAGCGCTGCCGGGTTGATCGGGGCGTGATCGCGCTGCTGATCTTCCTGCTGACGCTGCTGCTGGTCATCTGGCAGCCGCGTGGGCTGGGGATCGGTTGGAGCGCAATGGCTGGCGCGGGGTTGGCGTTGCTATTCGGCGTTGTCCGGCCGGCCGACATACCCGTGGTGTGGCACATCGTCTGGAATGCAACCGGGACCTTCGTCGCCGTCGTTATCATCAGCCTGCTGCTGGATGCGGCGGGATTCTTCGAATGGGCCGCGCTGCACGTCGCACGCCATGGCAGGGGACGGGGGTTGCGGCTGCTGGTACTGATCGTGCTGTTGGGCGGGACCGTGTCGGCGCTGTTCAACAACGATGGCGCCGCCCTGATCCTGACGCCAATCGTCGTGGCCATGCTGGCCGCGCTGCGCTTTTCGGCGAAGGCGACCCTGGCATTCATCATGGCGGCGGGCTTTATTGCGGATGCCGCCAGTGTGCCGCTGGTGGTGTCCAACCTGGTCAACATCGTGACCGCCGATTTCTTTGGCATCGAATTCGCGCGGTATGCATCGATCATGGTGCCGGTCGACCTTGCGATCATCATGGCGGCGCTCGCCGTCCTGGCCTGGGTCTTTCGTCGGCATATTCCTTCGCACTACGACGCGCAGCGTCTGCCGTCCCCGGTAACGGCCATCCGTGACCTGGCGGTTTTCCGGGCCGGCTGGTGGGTTCTAGCCTGGCTGCTGCTCGGGTTTTTCGCCCTGGAACCGCTAGGCATTCCGGTCAGTGCAACCGCGGCCCTTGGGGCGCTGGTCCTGATGGCGGTGGCCGGTCGCGGCCAGCGGATCCCGGTTGCCCGGATCGTGCGCAACGCACCCTGGCAGATTATCGTGTTTTCGCTGGGCATGTACCTGGTCGTGTACGGCCTGCGCCATGCCGGCTTGACTCAGGGGCTGACCCACATTCTGAACTGGCTGGCTGGGCAGGGGGTCTGGGGAGCCGCGCTGGGCACCGGTTTCCTGAGCGCCGGTTTGTCCTCGGTGATGAACAACCTGCCCACGGTTCTCGTCGGCGCTCTGTCGATCGACGCATCGGTCGCTCAGGGACCCGTGCGCGAGGTGATGATCTATGCCCACGTCATCGGCTGCGATCTGGGGCCCAAGCTGACCCCGATCGGTAGCCTGGCCACCCTGATCTGGCTGCATATCCTGCAAGGGAAGGGCATCCGGATCGGCTGGGGACTTTATTGCCGCACCGGGCTGGCGTTGACGCTGCCTATCCTGACAGCGGCCCTGCTGGCGCTGGCGTGGCGGCTGGCGTGAAAGCGTCGGGAATCCCCATCGTCACGTCAGGGACTAGAGGGAATCTCGATGAACTGTCTATACTGGTCATGTGCGAGGCAGATCCTGATCGGGGTATCCGGCCTGTCGGCGGTACCCTTGAAATCAAGAGCGGTCCAGGACTGCGACGCGATATTCGATACCGGGTTCGCCATGACACTATTCAAACTCGAACAACATCCAGCCGTCTATTTTGCGGACTTCGTCCTGTATCCGATCGCCATCGCCGCCGGCTTGGGGGCTTTGCTGCTGCGGGCCAACGGCCCCATCTGGGTCCTGGCATCGGTGGCCATTCTGGGGTTCCTGGGCTGGAGCCTCGTGGAATACATCCTGCATCGCTTCGTGCTGCACGGCGTGCAGCCCTTCAAACGCTGGCACGCGGAACACCACCAGCGCCCCTTTGCACTCATCGGCACGTCCACGGTGGTCAGCATGGCGCTGTTCGTCCTGCTGGTGTTCTGGCCCCTGGCGTTGTTGTCCAATCGCTGGATCGCGCTGGCCGCGACGCTGGGCATCACGTCCGGCTATCTGCTGTATCTGGTCGTGCATCACGCGACGCACCACTGGAAGGCCCGGTCCGGGTCCTGGATGCATGACCGGAAGCGCGACCATGCGCTCCACCACAGGCCGGGCGCGCACGGCTGGTACGGCGTGACGACGACGTTCTGGGACCGTGTGTTCCACACGGACGGGATGACGCACGACCACTGAGCGGATCGGCGCAGCCAACAAGCCGGATGAAATCGGTGATAGAACGGAACACCATGCCCGCGATGGGGGTAGGCCTCACAGGTATATGGTTTTCGGTATCTTTAATAGGAATATTTCATTAATAAAATCATGTGAACACGGCGCTTGAACTTTAGAATAACCAGCAGTCCTTCTCGCGAAAAGACCTCACATAATCCTTCAGGAGACTGCTTTGAAATACCATCATCACGGGTATGTGTCGTGTGACCCGCGCATTCAAGATCCTGCAGGCGTCGGCATCGGTCGCCCGGACGACCTTCCAGACGAAGTCGACGTCCTGATCGTCGGGGCCGGCCCCGCAGGCATGATCGCCGCCGCCCAGCTTTCGCAATTCCCCAACATCGTCACACGCATCGTCGATCGCAGGCCGGGGCGCCTCGAGATCGGTCTGGCCGACGGCATGCAGAAGCGCAGCATCGAGACCTTCGAGGCATTCGGCTTTGCTCAAGAGCTGATGGCGGAAGCCTGCCACGTGACCGAGACCGCGTTCTGGAAGCCGGACCCCCAGAAACCCGAGAACATCGTCCGGGTTTCACGAGTCGACGAAGACCCGCATGATGTCAGCGAATATCCTCATCTGACCGTCAACCATGCCCGGGTGCTGGATTATTTCGCCGAATTCATGGCCAATGCGCCCACGCGCATGCGGCCGGATTACGGGTACGAATTCCAGAGCCTGACCGTGGCGGACGAGGGCGACCATCCGGTCACGGTCAGGCTGCTGCGCACCGCGGGTGATCGAGCCGGGCAAGAGCACGTCGTGCGCGCCCGCTATGTGCTGGGGTCCGATGGGGCCCACAGCGGCGTGCGCAAGGCGATCGGCCGTACGCTGCGTGGCGTATCGTCCAATCACGCCTGGGGCGTCATGGATCTGCTGGCGGATACCGATTTCCCGGACATCCGCACCAAATGCGCGATCCAGTCGGAATCGGATGGCAACATCCTGCTGATCCCCCGCGAAGGCGGCTTTTTGTTTCGCGCGTACGTCGATCTGGGCGACGTCGCACCGGACGATCAGGGCGCCATCCGCAAGACACCCGTCGAGCAGATCATCGCCCGCGCGCAACGGATCTTTCATCCCTACCGGCTGGACGTGCGCCACGTGGCCTGGAGCAGCGTCTACGAAGTGGGCCATCGCCTGTGCGAGCACTTCGACGATGTTCCGCTGGATCAGGTCGGCCAGCGCGAGCCGCGCGTCTTCATCGCCGGGGATGCCAGCCACACCCACAGCGCCAAGGCGGGGCAGGGCACGAACGCCTCGATGCAGGACGGCTTCAATCTGGGCTGGAAGCTCGGTCATGTCCTGGAAGGCCGTAGCCCGGTCAGCCTGCTGTCCACTTATTCCGCCGAGCGCCAGAAAATCGGCCAGGACCTGATCGATCAGGATCTGCGATGGGCGACGCAGATGGCGAAAGCCTCGGAAGCCTTCGCCAGCCATGCCGAATTCGAGCAGGCGTACCTGCGGATCACGGAATTCGCCCAGGGGTTCATGACCCAGTACGGACCGTCCATGATCACTGCATCGGGACGTCATCAGCAGCTGGCCTCGGGCTACCCGATCGGCAAGCGCTTCCGGTCCGCCGAAGTGATGCGGGTGGCCGATGCCAACCGTCTGCATCTCGGGCATGAGGCGAAGGCCGACGGCCGCTGGCGGATCTATGTCTTCGCGGATGCCGCGCGCGCCGGCGAGAATTCCGCAACGACCTCCCTCGGGCGCTGGCTGGACGAATCCGCCGAATCTCCCATCCGGGGCTATACGCCAGCCGGTCAGGATGAAAACGCGTGGTTCGATGTTAAGGTAATCTATCAGCAGGCACATTCTGATGTGGACATCGGGCAGGTTCCTCGGGCGTTCCTGCCGCGCGTCGGACCCTACAAGCTGACCGATCTGGAAAACGTCTACGCGGCGTTGCCGGATCAGGACATCTTCAGTCTGCGCGGCATCGACCGGCAGGGTGCGATCGTGATCGTGCGCCCCGATCAGTATGTTGCCGAGGTACTGCCTCTGAATGCGGTCAACGAACTGAGCGCATTCGTCCAGGCATTTGCCAAGCGACAGCAATAATTTTTCCAACAAGGAGCGAGACAATGCAATTTCACAAAGCCTTGGGCGCGGCTGCCCTCACTCTCGGCGCAGCCGCGCTCGCGCTGCCGGCCCAGGCCAAGGATCTGAAGATCGGCCTGGTGCTGTCGGTATCAGGTCCTTTCGCCGATTATGGTCGTCAGATCCAGAACGGCATTCAGGTCTACATGGCACAGCATGGCGACACCGTGGCGGGCCGCAAAGTCAAGCTGATCGTCAAGGACGACACCGGCATCGCTCCCGCCGTGGCCAAACGCCAAGCCCAGGAACTGCTGATCAAAGACAAGGTCGATATCCTGGCTGGTTTCGATCTGACGCCCAATGCCTTCTCCGTGGCGCCCCTGGCGACGGAGGCCAAGGTCCCCATGGTGGTCATGAACGCGGCCACGTCCTCGGTCACTGAAAAGTCCCCTTATATCGTCCGCACGTCGATGACCCTGCCGCAGAGTTCCTGGGCAATCGCCCAGTGGGCCTACAAAAACGGCATCCATTCGGCCTATGTCATGGTGGCGGATTACGGTCCGGGGCATGACGCGCAACTGCAATTCAAAAAGACCTTCACAGAACTGGGCGGCAAGGTTCTGGGCGAAGTCCGGACCCCCGTCAATACGGCGGATTACTCGCCGTTCCTGCAGCGCGTGAAGGAAACGCATCCGGATGCGCTGTTTTTCTTCGTCCCGCCGGGCAGCTCCATGATCGCGCTGGCGAAGAACTTCCGCGAAATGGGTCTCGACAAGTTGGGCATCAAGGAAATGGGACCTGGCGACATGACGGATGAAAATTCGCTGGCCGCCCTGGGTGACAATGCGCTGGGCATGATCACCGCCTTCCATTATTCGGACGCCCACCCGTCGAAAGAGAACGAAGCGTTCACCACAGCCTATGCCAAGGCCCATCCCCAGGACCGCGCCAACTTCATGTCCGTCGGCGGCTATGACGGCATGCAGCTGATCTACAAAGTGCTGGAAAAAACCGGCGGAGATGCAAGCGGCGATGCCTTCATCGCGGCGGCCAAAGGCCTGAAGTGGGAAAGTCCGCGCGGGCCGGTGCAAATCGATCCAAACACACGTGACATCATCCAGAACGAGTACATCCGCAAGCTGGACCGGGTGAACGGCAAGCTGCAAAACATCGAATTCGCCACCTTCGAAGCAGTCAAGGATCCCGGCAAGTAAGTCGCATGGACCCGTTTTTCTCGATTCCGGGCCGAGATATGGCATGAGCAGCGACTGGACCGACCGCATCCGTCTGCGGCATCTCAGGTTTCTGCTCAGCCTGGCCCAGACCCGCAACCTTAGCCATTCGGCGAGCGTGCTGCACACCACGCAGCCCGCCTTGTCGAAATGGCTCAAGGACCTGGAAAACGACGTCGGCCTGACGCTGTTCGAGCGTCATGCCCGGGGGCTGACCCCGACGGTGCATGGCCGGGAATTGATCGCGCATGCCCGCCGCATCGAAGCGCAACTGGATCGGGCAGCGGCCGATATGGGTATCCTGCGGCAGGGTGGTGCGGGCCATGTGGCCCTGGGCGCGTCGGGCGTTGCGGCGACCGAGGCTGGCCCGCTCGCCATCCTGGAGATGACCGCCCGCATGCCGGATCTGCGGATCGATCTGGTCGAAGGCACCATGGAGGTGCTGCTGACGCGGCTGAGCCAGGGCGATCTGGACATCGTCATCGGCCGCACGATGGAAAATGACGAACGGCTGGCAGGTTTCCACTCGGAACCGCTATACACCGAGCCAGTCGATCTGGCGGTCCGCTACCACCATCCCCTGACCGAGCAACCATCGGTCACCTGGGAAGACGTGCTGCGTTACCGCTGGATCGTCTGGCCTCGGGGATCGCCGATTCGCAAGGCACTAGAGGCCGCCCTGGCCGCGCTCGGGCGCGACCTGCCATCGATCTACATCGAGTCCAATTCGGTCATCGCGAACATCACCTTGCTGAACAACAGCGACCTCATCGGCGTGGCGTCGCACCGTTCCGCGAGGATCCTGTCGGAGATGAATCTGTTGCGCATTCTTCCCCTGCAACTGGAGGGGGTCGGTTCGGTCACGATGTACTGGCGCAGAAACGAGCATCACCCTAGATCGGTGGAACTGGCCATGGAATGCATTCGCGGCGTCGTCCGCGACAGGCCATCCCTCAGTCAGCAGACAGTGCAGCCGGCCGCCGAAGCGCGATAGCACGACCAACCACCATGCGGATCAAAGGCCGGTGGTAGCGAGAGTGCGATCACCACATTGACGGCTGCCGATAGGCGGCCGCAGCCTTTTGTTCGAGCAGCTTGCCCACAGTGCGGCGAGATTTCTGCGATCCGGCTGTTGGGATGCGTGGCGGCAGGCGCGTGAGCCCGGCCATTGCCCGAAGAACTCCTGGCCTGATGCAACACCATCCGCCAAACTGTTGGATGTCTCGCCGCCCCATCCCTTCTATTAAAAGTAAATCTATTTACTTATGATCTTTCCAGCCAGGAAAGTTTCATTCATCATTTCTGCATAAGAACAAGGCATACAAGCGATCTCTAGCGATTTTGACTAAAAATGAGCTTGACTCATAAAATCCTAAGTCATAAGATACGTAAACACATTGACGTATATTGCGATGTGCAATTTACAGCTGATATGACAGCGTGCAACGTATTAAGGGGCGTGGAATGCGCAATTTGAGCGGTAAGACCGTAATCGTGACGGGCGGCGGCGGAGGCATCGGTGGTGCGGCATCACGTCGCTTTGCCGAGGAGGGTGCCAAGGTGGCGGTCTTCGATATGAATCTCGACGCGGCACAAAAAGTCGCCGATGCCATCCGGGAGGCTGGTGGCACCGCCAGGGCATATCGGTGCGACATCACCAATCGCGCCGATGTGGATGCCGCGGTTGCTGCCGCAGGAGCGGAGCTTGGTTCTATCGATGTTCTTGTCAACAATGCGGGTTGGGATATCTTCAAGCCCTTCGTCAAGACGATACCGGCAGAGTGGGACAAGCTGATCGCCATCAATCTGACTGGTGCTCTGCACATGCTGCATGCCGTCCTTCCAGGCATGGCTGAGAGAAAATCCGGTCGCATCGTGAACGTCGCCTCGGACGCCGCGCGTGGCGGATCTTCCGGCGAAGCCGTTTATTCGGCCTGTAAAGGGGGCCTGGTTGCCTTGTCCAAAACATTGGCACGTGAACATGCGCGCCAGGGAATCACCGTGAATGTGGTGTGCCCCGGCCCTACCGACACCGCTTTGCTGGCGGGCGTGGCCGAAGGCGCACGGGACCCGGCCAAGCTGCTGGAGGCTTTTCGCAGCGCTATTCCGTTGGGGCGCCTGGGCCAGCCAGATGACCTGGCGAGCGCAATCGCCTTCTTTGGCAGCGACGACGCAGGTTTCATCACCGGTCAGGTCATTTCCGTATCCGGCGGCCTGACGATGCACGGTTGATCAACGGCTTCCCCCACATCCAATCAACGCTGAAGGAACTCACATGAATTTCGAAGACATCCTGTACGAAGTCCGCAATGGCGTCGCGTGGATCACGATCAATCGCCCGGACAAGATGAACGCCTTTCGCGGCCAGACCTGCGATGAAATCATCAAGGCGCTGAACAAGGCCGGTTACGACCGCGAGGTGGGGGCGATTGTCCTGGCTGGTGCTGGCGATCGCGCCTTTTGCACAGGCGGCGACCAGTCCGCCCACAACGGTAATTATGACGGACGCGGAACCATTGGGCTGCCGATGGAAGAACTGCACACCGCCATCCGTGATGTACCCAAGCCGGTGATCGCCCGTGTGCAGGGTTACGCCATCGGTGGTGGCAACGTGCTGGCCACGATCTGCGACTTGACGATCTGTTCAGAAAAGGCAATTTTTGGCCAGGCGGGCCCAAAGATGGGTTCCGTGGATCCAGGTTATGGCACCGCTTTCCTTGCCCGAGTGGTTGGCGAGAAGAAGGCGCGTGAAATCTGGTACCTGTGCCGCCGTTACTCGGGGGCCGAAGCCGTGGCGATGGGCCTCGCGAACGTGTGCGTACCGCACGATGAGCTCGATGCGGAGGTCCAGAAGTGGGGCGAGGAAATTTGCGAACGCAGTCCGACCGCCATCGCGATCGCCAAGCGCAGCTTCAATATGGACACCGCGCATCAGAGTGGCATCGCGGGAATGGGCATGTATGCGCTCAAGCTGTTCTATGACACCGAAGAATCGCGCGAAGGAGTGAATGCACTGAAGGACAAGCGCAAGCCCGACTTCCGGAAATACGCGAAGTAAGGCGAGGAGCCACGCAATGAACCCGAATCCCTACATTAACGAAGATCTCCAGGCATTGGCTGATGCGGCTCGCCGCTTTGCCGAGGAACGTGTAAAGCCTGGTTTTCTGGAGCGTGACAAATCCCGAAATCTCGATCGCGCCCTGTTGCGCGAGATGGGGGAGCTTGGGTTCATCTGCCCCGAATTGCCCGAACAGTATGGCGGGCTCGGCATGGGTTGCATCGCTGCCGGTGTGATTCATGAGGAGATCGCTCGCGCCGATCTGAGCTTTTCTTACCTCAATTTGCTCGCTTCGCTCAATAGCCAGATCCTTTCCCGGTACGGCAACCCGGAAGTCGTCGGTCCGTGGCTGCAGAAGATTGTTCAGGGCGAGGCTATCTGCGCCATTGCCCTGACGGAGCCACGCGGAGGTTCGGACGCAGCCAATCTGCGGCTGCGCATTGAACACGACGGCGATGACTACGTGATCAACGGGGAAAAGACCTCGATTTCCGCTGCTGACCAGGCCGATATTACCGTCGTGTTCGGCCGCACGGGCAAGCCCGAAGACGGCGCCCATGGCGTGACCGCACTGTTGGTCCCGATGGATACACCGGGCGTGACCACCAACCGTTTCGACTGTCATGGACAGCGTGCGATCGGCCGCGGCTCGATCTTCTTCGAGAACGTGCGTGTCCACGCGAATCATCGCCTCGGGGAGGAAAACAAGGGTTTTGTGCAGGTGATGCATGGTTTCGACTTTTCGCGCTCGCTGATTGGTCTGCAATGCCTTGCGGTCGCGCGCGTGGCATTGCAGGAAACCTGGGAATACATCACCCAGCGCGAGGCCTTCGGCCAGCCTTTGTCGGCGTTCCAGGGTGTCACGCACCCGCTCGCGCAGTTTGACACCGAGGTCGAGGCTGCGCGCCTGCTTTGCTTGCAAGGACTGTGGTTGAAGGACAAGGGCCTGCCGCATTCCGCGGAAGCGGGCATGGCCAAGTGGTGGGGACCCAAACTGGCCTACGACGCCATCCATCAGTGCCTGTTGTGCTTCGGGCATGGTGGTTATGACCGTGGACTGATGGAGCAGCGACTGCGCGACGTGCTCGGTTTCCAGATCGGCGACGGCACTGCGCAGATCATGAAAACCATCATTGCGCGTGCGCGCGCCGGACGCCGATTCGTACCGGCCTGATCTTGTTTTAGCCATCACCAATAAAATAAGGAGACTAGTATGGAATTCGATGCCGTCCTCTTGCCCGCCCGGCGCGCCCGTATGATAGAGCAGGGCTTCTGGCATGACCGCACCATCAATCAGGACCTGGATGCCTGTGTACAGGCCTGCCCCGACAAGCTCGCGCTCGCCGCGTTCGCTGTGGAAAAGAGGACGACAAGACGCTTCACCTACCGGGAAATGGCTGCCATGGCAGACCGGATCGCGGTCGGTCTGTCGCGTCTTGGCGTTGGCAAAAATGATGTCGTCGCGTGCCAATTGCCCAACTGGTGGCAGTTTTCCCTGACCTATCTCGCCTGTTCCCGCATCGGCGCCGTGATGAATCCGCTCATGCATATCTTCCGCGAGCGCGAGTTGAGCTTCATGCTCAAGCACGGAGAAGCCAAGGTCCTTATCACGCCAAAAGTTTTTCGGGGATTCGACTTCGAAAAAATGGTGACAGCGTTGCAGCCAGACCTGCCTGATCTCAAGCATGTGGTGATCGTCGATGGAAGCGGCTCCAACAGTTTCGAGGCGCTGCTGAGCGGCCCTGCCTGGGAGCAGGTACCAGATGCGGCAGAAATCCTGAGTCGCAGCCGCCCCGGGCCGGATGACATCACGCAGCTGATATACACGTCCGGTACGACCGGAGAGTCGAAGGGAGTCACGCATTCGGCGAACTCCCTGATGGCCAACATCATCCCCTATGCCCACCGTCTGCGACTCGGCGCGGAGGACGTGATCCTCATGGCGTCACCCATGTCCCATCAGACCGGCTTCATATACGGCCTGATGATGCCCGTCATGCTCAGAGCAACCGCTATCCTGCAGGACATCTGGGAACCGAAGAGGGCCATCGAAGTGATTCGTGAGGAGCGTTGCTCGTTCACGATGGCCTCAACCCCTTTTCTGACGGATCTCACGCGCACCATATCCGAGACATCGACATCCGTTCCGTCCTTGCGTACGTTCTTATGCGCCGGGGCGCCTATCCCCGGGCCGCTGGTGGAGCAGGCGCGCAGCGTCTTGGGCGCCAAGATCGTCTCTGCATGGGGAATGACCGAGAACGGTGCCGTGACGCTGATTCATCTCGACGATGATGACGAGCGCGCCTTCACCACAGATGGCGTACCGCTGCCCGGTGTTGAGCTGAAGATCATCGATGGTGACGGCAACGTCGCGCCGCCGGGGCAGCCGGGAAGCCTCTTCGTGCGTTCCTGCTCAAACTTTGGCGGTTACCTCAAGCGGCCCCAGTGGAACAATACGGATGCTGATGACTGGTTCGATACGGGCGACATGGCGTGCATGGACGAAGCGGGCTATATCCGTATCACCGGCCGCATCAAGGACGTGATCATTCGCGGCGGCGAAAACATTCCAGTGGTGGAAATCGAGTCCATGCTGTACCGCCATCCGGCTGTCGCCATGGCTGCCGTCGTGGCCTATCCGGACGAGCGGCTCGGAGAGCGGGCCTGCGCGGTGGTTGTTCTCAAGGAGGGGCAATCGCTGGATATGGTGGGCATGGTCGACTACTTTAAGTCGCTCAAGATGGCAATGCAGTACATCCCTGAGCGCCTCCAGATCGTGGATGCCATGCCATCCACGCCGTCCGGAAAAATTCAGAAATTCAAGCTGCGCGAACAGCTGAATCACTCGAAGTGAACCAACTGGCAGTTCGCAGCTAGCGTCCAACGACACAAGGAAACAATCATGCCCGAAGCATTGGTCCGAAGGGAAGCCCGCGGACGGGCAGGTCTTATCACACTCAACCGTCCGAAGCAGCTCAATGCGCTTAACGATGCCGTGATGGATCAGTTGGGCGCGGCGCTGCTTGCCTTAGAGGAAGATGCTGGTATCGGTGCCATCGTCATTGCCGGCGGGACCAAGGCGTTCGCCGCGGGCGCCGACATCGACGTCATGGCGGACTGGTCCTTCATGGACGTCTACCAGACCAACTTCATCACACGCAATTGGGAAACGATCCGGCAGATTCGCAAGCCAGTCATCGCCGCAGTGTCAGGTTATGCGATGGGCGGCGGGTGCGAGCTGGCATTGGCGTGCGATATCGTTATCGCCGCCGGGTCGGCACGGTTCGCACTCCCCGAAATCAAGCTGGCCATGCTGCCGGGCGCAGGAGGTACCCAGCGGCTTCCACGCGCCATCGGCAAGGCGAAGGCCATGGACATGTGCCTGTCGGCGCGCATGCTCGATGCCGCCGAAGCCGACCGCTATGGTCTGGTGTCTCGAGTGGTCCCGGATGCTGAATTGCTTGACCACGCCTTGACACTTGCCAGCCAGATTGCCGCATTCTCCCTGCCTGCGCTCATGGCCATCAAGGAGTCGATCAACCGTGCCTGGGAGAGCCCGCTCAGCGAAGGCATCCTGTTCGAGCGACGAGCACTCTACGAGCGCTTTGCCAGCGATGATGCCCACGAAGGCATGCACGCGTTTCTGGAAAAGCGCACACCCACCTTTCACCATCGTTGATTCACGGACGGCATACCATGGCACTTGACCACGAATCCTTTGACATTCTGCTGCCCGCTATCCAGCGCTTCGTTCGCGAGCGCCTGGTGCCGGCTGAAAACTACCTCGAAGAGCACGACGAGGTTCCGGTCGACATCATCGATGACATGAGGGAAATGGGCCTGTTCGGTTTGACCGTGCCTGAAGAGTACGGCGGCATCGGCCTGTCAGTGAGCCAGGAAATCCTGGTGAACTACGAACTCGGCCGCACCGCCTCAGCGTTTCGGTCGGTCTTCGGAACAAATATCGGTATTGGTTCGCAGGGCATTCTGATGGACGGCACTTCCGAGCAGAAAGCCGCGTACCTGCCCAAGGTGGCCAGCGGCGAACTGATCATGTCGTTCGCTCTGACTGAGCCAGCCGCTGGTACCGATGCGGCTTCCCTCAAGACCAAAGCCGACCTTGAGGGCGACTATTACACGCTCAACGGCACCAAGCGCTTCATTACCAACGCACCGCGCGCGGGCGCCTTCACTCTGATGGCGCGCACCGGGGGCCCGGGTGCCGATGGTATTTCCGCTTTTATTGTCCCGTCCAGCTTGCCTGGCCTGATTCTCGGCAAGATTGACAAGAAAATGGGGCAGCGAGGTACCAAAACCTGCGATGTGATTCTCGAAAATGTGCGTGTACCGGCAGAGAACATCATCGGTGGCGTACCTGGACAGGGGTTCAAGACGGCGATGAAAGTGCTGGATCGCGGCCGCCTCAACATTTCGGCTGTTTCATGCGGTCTGGCTT
Organism: Castellaniella sp. MT123; assembly: GCF_039614765.1. Lineage (NCBI taxonomy): Bacteria > Pseudomonadati > Pseudomonadota > Betaproteobacteria > Burkholderiales > Alcaligenaceae > Castellaniella > Castellaniella sp. MT123. The sequence continues at coordinate 826,146 of NZ_CP154879.1, forward strand.
CGCGCATCATTGACGAATCCCGCCGCTATGCACGCGACCGCAAGCAGTTTGGCAAGGCCATCGGCGAGTTCCAGCTGATTCAGGCCATGCTTGCCGACAGCCAGGCCGAACTGCTCGCGGGCTGGTCGTTGGTGAAAGATGTCGCCCAACGCTTCGATGGCAAGCCGCCTCATGTATCAGACCCCGATATCTCCATGCGCGTCTCGTGTGCCAAGCTGTTCGCCACTGAAATGGTGGGCCGGGTGGCCGATCGCGGGGTGCAAATCCACGGAGGAGCGGGTTACATGAATGAATACCCGGTGGAGCGGTTCTATCGCGATGCCCGTTTGCTGCGTCTCTACGAAGGCACGACGCAAGTTCAGCAACTGATTATCGGTCGTGAGCTGCTTCGCCAGGACTGAGGCACAAGAGAGCTCCGGTTAGTCCAGTTCCGCGTCGGACGCTTCCTCGATCCCGGAGTCGAGCCGCTTCATGTTTTCCAGCAGCTTGAGAAGATAATGCAGTGTATGGGCCAGGTCGCCCACCGAGAAATCGTCAAGCGCCTGGTCGTAATAAGCATGGATCTTGGGCTGCGCCCGGAGTAGCCAGATGTCGCGGCCAGGATCAGTCATCCTGACAAGCCGCGAACGGCGATCTCGTTCGTCGGGCGTGATGCAGATGTGGCCGTCGCGCTCCATCCGGCGGATCACACCCGACAAGTTCTGTCGGCTTACCATCAAGTAGCGTGCGAGGTCGTTTACGCTCATCCCGCCTTTGGACTCGGGACGCGATAGCGCCCCGAGGACAGCCCATTGTTGGGTGGTCAAACCTTCGCTTTCCACCGCACGCGAACCTGTCTTGTGCAGCATGTTTGCGCATTGATACAGCCGGAAGAACAGCCGGTTAGCGAGCTCCATTCTTGCGATATCGACACTATTTTCATCTTTTTTATCCGAATTTGATGTCTCGCGTTCGCCTTGCATACTGATTCCAGTTTGTCCTAACATAGGCAAATATATTTACCTATAATTCTTGATTTGTCTATCTTTAAAGATAGTAGTTCCGCGCTTTGCGCGGGAGACGGCACAGCGAACAATGGTATCCCCCTTGGAGACAGACCATGAAAGCAGCATGGATTACCGCACACGGCGGCAACGAGGTTGTGATGGTCGGAGAACATGCACAACCGATCCGTGAGCGCGGCGAAGTCCTTGTGCGCTTGCGCGCTGCGACTCTCAACCGGGTGGATCTCTACATGCGCGACAGTGGTGCCGGCATCACCCACCGGTTGCCACAGATTCTGGGGCTCGACGGCGCTGGCACGGTCGAAACGGTGGACAACGACGAAACGCGGCTGACTCCCGGACAACAGGTGGTCGTTCACCCGGGGATCACCTGCGGCCGCTGCGAATTCTGTTTGCGGGGGGAAAGAGTCCTGTGTTCGCACATGAGTCTGCTTGGCGAACATCGGGACGGCACCTTCGCCCAATATGTCAGCGTTCCCGCCCGCAATGTATTTCCCATGCCGGCGGGGCTTTCGTTCGCCGAGGCCGCCGCTCTGGGCGTGAACCACTTGACCGCCTGGCGCATGCTGTTTTCAAAGGCCCGTCTTAAGGCCTGGGAAACGGTCTTGGTGTTCGGTATCGGTGGCGGCGTATCACTTGCGGCGCTGCAGCTGGCCAAGCGTGTCGGCGCGCGCGTCCTCGTGACTTCGCGTGATCGCCAAAAGCTGATGCGGGCGAGCAAGCTTGGCGCCGATCACACGATCGATGGAAGCACCCAGGATATCGCGAAGGCAGTCATGGCAGCCACCGATGGGCGTGGCGTCGACGTCGTCATCGAAAACGTCGGCGCCGCAGTCTGGTCCTCGGCCATGAAATCGCTTGTGCGTGGTGGACGTCTGGTTACCTGTGGCGCGACAACGGGCGACCAGCCGCCAGCCGACCTGCGCCGCATCTTTATCCGGCAGCTGCAAATCTTCGGCTCGACGCACGGAGAGCTCGGCGAGTTTCAAGACCTGTGCGGCTTCGTCGAGCAAACTGGACTCAAACCGGTCATTGACCGCGAATATCCTCTTGACCAGGTTCACGATGCGCTCGACCGGCTTGAGTCCGGTGCGCAGTTTGGCAAGGTAGTCCTGCGCATCGATTGATGGTTGTTTCGCATCATCGGGCGATACCGTCACGCGACGGCTTTCCCAAAATGCCGTCAACAGACCACTTCCCGGGCCCCCAGGCCACCATCGCGAGCAGCATCATTGCCCACACTTTGTGATCGGTAAAGTCCCCCACGATCATCAATCCACTCCAAAAGCCGTGCGGCCAGAGATCCGGGTATGAAATCACGGCGGTCAGGTTGTAGATGAATAAAAACAGCGCCGTGGCCCGGCCGGCGATGCCAAGCCCGAGCAGCCACGGAGTGATCAGCTCGATCCAAGTCCCCAGCACGGCCGCAATCCCCGGAGCCAGAAGTGGAACGTGATAGAGGCTATCAAACAGCATTTGTGTGCTCGCCGGGTCGGTAAACTTGACCACGCCGGCACGCCAAAACGCGATCGCGACCCAAAGACGCATCAACAGCAGGGCGAATGGGCCGACCCAGCTTTCCAGCCACTGCGTGGTGCGCGAATAGCAACTATTCATGCAGGTGATCAATGCGGTGCTTGTCATGGTGGAGGCCTCGTGTCTCTATAACGGGGTAGGGCAGAACGCGCGTTATCAAGTGGTGCCTGATAAGCTCATTCATGCATTGAGCGGCGTTAAATCCATCGTCAAGCGCGATGGAGCTCGTCCCAGCTTCTTCGAGAGAGGCGCCTGCCGCAAGCGCCGCCACGTACGTGAAAGTGGCCGCATCGACGCTGGTCATCACGACTTCTCCGTCCTCACGCCAAAGCATGACGTTCTCTCCCTGACCCTCTGGATTGAGGATCCCCTCAGGAGCTAGGGCGAAGCGCCAGATCGTGAGTACCCGATGTGGGCTGCCCAGCAAGCGAACACAATTGTGCAAGCCGATGCGCAGGGACCCTCCCGCGCCATCCAGGCATATCATGAAATCATCGAATGTGAGCGCCTTTGCATCGGCTGCGAGAATAGTTTCCTGGCGCAGCCATTCCAGTCGCGCCACGTCGGCCAGATAGGAAAGCGTACGGCCCGCTGGAATCGTCTCTAGGAAATCGGCGAAATGTTCACCGAGTTCTTGCAGGTTTCCAGAATGTGATGGGTAACGGCTTCGATAATGTCGCGCGGTTTGATCAAACCAGTCCTGCCCGACCAATGCCAGCACCGCCGGGTAGCTCGTACGCAGAGCCGCCGTCTGGATTTCAGTGCAACTGCGGCGATAGATACGCAGGCGCGCCTCGGGCGCCAGGCCATTACCCGAGATCGAAGCCACGGGGCCTGGGGCCCCATCGTCAAACAGCGCGGCTAGAAATGCGGTTTGTAATTCACGCAGGTGGGGCTTCGCATTCATCAAGTATCTCCTGTGCATGCGCGGCCTCATCCATCAACACTTCAAGCTCGGGGATTTCGGCATCCCATTCAATCAAGGTTGGCACCTGACCGAACAAAGACACGGCCTCGGAATACAAATCCCACACCGCATCGTCGACACGACGGCTGTGCGAATCAATCAACACCGGCACCGACAAACCCTCTTTGCGCGTGAAACCCGCCAGGTGAATTTCGCGTATGGCCAAGCGCGGCAATGCGCGCAGATAGACGTGCGGGTCGAAGCCATGGTTGACGCTATTGACGTAGATGTTGTTCACGTCGCACAGCAGGCCGCAGCCGCTGCGCTTGACGGCTTCGGTCACGAATTCCCATTCGGTGTAGTCGGCTCCGTCGAAGCGTAGGTACGTCGAAATATTCTCTACGAGGATTTCACGCTTGAGCGCGTTCTGGACCTCGTCGATGTGCGACACCACGCAGTGCAGCGCTTCCTCGGTGAAGGGCAGTGGCAACAGGTCGTTGCTATGGCGGTCGCCGACAGCACCCCAACACAAGTGTTCAGACACCAGTTCGGGCTCATAACGATCCACTAATTCCTGAAGGCGCCGCAGGTGCGCCGCATCCACCCTGTCGGCGGACCCGAGCGACAACCCGACGCCGTGCAGGCTCAAGGGGTAGTTCTCCCGAATGCGCGTCATGGCGTCTTGAAGTGGCCCGCCAAGCGCAAACAGATTTTCGGAATGCGTTTCGAGCCATGGGATGGACGGCTGCTCATGCAGCACACGCGCGACATGCGGGGCGCGCAACCCTATACCGGCGCGAACCGGCATAGGATGCATCATTGCGATGGAATCCGACATCACGAGACGCAGGTCAAGAGGACTTGGGACTGCCACCGATTTTCTCGCAAACCCCGGCAGGCATCAGGACGAACGATGCCGGGTCGTGTGCTTTGGCATCCTGCCCGGCGCATGAATGGCCCGGGGACTGGCAGTCATTCTTGTACGCGGCGTTGACACCAAAGCATTTGGAATAGTGCTCCTCCTTCATGACCTTCATGGTTTTTTGCTGCGCGGCCTTCATCATCTCGGGCGTCATTTTCATGGGCTGGGCTATGGCCAGGCCGGTGGCTGCTGTAGCGCCCAGTGCAGCGGCACAAAGCAGCGTGGATTTCAACAGGTGTGAACCGTTCATGCGTCATCTCCAAAATGGTCAGGAGAACCCTGACGCTTGATAAGAGCGGGGGAGGACTTGAAAGGGTTCGCGGTTCTCTGATTTTTATTTCGGTTTTTGCTACAGAATGAATGTATCCAGTTTGCTTGATTTCCCGGCTACACCGAACCCTTTTCCCCTGTCGGCAGAGCGTAGGACGCAAAGGCTGCATCTACGGGGGTATCGAACAGGTGATTGGTGTAGTTCGAGATCGTCTTGACGGCGATGGCGAGCACGACCTGCAGGGCCTGCTGCTCGCTATAGCCAGCGTTGGTGAAGGCTTGCAAGCTCGCCTGAGACGGATTGCCCCGCGTCTGCACCATTTCCTTGACGAAGGCGGCCAGAGCGCGCAGCTTCGGATCATGAATCGCCGCGCCCTCACGGATTGCCTGAATCGCCTGCGGTGGTACCTTCGATACCTTTTCGGCGATCATACTGTGGGCGGCTACACAGTAGTGGCAGGCATTTTCCCGGCTGATGGCCAGCAATACGACTTCCTGCTCCGCCGGCGTAAAGCCGGACTCCTTGCGAAACCAGTCGTACCCATGGAGGTAGGTCGAGAGCGCGCCAGGGGCGTGAGCCATTTCCCGATACATGTTGGGAATGAACCCCTGTTTCTTGTGCGTGTTGCTCAGGAGCTCACGGCCCTTTTCAGGAGCGGTGTCTTCGGTAAGAAGAGGCAGTGTCAGTTTGGCGTTCATGGATTGCTCCTAAGTGGAAGTATTCCGGCTTCCGGGGTGGGTTTGATGATGGCAAAACATCGAAGTTGTGCGGAGCGTATAAGGCCCTGACCTTCGACCAGCGGTCGTTCCCTAAGAGGCAGGGAAGCACCCAAACGGTTCGCGTCCGAATTGAAAAATCCGCACGGCTGAGCGGCGAAATCCGTCTCCATCTCTCGGACCCCCATTTTGGTGAGCAGGCGAATCGTTTTCAATGTTTGCCGCCTCTCATGATTACCGATGGGACGTTTCGATTCTGCGACCGACTTCCATCATTTCACTGAACATCCCATTTCCGGCGCGAGAGGCTTCCCATGTACTGCAGCACTTCTGTAACGGCGCAACTGGTTCGAGGTGTCATGGCCCTGGCATCCATCGTGGGCGCGATCGTTCTGGCTCCATATTTTTGGCCAGCGCTCGTCCTGCTACCCCTGGCGATCTATTTGATGCGGGGATGCCCCGCTTGCTGGTTCGTTGGCCTGATGGAGGCCATCCGGGCCCGTAGCGAGCGCAAGCGCGCCATCAATTAGCGTTGCTGCAGGGCGGCGATCAGCGGGCACGACACATTACCCTGGATGGCGTGACAGTCACTGATCAGCCTGGAGAGAGCCGCCTCGCTACAGTGAGCGCCATCCCCCAAGATCAGGAGCTGGCCGATTTCGTCGAGGCTGAATCCTAATCGCTGGCCGGGCTTCACGAACTTTACCCGCGCCACATCCGTGCTGCCGTAGTGACGGATGCCACCGTACCTGGTCAGCGCCTCCCAGCGCTTGAGGCAGTAGTCAATCGCCCGTGCCGTCCCCGAGCCATCGGGCACACGATGGCGTTGTGCGATCAACCCCCAGTGTAGTGAATTTTTATTGCGCCTTTAGATGTGTCAAGCTCATTTGATTTCGCGGCTACAGCGAACCCTTTTCCTATCTCAAGGCCTCTAGTGGTTAGGCGGGCAATGGAACAGACCATAAAGGCCCAGACTCGAAATTTTGTATATCTATCCACGAGGAGATTGAAGATCATGAATCGTTATGTCCAGGCAATGGCTGCAGGCTTCGTTGCCACGGTGGTGCTGTCCCTTCTGATGCTAATAAAAGGCGCTATGGGCGTTATGCCGACGCTAAACCCGATAATTATGCTCAGTGGGATGGCTCATGCAAAAATGGGAATGCCCGACGTACCCGCTGTAGGCTGGCTGGCACACTTCGTGCTTGGCACGGTCGTATGGGGAGGGCTTTTTGTTCTGCTATACAACCGATTACCGGGCAAAAACACTTTGCTCAAAGGTCTATCATTTTCCGTACTACCCTGGCTACTGATGATGCTGTTTCCCCTACCTATGGCAGGCGCGGGGATTTTTGGACTGGAGATCGGTATGATGGCGCCTGTATTGACGCTGGTCATGCATCTGATTTGGGGTGCCGTACTGGGCGGCACCTACGGTCGGCTTGCTATCCGATCGAACTCGGAGACACAGGCTGCAGGTTGAGGGAAATCCCACGCCCGAAACGGTGGAAAATCGTCAAGAGTTTACGGGGTTTGTTTGACGGCGCTCACGCGGGCCAGGACAGCGTCCAGGCTCGAGCATTCGTTAAAGTCCGCCCACGTGTACTCGGGTGCGCCGTGCGTCCGGTTGATCCAGAACGTTCGCCAGCCGAACGATGCCGCGCCGGCTGCATCCCAGGCGTTAGATGAATGGAACACGATAGTTTCCGGTTTCACGCTAAATGCCTTGCAGGCTTGGGCGTAGACTTCGGGCGCTGGCTTGTAGCGCCTCAGCGTGTCGGTCGAAAACGTAGTGTCGACGATCTCGTCGAGGCCCGCCGAGACCAGCGCGTCGTGCAACATGCTTGGTGTTGCATTGGAAAACACGGCGGTGCGTACGCCGAGGTCGTGATAGCCTGTCAAAGCCGCACGGACGTCCGGATACGGATCCAAGGTACGATAGGCAGTGAGCAGCGCGCCTCGCAGCTTTGTATCATCGACTTTGCAGGTTGACAGGGCATAGTCGAGGGCGTCTTCCGTGACCTGCCAGAAGTCGGCATAGCGGCCCATCAAGCTCCGGGTCCAGGAATATTCGAGTTGCTTGTCGCGCCAGAGTGCGGAAACGCGCCCAGCGTTCGCACCGGCGGATCCCGCCACACGACGTACAGCCGAATGGACGTCGAATAGCGTGCCATAGGCGTCAAAGACGGCAATCAAAGGTAGTGGCATGGGAAACGATCCTAAGTAAAAACGTCGTTGGGTGGCTCAGGTGCCGGACGTATTCTTTTGGATGAAGAGGCCCCTCGTTGAAGAGGCCGCTCATGCGATTACATCTTCCGTTTCCAGCTCTCCGCAGCGAATTCGGGGTTGGTCTTGGTATGGGTCAGGTGGTTGGCGTAGTTGCTCAAGGTTTTCATCGACACGGCGAGAACGACCTCGATGACCTGCTGGCGGGTAAAACCTGCCTTGACGAATGTGTCGACAGCTGCCGATGGGACAAAACCGCGCTCGCGTACCACTGCCCGCGTGAATGCGGCGAGTGCTTCGAGATGGGTATCCGGCAGAGTGGTACCCGCGCGCAACGCATCGACTACCGCGTCCGGCACTTTGACCATCTTACGCGCAATGACGGAATGCGCGGCCACACAGAATTCGCAATTGTTCTCGACGCTGATGGCGAGCAGCGTGACTTGGCGTTCCACCGGCGTCAAGGAAGTTTTATCGAACTGGGCGGACAGGTCGAAATAGGCCTGCAGCGCCGCTGGTGCCTCAGCCAGGTTGCCATAGAGGTTGGGGATGAATCCGAGCTCGGCCTTCGCCGCCTCAAGCGCTGGACGAGCGGCGACGGGCGCGGATTCAATGGTGTGAGTCACAAATTCGGTCATGATGCTGGTTCCTTGGTTGCGTGTTGACCGTGCTAGACGGCACCAGTCCAGTATCGGCTGTGCCACCGTGCGAGACCATGCCCGTCGCGCGCATATACTTGTCCAAACGTCTCACTGGATCCATGCATGGACAACCTCAGCCTGTTGATGCGTCAGCTACGCCTCGAGACACGGGTTTTTCACCGCAGCACCCACTGTGGGACTTGGATCCTCGATGCCGAGTATGAACGCAAGGCGATGTTCCACCTCGTTGCCGCAGGCAATTGTGTGATGCAGATCGGTCGCGCGCATCATGAAATTGCGCTCGCGGCTGGGGATACCGTCATGTTTTTGCGGCCTGCGGAGCACCGGGTCATCTCGGTACGGGATGCTCAGGATGATGCGACCACGCTACTGCTATGCGGTTATTTCGAATTCGGCTCACCGCTTGCCGAAGTGCTGCTGGCAGCGCTGCCGGCGCAGGTCGTGATGCGCCGCGACACAAAAGGAAGCGAAGCGGCTTCGCTATTGACGCTGATTATGCACGAGGCAAGCGGCGATGCGCCTGGCGCCGCCACCGTTCTCGACAAGCTTTCGGACGCGCTGTTCATTCAAGTACTGCGCCACTGCCTTCAACACGGACAAGTGCAGCGTGGGGTGCTAGGAGCGTTGGCCGACCCTAAACTATTTCCACCGCTGCTGGCGATGCACGGGGACATCGCGGCCGACTGGAGTGTCGACAAGTTGGCCAAGCTTGCGCATATGTCGCGCGCTACATTTGCCCGGAATTTCGCGGGTACCGTCGGCGTGGCACCCATGGCCTATCTTACCCGGCTGCGTATGCAGAGCGCACACGAGGCGCTGCTCAACGAGCGCCTGACTTTGGCGCAGGCGTCGGAAGTTGCCGGCTACGCCACGGAAGCCGCATTCAGCCGCGCATTCAAGCGTACTTATGGCTTTTCGCCGGGTACTCTGCGTGGCAAGCGCGCCATCAATTAGCGTTGCTGCAGGGCGGCGATCAGCGGGCACGACACATTGCCCTGAATGGGGGAGTGTCAGATTTTTTGTGGGCGGGGCGATTTGACATTGGTTAATCCCTGGCCTCAGTGAACCGTTCACCGAACAGAATGGCGAACTGGTTCATCGCCGCCTTCCAAGTGTGAACGGATCGGGATGGCTTGGCCAGGATGTTTCTGAGCGCCAGCCACAGCAGCTTCACAGCCGCCTCATCGCTGGGGAACTGGCCCCGGTTCTTGATAATTTTACGCAGCTGCCGGTTCATGTTCTCGATGGCGTTGGTGGTGTAGATCACTCGCCGGATATCGGGCGGGAAGATGAAGAACGGCACCACATGCTCCCAAGCCCGTTCCCAGGCGGCCACAATGGTCGGGTAGCGGGTACCCCAGGGGCCATCGGCGAAGGCCTGCAGGGCCTCTCGGGCCTGCTGTTCGTTGGCGGCGGTATAGATGGGCTTGAGCGCGGCAGCGACCAATTTACGGTCCTTCCAGCCCGCGTAATCCAAGCTGTTGCGCATCAGGTGCACGATGCAGGTCTGCACCGTCGTCTTCGGGAAGACCGCGTTAATGGCCTCGGGCAGGCCCTTTAAGCCATCCACCACGGCGATCAGGATGTCCTGGCAGCCTCGGTTTTTCAGTTCATTGAAGACCTTGAGCCAGAATTTTGAGCCCTCGGTTTGTTCGATCCACAGCCCCAGCACGTCGCGTTCCCCGTTGGCGTCGATGCCCAGGGCCAGGTAGACGGCCTTGTTGACCACCAAACCATCAGTGCGGATCTTCACCCGCAGTGCGTCAAATAAGACGACCGGGTACATGCGCTCCAAGGGGCGGTTCTGCCAGGCGACGGTCTCGGCCATCACCTCGTTGGTCACCTCGCTGATGAGCTCGGGCGAAACGTTCGTGCCATAGGTCTCGGCGAGAAAAGCCTGGATCTCGCGCACGCTCATGCCACGGGCATACAGGGCAATGATGCGCTCATCGAACCCGGCGAAATGGCGTTCATGCTTGGGGATGAGCACCGGCTCGAAGCTGCCGTCGCGGTCTCGGGGCAGCTGTACCTGCACCGAACCGTGCTTGGTCAGCAGCGTCTTGGTGCTCACGCCGTTGCGCTCATCGGTCTGCGCGGCGGGCTTGTCCTCACCGGGGCGGTAGCCCAGGTGCACGTTCATCTCCGCACCCATGGCCCGCTCGATGACCGCGCGGCCGAAGGCATCGATCAGGTCCTCGACCTCCATGGCTGACATCGGGCCTTCGACCAGGCCGTCCAGTAGGTGCTCAGGCAGCTTGGGCAGCCGCGCCTCGCGGGCGGCCGCCTGCGCCGCGATGGATGGTTTCTTGTGTTTCACGGGCATATCCATGATCGTTTTCTCTCATGTTATGCCTCGCCCACAAAATTCCGGACACTCTCCTGAATGGTGTGACAGTCACTGACCAGCCGGGATAAAGCCGCCTCGATCCGGGCCAGATCAGCCAGCTTGGCACGGACGTCGCTCAGTCGCTGCGCGGCCAGCTCGGCCGCCTCGCTGCAGTGGGCGCCATCCTCCAAGATCAGGAGCTGGCCGATCTCGTCGAGGCTGAACCCCAATCGCTGGCCGGACTTCACAAACTTTACCCGCGCCACATCCGTGCTACCGTAGTGACGGATGCCACCGTACGGTCGCTTCGGAGTCGGCAGCAATCCCTTGTGCTGATAAAACCGGATCGTTTCCACATTGACCCCGGCCGCTTTAGCAAAAGTACCGATGGTCAGGTTTTCCGAGCCTTGCTCTATCACGCTTGCCCCCGTAGTTGACTACGGAAGTAAGGTTACAGCATCGAGCAACAATCAAAGGAAATCAATCATGACCCGGTTGAAAACCGCCCCTATGATCGGCGAGCCACGCACGGAGCGCGTCAAGGGCGCGTCGGGACAAGCGCCTGCAAAGCCAAGCGAACGAGTCAAAGATGCGAGTAGGGCAAACGGAGCCGACCATCGAGACGATAAGCTGCGCGTTGCCGTGATCGGAAGCGGCGGTGCGGCGATGGCTGCGGCGCTCAAGGCCGTCGAGCAGGGCGCGCGGGTGACGCTCATCGAGCGCGGCACGATTGGGGGCACTTGCGTCAATACCGGCTGCGTGCCATCCAAGATCATGATCCGCGCCGCTCATATCGCTCAACTGCGCCGCACCAGCCCGTTTGATGACGGCCTGCCTCCCGTGCCGCCAAAAGTGCTGCGCGGGCGGCTGCTGGCCCAGCAACAGGCACGCGTCGAGGAACTGCGACATGCCAAGTACGAGGCTATCCTGGCCGACAACTCAGCTATTACAGTGCTGCACGGCGAGGCACGATTCAATGACAGCCATAGCCTTCTGGTGCAACTGAATGACGGCGGACGACAAGACGTCGCGTTTGACCGCTGTCTGATCGCCACTGGCGCTAGTGCGGCACTTCCCCCGATCCCTGGCCTCGAGGACACACCCTACTGGACGTCGACAGAAGCGCTCGCAAGCGACACCATCCCGAAGCGCCTGGCCGTGATCGGTTCATCGGTCGTGGCCGTCGAACTGGCGCAAGCCTTCGCTCGGCTCGGCAGCCACGTCATAGTCCTCGCGCGGAGCAAACTGTTCACCCGCGAGGACCCCGCCATTGGCGAGGCCTTGACGGCAGCGTTCCGCGGCGAGGGCATTGAAGTGCTGGAGCACACGCAAATCAGCCAGGTCGACTCTCTGGATGGCGAGGTCGTGCTGACGACGGGTCACGGTGAACTACGCGCCGATCGCCTGCTGGTCGCGACAGGCCGCGAGCCGAACACGCGCAGCCTTGCCCTCGAAGCGGCTGGAGTTGCCATCAACGTGCGAGGAGCGGTTGAAATCGACGCCGGCATGCGCACCAGTACCCCGCACATCTACGCCGCTGGCGACTGCACCGACCAGCCGCAGTTCGTGTATGTGGCGGCGGCGGCAGGCACGCGCGCGGCAATCAACATGACCGGCGGCGACGCGACGCTGGATTTAACTGTGACGCCGGCGGTGGTGTTCACCGACCCGCAGATCGCGACCGTGGGCCAAAGTGAACAGCAAGCTCACCGTGCCGGCATCGAAACAGACAGCCGCACGCTCACACTCGACAACGTGCCGCGCGCACTCGCCAACTTCGACACACGCGGCTTCATCAAATTGGTGATCGAGGCCGACAGTCATCGACTGATCGGCGTGCAGGCGGTCGCACCGGGGGCCGGTGAGCTGATTCAGGCCGCGGCGCTTGCGATCCGCGCCCGGATGACGGCGCAGGAGCTAGCCGATCAGTTGTTCCCCTATTTGACGATGGTCGAGGGCCTGAAGCTCGCCGCGCAAACCTTCAGCAAGGACGTGAAGCAGCTGTCGTGTTGCGCTGGATAGCTGCTTATGCTTGCCGCTTTCGTCATGAACCTATCCAGATCAGCCGCAGCCGCACTCGGTGCCGCACTGCTTTTTGGCGCGAGCACGCCATTTGCCAAGCAACTCGTGGGGAATATGCCCCCCGTGCTGCTGGCTGGCCTGCTGTATCTAGGAAGTGGCGTCGGCTTGTGGGCATTTCGCCTCGTCAGGGAACGCACCGTCGCGGTGCCGCGTCTGAGCGGCCGGGAATGGCTCTGGCTGCTGGGGGCGATCGCCAGTGGCGGCATTTTTGGGCCAGTACTGTTGATGGTGGGCCTGAGCCATACGTCGGCGTCTCAGGCCTCTCTGCTGTTGAACCTGGAAGCGGTTCTGACCGCGGTCCTGGCCTGGGTGGTATTCCATGAGAACGCGGACCGACGGATCGTCATCGGCATGTGCCTCATTGTGGCGGGCGGGGTTCTACTGACGCTCCCGCAAAACGCGATGTTCGCCTCTGGCGGCACCCTGGGCAACCTTGCCGTCGCCGCTGCCTGCCTATGCTGGGCGCTGGACAACAATCTCACGCGCAAGGTGTCCGCAACCGACGCCGTGTTCCTCGCCGGCACCAAAGGGCTGATCGCAGGCGTCACCAACACGTCAATCGCATTGGCGCTGGGCTATTCGCTGCCCGCCTGGTCCTTGACCGTTGAGTCCATGGTGGTCGGCCTAGCTGGCTACGGGGTCAGTCTCGTGCTCTTCGTGCTGGCGCTGCGTGGCTTGGGCTCGGCAAGAACCGGGGCCTATTTCTCCACAGCGCCCTTCATGGGGGCCGCCATCGCCATCATGGGCTACGGCGAATCGACACCGGTCGCATTCTGGATTGCCGCCGTCCTGATGGCAGCGGGCGTCTGGCTGCATCTCACGGAGCGGCATGACCATCTGCATACGCACGAGCCGCTGCTGCACAGCCACCGGCATGTGCATGATGAACATCACCAGCATCATCATGACTTTCCCTGGGATGGCACCGAGCCGCATACGCACGAACATCGGCACGAAGCCATCACGCATCGGCATCCGCATTATCCGGATATTCACCATCAGCATCGGCATCCCAGGTAGGCCGGGATATGGGATGGAAGATCCCCTCGACCAGCCGGGGAGGGACTTGCCGAGTCACAAATCTGTCATCCATTCTGGCTAAGATGCAGTTCGCTGCGTGAACTCACGGTAAATGAATGGATTCGGTGTCTTCAGTCGTCGGGCTTGGGGGATTGCCACAGGCTGTGCCGGCCGCCAAACAATCGGCGCTCTATCATCAGTTGAGCGGACTGCTGGCCTCGGATAGTCTGACGCCGGTGTTCCAGCCCATTCTCTGGCCGCACAAGGGGACTGTCCTCGGCTACGAAGGACTGATTCGTGGCCCCGAGAGCGGGACGCTGCATCAGCCCGCTGCGCTGTTCGCGGCGGCACACAGCGTCGGTTTGAGTGTCGCCCTGGAGCATCACTGTGTGCGTGCCATTGTTCATCGCTTTGTGGCATTGGGTTTGAGCGGGCAGCTGTTCGTGAACATCAGCCCTCGGGCCTTGGTATGCGCCGAGGAGCAGGGCTTGAACATCGGCACGCTACTGGCCCAAACGGGCCTGGCAGGCGAGCGGCTGGTGATGGAGCTGACCGAGCAGGCAGATGATGGCTCGTGGGATGTCCTGCAGCCCATTCTGGGCAGATTCCGCTCCCGAGGCGTGCGTTTTGCAATAGATGACCTGGGGGCAGGTTCCTCGAATCTTGGGCGCTGGCTGGAATTACGCCCAGAATTCGTCAAGATCGATAAAACCTTTTCATTGGGCATCCACAACGATTTGCTGCGTCAGCAGATGATGCGCTCAGTCAGCGATATCGCGGCCGTGGCGGGTGCCGTTGTGATTGCGGAGGGTATCGAGACGCAGGAAGATTTCGCCTGCGTGGGGGATCAGGGGGTGGCCTTCCTTCAAGGGTACTTCATCGAACGTCCGTCCGCCGAGCCGGATCAGGACCGGATTCATGCGGCTTCCGTACGTCTCGCCGACCGGCACCTGCTCGTGTCGTCATCCGGCACCGAACTGGATTTGCCTGTCGACGAAACCGAGGGAAGGGCGGTACAGCTGCTGCGGCGTGTCCCCAGCGTGAGTTCCGACACGCCCAATGAGATCGTCCTCGAGAGGTTCATGGCTCACTCGGATCTGCACACCCTGCCTGTGGTGGATGAGGGCGTCCCTGTGGGCATCCTGACCCGCGGCGGCCTGGTCGAGCGGTTCTCCCAGCCGTATCAGAGGGAGGTCTACGGCCGCAAACCATGCCGGATTTTCATGGACGACAAGCCTCAGGTTTTTGAGATGCGCACACCCCTGATCGCGCTGAGCCGCTCACTGGCCGAGGGCAATGGTATGGTCAGCGACTTCCTGATCACACGGCACGGGCGTTACCTGGGAATCGGCTCGAGCCAGGATCTTCTGCTGGCGCTCACCCGCATGCAGTTGCGCGCCGCGCGTCATGCCAACCCGCTGACTCAGCTTCCAGGCAATGTGCCGATCGATCGGCAGATCCAGCGGTATTTGGCAAGCGGCCTGTCTTTCAGCGTGTGCTACGCCGATCTGGACAATTTCAAACCCTTCAACGATGTTTTCGGTTATCAGCAAGGCGATGAGGTGATCCGGCTGCTTGGCAGTGTGCTGTCGCGCCATGTCGATGTACAGCAGGATTTTCTCGGCCACATTGGCGGTGACGATTTCCTTCTGCTGTTTCGCAGTGCTGATTGGCGTTTGCGGTGCGAGCGCATGCTGGCGGACTTTTCCAATGAGCTCGCCCGCAAACTGGCCGATGCGGGCGTGAGCGCATCTGAAGGCTACGAAGCGGAAGATCGTCAGGGCCAGTGCCGCCATTACGATCTGCCCACGTTGTCGCTGGGCGCCGTCGAAGTGGAGCCGGGCGACTATGAATCGCACCACCAGGTCGCCCAGGCAGCGTCTGAGGCCAAATCCCAAGCCAAGAAGTCCCGGGGTGCCGTTTTGTTCATAGAGCGACGCAGCTCCGCAGTCTGAGCTCGGACGCGGGCGACAGCAGAGGTCATCATACCGAACACCATCCCGCATGGCGGCATGGTGTTCGGTATGATGGGTCAGGTTATTTCGTGATCAAGGAGAGCGCTCATGCGCAAAGTATGGACTCTGCTGCTAATTGTGCTGACGCTGAGCCTTTCCGGCTGTGGCTATAACACGTTGCAGTCCAGCGACGAACAGGTCAAATCGAACTGGTCGGAGGTGTTGAACCAGTACCAGCGCAGGGCGGATCTCGTTCCCAATTTGGTCAACACCGTCAAAGGGTATGCGGCTCATGAAAAAGACGTGCTGGAACAAGTCACGAACGCTCGCGCACGAGTCGGGTCGGTCCAAGTGACGCCAGAGCTGTTGAATGATCCCGAATCCTTTGCCAAGTTCCAAGCGGCACAAGCCCAGTTGACGGGTGCGCTATCCCGACTGTTGGTGGTCTCGGAAAATTACCCACAACTGAAATCCGACGCCAATTTCCGCGACTTGCAAGCGCAGCTCGAGGGCACCGAGAATCGGATTACCGTTGCACGCAACAGGTACATCAAAGCCGTTCAGGACTACAACATTACGGTAAGAAGTTTCCCGTCCAACTTCACCGCAATGGCCTTCGGCTACAAGGTGAAGCCGAGTTTTGCCGTGGAAAATGAAAAAGCCATTTCCGCCCCGCCGCGTGTTGATTTCGGCACGTCCACCGGGACGGGACAGGCAGGCGCCCAGGGCGGTAGCAAATGAGAACCTCGCGTGGGGTGAGGATCTTACTGGCGGTAGCCACGCTGTGTTGGAGCTTGGCTACCGTTGCTCAGCCAGTGCCTATCCCCCCTTTGGCTTCTCGCGTCACTGACCGAACAGCCACCTTGACCCGTGAGCAGACAGCGGCCTTGGAGCAAAAGCTGCAGGCCTTCGAAGCCGCCAAAGGGAGTCAGCTTGCCGTACTTATCATTCCAACCACGGGAGATGAGCAAATCGAGCAGTATTCGCTTCGCGTGGTTGAGCAGTGGAAGCTCGGGCGCAAGAACGTAGATGATGGCGCGCTGTTGATTGTCGCCAAAAATGACCGAACGCTGCGCATCGAGGTCGGTTATGGCTTGGAGGGCGTGCTCAACGACGCCACCAGCAAGCGCATCATCAGTGAAGTCATCGTGCCACGCTTTCAACAGGGCGACTTCTATGGCGGTATCGAGGCTGGGGTCGATCGCATGATCGGATTAGTCAACGGCGAGCCGCTACCCGCACCCACCCGACGTGACCGCAATGACGATGGCGCTTTCGGGCAACTGGTGCCAGTCATCTTCCTGTTGGTGCTCGTCATCGGAGGGATCCTGCGGCAGGCCCTCGGGAGGTTCCCTGCGGCCATTGCCGCGGGTGGCGGTGCCGCAGTGCTGGCTTGGCTGTTTATCGGGGCCTTCTCGGTGGCATTAGGGGCTGGGTTGATCGCCTTTGTGTTCACCTTGGTGGGGGGAGGCATGGGTGGACGTGGCGGTTGGCATAGTGGCGGGGGCGGGTCTGGGGGGTTCGGCCGGGGCGGCGGAGGATTCGGTGGTGGCTTTGGAGGCGGTGGCGCCTCGGGGAGGTGGTAAAGATGGACCTCAAACGCATTTGCCTGCATCTCGTGACGACAAGCTGGCAAGTCAAAAGAATTTTTACCCCACCCACCTTACGAGCCATCGAAACAGCCATCACACAAAGTGAAAAAACCCATGCTGGCCAAATCCGCGTCGCGGTGGAGGGCGCACTGAATAGTGCGGCACTGCTGCGCGGTCAGACGGCCAATGAGCGTGCCATCGAGGTATTTTCCCTCTTGCGGGTATGGGACACCGAACACAACAACGGTGTGCTGATCTATGTTTTATTGGCGGATCGAGCCGTTGAGATCGTTGCCGATCGCGGCATTCACGTGAAGGTCGGCACCCAGGAATGGGCAAAGATCTGCCGTTCGATGGAAGTCACCTTTGGCCAGGGCCGCTATTTGCAGGGGGTGGAAGCAGGGGTCCTGGCAGTGACACACTGCCTCGCAAAACATTTTCCAGCTGGTGACGGTGAATCATTGGGGGAATTGCCGGACAGCCCTGTGCTGCTGTAATAGCCCACCAGCATCGGCACGAGACCGTCATGCTTTATCGAGCCGTCTCTTTAAACCGTTCGCAGAGCTGAAAGTAATCGACAGAATTACCAAACCCATCAATTTCCTGGTTTTTGAGTCGATCCACCGCCTGTGCAAACCCGGTCCACGCGGCAAGCGCCAGAGTACTGGCGGTGCTGATTCGACGCACGCCGATATCCCTGAGCGTCTTGAAACCGAGCTTGGCGGCGGGACCCATCATGATATTCACGGGCTTGGGCACGACGGCTTTGACAACGGCGCTGATCTGTTCTTTGGTGGAAAGTCCAGGTGCATAGAGGCAGTCCGCCCCCGCTTCAGCATATGCCGATAGGCGCTTGAGCGTTTCGTCGAGATCAGGCTGACCGACCAGGAAGCACTCGGCGCGCCCAACCAGCATGACGTTCGGGTCTATGGCGTCGATAGCTTCGCGTGCCGCCCGCATGCGTGCAACCGCGCTATCGAAATCATACAGTCGCGTCCCTTGTGCGTCTTGCACGGAATCTTCGATCGACAACGCCGATATGCCTGTAAGGACACACCTTTGGACGTTTTCCCTCAGTCCTTCAAGGGTACTCGCATAGCCGTCCTCGAAATCGACATTCACTGGCAGTTGAGTCGCCTGTACCAACTCGGTGCAATGGCGCAGCACCTCATCGACACCGATCTTGCGATCCGGCATTCCCCGCGAAAAGGCATATCCTGCGCTGGTGGTTGCCAGCGCCTTGAACCCAGCCTGTTCCAGCCAGCGAGCCGACCCCGGATCCCAGGGGTTAGGGAGAATGAAGCAGCCGCTTTCGTGCAATTTTCGAAACGCGGTGTGGCGAAGCGAGGGTGCTTGGCTGGTCATGAGGATATCCTCCGGAAATTAACCCAAAACGGGTGTTGATGGTGTGGCGGTTGCGGGCGTCGGCTGCCTTTCTATCGGTAATCAGGAAGGGAAGGCACATCGGCCGTCTGCGATGCCTGACATCAGGATGATCCCTCGATGACAATATTGTAATGAGCCGGTCATCCGGTGGTCAGGCACAGGTGGATAAAATGACCGTGATGAAGGCGCAGGCAGATGTTATCTTGCGGCAGCGCAAGTGATCCGTGCAGGCGTGCTGGTCCCGTCCGATATTGAATTTATCAGGAGTTTATTCATGAAAAAGTGGCTTGCCATGACGATGCTCTCAGTGGCGTCATCAGGTGCATACGCAGCCGGGAGTGCAATTACCGTTTATCAGGATCCCAACTGCGGCTGTTGCTCCGGCTGGGTCAGCCACATGCGTGACGCCGGTTTTGAAGTGAAGGCGATCAAGACGAATGATATCGTTTCCGTCAAACAGAAATTGGGTGTGCCGATGGAGCTTGCCTCTTGCCATACGGGCGTGGTGGAAGCTTCAGGTCAACTCGTCGAAGGGCACGTGCCGGCAACCGTCGTGCGCAAGCTTCTGGCGGATACTTCAGTGAAGGGCGTGGCCGCGCCTGGAATGCCCTCGAATGCGCCAGGCATGGGTGTGCAGGACGGCAATCTGGTGACTGTCGACTTCAACGGCAAGCCCTTTTCCAGAGATTGATTGCCTGAAGAGATCCGTCACGTATTGAAACCGCCGTTATTTCCTCAGTTAAGCCGAATTCCGCAGGCGCAAGGCGTTGAGAACCACGGATGCTGAACTCAGGCTCATTGCCAGCGCGGCAACCATGGGTGAAAGTAATAGCCCGGTAAAGGGGTACAAGACGCCCGCTGCCAGTGGCACGCCCAGCGTGTTGTATATGAATGCGAAGCCCAGGTTCTGCTTCATGTTCGCGATTGTTCTCTCTGAGAGGTGGCGGGCAATGGAAATCCCACGCAAATCTCCCTTGACCAGGGTGACTTGCGCGCTGCTCATCGCCACATCGGTGCCGGTTCCCATGGCGATGCCGACATCGGCTTTGGCGAGCGCCGGCGCATCGTTAATACCGTCTCCAGCCATAGCGACAATCCGGCCTTCCGCCTGAAGGCGGGTAACGAGGTCCAGCTTGTCGGCGGGCTTCACTTCTCCGTAGACCTCATCGATGTTCAGCTGCTGCGCAACGTTATGAGCCGTCGCGACGCCATCGCCCGTCGCCATGATCACGCGGATTCCCGCGTCATGCAGGTTCTGAACTGCTTCTGGTGTGCTCTTCTTGATGGGATCTGAGACTGCCAACAGGCCAATGAGTCGGCCATCCGCTGCCAGAAACATGACGCTTGCGCCTTTGGCGCGCAATGAGTCGGCGGCTTCAGTCATGACAGCGGTATCCACGCCCTCTTGCTGCATCAGGGTAGTGTTGCCGAGAATAAGCCGCTTTGCGTCGACTTCTCCACGAACACCAATACCGCTGCTGGATTCGAATTCATTGACGGCGCTTAAGGAGAGGCCGCGTTCGTGGGCGGCTTCCACGATGGCATGCGCAAGAGGGTGTTCGCTGCCCTGATCGAGGCTGGCCGCAAGCCGCAGGACGTCATCCTCCGTTGCGTTCTCTGCAGGTATGGCTTGCTCGAATGTCGGCCGCCCCTCGGTCAAGGTCCCCGTTTTGTCGACGATCAGGGTGTCAACCTTGCGGAAGTTTTCGATCGCGGCCGCGTCGCGAAAGAGCACGCCTTGGGTGGCGCCTTTACCGGTTGCCACCATGATCGACATGGGTGTGGCCAACCCCAGCGCGCAAGGACACGCAATAATCAGGACGGAGACGGCATTGATCAAGCCATACACCCAGCTCGGTTGAGGACCGAACAAGCCCCAGACGATAAAGGTGGTCACCGCAATCATCACCACAGCCACGACAAAGTAGCCGGCCACGATGTCCGCCATGCGTTGCATGGGCGCGCGCGAACGCTGCGCCTGCGCAACGAGTTGAACAATCTGCGAAAGCACAGTCGCGGAACCCACTTTTTCGGCGCGAATGACCAGGGAACCCGAGGTATTCATCGTTGCGCCGATCACGGTGTCGCCCGGACGCTTGCCAACTGGAAGCGGTTCGCCCGTCAGCATCGATTCGTCGAGCGAACTACTCCCTTCTTCCACAATGCCATCCACCGGCACTTTTTCGCCGGGGCGTACGCGAATACGATCCCCTTCATGGACGTGGGTCAACGGAACGTCTTCTTCGGAGCCATCCGCATTGATTCGTCGAGCGGTCTTGGGTGCGAGCCCCAGCAGTGACTTGATGGCGGCCGAGGTCTGCGACCGGGCCCGTAGTTCAAGTATCTGGCCAAACAGGGTCAGCGAAATAATGACGACTGCGGCTTCAAAGTAGACGGAAACACGCCCCATCGACACGAATGACTCGGGAAATACGTCCGGCGCAACCGTCGCCACGACGCTATAGACGTATGCGGCCCCTGTTCCCAGCCCAATCAGCGTCCACATGTTCGGGCTGCGATTGACGATCGATCGCCAACCGCGAATGAAGAAGGATTTCCCAGCCCAGAGTACAACGGGTGTCGATAACACCAGCTCGATCCACGTTTGTACGCCCATACTGAACCAGCCCAGCCGGTGGCCGAACATGGCGAGCACGGTCACGATGACGGTCAGTGGCAACGTCCACCAGAAACGGTGTGTGAAATCTTTGAGTTCGGGGTTCTCGTCATCGAGACTGGGCATCAACGGCTCGAGGGTCATGCCGCATTTTGGGCAGTTTCCCGGATGATCCTGCCGGATCTCGGGATGCATTGGACAGGTGTAGATCGTCCCTGCGGGAAGATCCACAGACTGCGCCATGTCCCGATTTTGGTCATGGCCTGAATGCGAGTCATGAAGGTGCGCGTGATGGTGGTCCATGCGGATCCTCTTTGATGTGATCATTGGCCTCATCCCCAATGAAGAGCAATGTCATGAACCTGCTCTCCCATATATTTGGGTTGCTGCGATATGAAAGGGGACTGCAAGACAGCCGTTGCTCGATTCTAGTCGGGAGGAAGTGACGCCACCATGACGCGTAGATGACAAGATTGTCATGGTGGCGTCATCAGTCTGACAGCCGTACTCCCGTAGAGTATCGGTTCCCGCGGTCACATGAACAGGAACTGCGTTCGTGGAAAGCCCCGGTTCATGTCAATTTTCAAGAGAAATTCTAATGATGAACAGACCTTTTGCCATCCTGGCACTGAGCATCTTGCCGGCCTTGTCCTGGGCATCGGGCGGACATGACGCGCCTGCGCACGGCATGCCGGGGCACGATATGTCCACCATGTCGGCGGCGCCATCCACTATTGGCCGACCTGGCGATTCAGCCCAGGTCACCCGCACTGTCGAAATCAAGATGGATGATTCCATGCGGTTCACGCCTGCCGAAATTCCGGTGAAGGCGGGAGAGACCATTCGTTTCGTTGTGAAGAACACCGGGCGGCTCATGCACGAGATGGTGATAGGCACGATGGCCGACCTGAAGGAACATGCCATGGAAATGCGGAAAATGTCTGGGGTGAAGCATGCCGAGCCCAACATGATCACGCTCGCAGCTGGCAAGATCGGCGGGCTGGTATGGACCTTCGATCAAACCGGCACGGTGGACTTTGCGTGCCTTATCCCCGGTCATATGGAAGCAGGGATGGTGGGCAAGGTGACAGTTGGCTGATGTCCGCACTCACGCCCAAGTAGTGATCTTCCCAGGCCTGCGGTACTTACCTCCGTTGAACAGAATCAGTTTCAGCTCAGATCATGGCATTTCTTCAATTCAATAAAAAATGGGCCGTTGCAGCCGCTGGTGCCGCCGCACTAGCTGGCGTTGCCTTGCTGTATTGGGCCAGTCGCCCATCTGGCGCGACTTTCATCGACCCCGCAAACCAGGAACTGGTCGTACAGGGCAGGGCAATTTATGCGAACACGTGCGCAGCTTGCCACGGCGCAAAGCTGCAGGGCCAGCCGAACTGGCGCGAGCGTCTGGCCAACGGGCGATTGCCGGCCCCACCGCATGATCGTACAGGTCACACCTGGCACCACCCGGATGCGGTGCTCGTCGACCTGGTGAAGAACAGCTTGGTTCCCGGGCGCACTGCGCCGCCCGGTTACCAGAGCGACATGCCGGCTTTTGGCAGCACACTGAACGATGAGCAGATCGTTGCGGTGCTCACTTACATCAAGAGCACCTGGCCTGCTGACGTCCTGCGCATGCAAAAGGAAGTCACCGAACAGCAGCAGCGGCGGTGACGCTGCCGTGGCCGTGGCCCGCACTGGTCTGTGCCGTGCAAGATCCGTCAGGTCGGCGTAGCCATCGTGCCCAGTTTGGCGGCCAGCAGCAGCACACCGCAAAGCGCAATAGCCTCGACCGCAAGGACCGTGGCAAAGCCGCGCAGTGCATCCACCCGGCCGGCATCCAGGGGCACCATCCAGATCCAGCGATTCCAGCTGCCTAAAATCACGACCACGGCGACTAGCGCGAGTTTGGCCAGCAATATCCACAGGTACGGCGACCCCCAGACATGAGCTGCCTCACCGAGCGTACGAAAGGCATCCACGACGCCCGTTGCAGCCACCAAGGGAACAACGATAGTCGCAAGCGCCGAGAGCCGATGCGCCAGCCGGCTCTGCTCGGACAGCGTCCAAGTCTTCCAAAGGGATAAAAGGCGAACGGATACGACAGCCGAGCCGACCCACAGGCACGCCGCGAGGACATGCGCGGTATGTGCCATGATCGCGAGACTGAAGAACCCCTGGTCGGCTGCATGTCCTGTGGCGGCACGTGCATAGGCAAGAAGAACCCCACCAGAACCCCAAAGCACCAGTGCCCATGGAGGTGGACGGTCGACCGCCTGTCGTGTGGCGTGCTCTGAAAACGCAGTCAGCATCAGCATAAGCCAGGCACAGGCTGCCACCCAGATCATGACACCGAAGTCCGTCCCCGTGAGGACAATCCACAGATAGCCGACAAAATCAGCGGGGCCGGTATCGGTCATGGCCACTGTCGCCACGCCCAGGTACGCAACGAGCCCCAGCCCGAGCAGCACAGTGGCAGCGCGCAGGACAGCGAGCAGCGGCTTTCGGGTCCGCTGCGGAACCGCACCAGACATCACCCACACACCCCCCACGACGGCGAGTGTGGCATCGACCCAGAAGGAAAAAAACGGCTGTAACCAGTTGGCGGCCAGGCTTACCACGCTCATCCGCTATTTGACGGCGAAGGTATAGCTGCCGTGTGAGCGGTGCCCATCGTCCGCCACGACGGCCCACTGAACCTTGTAGTGTCCTGATGACAGTTTTGGCAAAGCGACCTCCAGCGACTTGTGGTTGCTGTCCGTGACATGGGCCTTTGCCGTGTTGACCTGCTTGCCCTGCGCATCCAGCACATTCAGGCTGCTGAGGGCAGCTTCGATCGGCTCGGTATAGACGATGGTGACGGCCCCAGGAGCACTGATGGTCGTATCCGGGGCAGGGGTCTGCTGTACCGGATGGG
This sequence comes from Castellaniella sp. MT123, assembly GCF_039614765.1. NCBI lineage: Bacteria > Pseudomonadati > Pseudomonadota > Betaproteobacteria > Burkholderiales > Alcaligenaceae > Castellaniella > Castellaniella sp. MT123. Next base: position 850,282 of record NZ_CP154879.1, read on the forward strand.
CGTGCGCCCAGGCCTGGCCCATGCTCACGACCAGAAGCAGGCCCGTGGCGGTCGCGATCGAAAATGCAGTCTTAACGGCAGTGTGCATGGTGATGCCTTATTCGAGGATGTGCTTGACGATATTGATAATCATATCGCGAACGCGGTGCCGGCACGGTGGTTGAGCATCAGGCCGATCAGCACGGGTACCTGCGGCGACCGCCAGGTAGCCGTAGCTATGGATCAGGCCGGCAACGTCCAATTTCTGTCTCCTGCGATGATGGCCAGGAACAAGGTAATGGTCCAGGCGGTGCCCATGCCCATTTTCCGCCATCGCCCTGGGTTGTGTGAGTCAGTCTTCTTCGTCGTGGTTGGCCTTGCGGGTGGCGCAATGAAGAGACTACGGACGTACTCTTAGACCAGTATGAGGAATTATCTTATACTTTACATAATACACATTATGCGAATTAACACAGGAACCAAAGGTGTGGCTTTAAAGCCTGCGACATCGCCCGGCATGCCGCCCTGACGCGCCCATGTCACATGTTTTCCGGACGGATCACGGTAAGATGCAGACTTTCGTCCAGCCCCTCCGGTTTTCCTGCCGGCCTCCCGCATGAATCCCTCGACCCTGATCGGCATTGTCGCCAGCATCCTGCTGCTGGCCATCGTCTTGGTTTTTTCCGCCGAGAATCCGCGCCTGTTCATCGATCTGCCAGGCCTGGGCATCGTGCTCGTGGGTACGGCGGCAGCCACTTTCATCGCGTATCCGCTGCGCGAGGTCATGCGCGTCTTCGGCCTGATGCGCAGCATCGTGCACCACGAAAAACTGCAGATCGACAAGGATCTGGAGGATCTGGTGGAAATCGCCCGGATCTGGATGCAAAGCGATATCCGGACGGTTGAAGCAGCCCTGGAGCGCGTGTCCAATCCCTTTCTGCGCAGCGGCGTCCAGTTGGTGATCGACAATGTCCCGGAATCCGACATTCTGGACCTCCTGCAGTGGCGCATCGCCCGGATGAAGGCCAAGGAACACGCCGAAGCCCAGCTGTTTCGTGTCATGGCGGGTTTCGCCCCGGCCTTCGGAATGGTGGGCACATTGGTCGGGCTGGTGAATCTGCTGTTCGTGCTGGGCGGCGGCGATATCGCTGTCATCGGCCGCCAGATGGCGCTGGCCCTGATGACGACCTTTTACGGCGTTCTGCTGGCCAATCTGGTCTTCAAGCCCATCGCCGTCAAGCTGGAACGGCGCACCGAGCAGCGGCTGGTCCTGATGAACACGATCATGCAGGGCATCTCGATGATGAGCCAGAAGCGCAGTCCTTCGTTGATGCGCGAGACCCTGAAGGCATTCGTGGCCGATGTCCGCGACGAGATCAAGGACACCGAGGCCACACCGCGCGCGGAACCGGCCGCATGAGATCGCGCACCGCCGAACTGCAGCCTGCGCGCGAGTTCGTGCAGCGCATGCATGCGCTCGAGGCCGAGCTCGAACGCGCGCGGCACGAGCGGCGTCGTCTCGGTCATGGTTCGGGGTCCGCGAACCGTTGGGGGCTGGATCAGCCGGTCCAGACCGAGCATGAGGATAGTTGGTTCCTGACCTATCTGGACATGATGACACTGATGCTCGTGGCGATCATCGTCATGCTGGCGTTCGCGGGCACCATGAACCGGAAGGGCCACGCTGAGCCGCCCGCCGACCGCCCCACCATCGCATCCATCGTCGGAGAACCGGACGCATCGGTCATGGATGCCGCCAAATCCGCCGCGATCCCCCTTCCCGATACGTCCGCCCCCTACCCGGCCGCGCCGACGGCGGAATTCATGCCGCAAGTTGCCTCGCAACCCATGCTGGGCCCTCTGGCGGGGACTTTTCCGCCGTTGAATGTCCCGGCAGTCAGCGCTCCAGCAACCGTACCCCCGGTTTCCATCATTCCAGACACAACAGATCCTGAGTTGGTAGCGTCCACACCACGATCCGCCACGCCGGCGGCGCCGTCCGAACCTGCCAGCCAGCCTGCTGTGCCCCTGGTGGCCGCCGCCCAAACGTCACAGCCGCCCGTCGATCCCGTGGAGGCTCTCCAACCGGATACCCCCGGCGCCACGGCGCAGCCTTCGTCGGCCACATCCATCAAAGCGCCGGAAACACCAGCTGTTGCGGAGAAGCCCGTGGATGCGACGTCCGAGGGCGCGTCCCTGGCCGCCGCCCTGCCGTTGGGCGGACTGGGCAGCGAGGTCGAGGTCATCGTCAACAAACGGACGGTCAGTCTGCGGGTAAACAGCGAGATCCTGTTCGATCCGGGGCAGGCCGACCTCAGCCGTCATGGGCTGTCGGTCCTGAAACGCATGGCGCAGGTCCTGACGAAAAAGGGTTACGACCTGACGGTCGAGGGCCATACCGATTCGGTGCCGCTACGGGCCAGCGCGAAGTACCCTTCGAACTGGGAACTGTCCAGCGCGCGCGCCAGCAGCGTGGTCCGCTATCTGCAGACCAACGGCATCGACAAGACGCACCTGAAAGCCGTGGGCTACGCGGATACCCACCCCATCGGAGACAATCACGACCCCGACGGCCGCGCCCGCAATCGCCGCGTGGAACTGGTGATCGAAAAGGCCCAGGCGGGCGAGAAACCAGCACCGCCCATTGCCAGCACGCAGAAACCGGGCAACCCTGGCTGAGGCTTGCCAGTCAGGAGATCAGACCTGCTCGAAACGGTCGTAATGCCGTTCGGTGCGGGTTTCCTGGTGGCTGACGTGGGTGACCCGGGCTGCGGGCGGCCCCTGCAACAGCCAGGACAGCATCTGGTCGACGGCCGCGTGCGGGCCCTGCAGCAGCGCCTCGACGCGCCCATCGGGCAGGTTGCGCACCCAGCCGCCTAGTTTGAACAGATGCGCCTGGCGCACGGTGGCGGCCCGGAATCCGACGCCCTGCACCTTGCCTTCCACAAAGACGGACAAGGTTTCCAGCTGATGTGAATCGGGTAAATGTTTCATGGCAGATCGTCATCTTACCTGAAGCGGGTCGAGGAGGAAGGCCAGCTTCAGGCGCGACACAAGCGATATCCCCGCTGCCCTTCCGGACCTGCCTGGCCTGGTGCGCCGGTCATAAGGACATAGCCGATCCGTCGTTCTGTTCATGAAGGCCGGTGCCTAGAATGGGTCCATCGCCGATCGGGCCGGGGGCCCACGGCATTATCGACCCATTCGAGGCCTTCATGAGCAACGCACCGTCTATCCGCAAACATGCCGTGGTGATTATCGGCGCTGGCACCGGCGGAGCCACCGTCGCCGCGCGCCTGCGCCGGAACCAGCCTGGCCTGGATATCGCCATCATCGATCCGTCCAATCATCACGATTATCAGCCAGCCTGGACGCTGGTGGGCGGAGGCGCCTACCGCGCCGAGGATACGCGACATGCCCTGCATGACTGCCTGCCGCATGACGTCCGCCACATCGCCCAACGTGTCAACGCGCTGCTGCCCGACGAGCGCCTGGTGGAACTGGATGACGGCAGCCGTGTGGCCTATGACTATCTGGTAGTGGCTGCCGGCATTCAGATCAACTGGAACGCGATCGACGGCCTGGCTGATGCTCTGGGGAAAAATGGGGTCACCAGCAATTACCGCTATGACCTGGCGCCCTATACCTGGGAACTGGTCCGTCAGTTTCGGGGGGGCACGGCGATCTTCACGCAACCGGCGGGCGCGGTGAAATGCCCTGGCGCCCCGCAAAAGGCCCTGTACCTGGCGGCCGACCACTTCCGCCGTCAAGGCATCAAGGCAGACAGCCTGCAGTTTCGCACGGCCGGCGCGACGGTATTCGGCGTCCCCTTCTACGCCCAGGCGCTGGACAAGGTGATGGCGTCCTATGGTGCCGACACGCGTTTTGGCCAGCACCTGGTCCAGGTGCGCGGCGCAGACCGGATCGCCGTGTTCGAATCCGTGGTCAACGGCCAGCCCGTCCGCGAAGAGGTCGCCTACGACCTGCTGCATGTGGTGCCGCCGCAAAGCGCCCCTGATTTCATCCGTCAGAGCCCGCTGGCCGATGCGGCCGGCTGGCTGGAAGTGGACAAGCAGACCCTGCGCCACCCCCGCTATCCCAACGTCTTCGGCCTGGGGGATTGCACATCCACCCCCAACAGCAAAACGGCGGCGGCCATCAAGAGCCAGGCGCCCGTGTTGGTGGGCAATCTGCTGGGCGCCCTGCGCGGCGCGGGTAACGTGGAATCCTACGACGGCTACGCGGCCTGCCCGCTGACGACGTCACGGGGCAAGGTGTTGCTGGCGGAATTCACCTACGGCGGCACAATTACACCCAGCTTCCCGCTCGACCCCCGCGTACCCCGGCGGTCGTACTGGTGGCTCAAGCGATCCTTCATGCCCTGGTTCTACTGGAACATCCTGATCAAGGGACGCGGTCTGCCGGTCACGCACAAATCCCGCCAGTTTCCCGCCGGGGTGCCATCGGTGCAGCCCTGACCAGAGAGTCCCTTCTCTTCTGTTAGGATGGCACATCGCCGTCTCTTACAGAAAGGATCTCTCATGTCCAAGATCGCCCTGGTCACCGGTGCCTCGGCCGGGTTTGGCGCCGCCATCTCCCGCCGGCTGATGGCTGAAGGATACACGGTCGTCGGCGCCGCCCGCCGACTGGATCGCCTGCAGGCCCTGCGGGCGGAATTGGGATCGGGCTTTCATCCCCTGGTGATGGATGTCACGGATGCGGCATCCGTCGAACAGGGGTGCGCCCAGGTGACGAGCGACTTCGACGGGATCGACCTGCTCGTCAATAATGCCGGCCTGGCGCTGGGCGTCGCCCCGGCTCAAGACGCATCGATGGCGGACTGGGATCGCATGATTGCGACCAATGTGCTGGGCCTGACCCGATTGGTCCACACCATCCTGCCCGGCATGGTCAGGCGCAATCAGGGGCACATCGTCAATATCGGCTCGGTCGCGGGCAGCCACCCCTACCCCGGCGGCAACGTCTATGGCGCCACCAAAGCCTATGTGCGGCAGCTGAGCCTGAATCTGCGCGCGGATCTCTGGGGCACCCAGGTCCGGGTGACCAATATCGAGCCAGGCTTGTGCGGAGGCACCGAATTCTCCGTGGTTCGCCTGGGGGATCCGGAGCGGGCGGCGGCGGTGTATCAGGGAACCGACCCGCTCACGGCCGATGATGTGGCCGATGCCGTCGCGTGGGTAGCCACGCGGCCCGCGCGTGTGAACATCAATACGATCGAGCTGATGCCGGTCAGCCAGGCCTTCGCAGGCCTGCGGATTCATCGTCGTACCTGAAGGCTTGTAAGCGGGCTTCCGATGCGGCGGTTATGGTAGATTGCCGTTCATGTCGCGTGCGGATTCCGGCAGATGTCGTTGACTCCGAAATCCCACCTGGCGCCGCCCGCGACAGCCGATCCTGCCCCACGGAGATGTATTCCATGCCGATCCGCCCGTCTTCCTCGATCATCCGGCCACTGCCTGCCGTTCTGGCGCTGACGCTGCTGCTCGCCGCCTGCGCCAGCGGCCCGAAGGACAATCTGTCCCTGATTCCGGCGCAGCTGGACCAACAGACCAGCCAGGAAGGTGTGTTCTCGCAGCCCGTGAAATGGACGCGAAAGCAACCCGGTTGCACCGGGGAATGCGCCAAACTGGTGGTGGACTCGCTGGCGTTTCCCGGCCGCCCCCGTCTGACCGCGCTGATCGATCACGCGCTGGCGTCCATGACCTGGCTCGACACCCAGCGCCCCGCCCCCTATGACTCCCTGAATGGCTACGAGGCGTACTTCTGGAAGACCGCCAGCCCGCGCGACGAGACCGACTTGGTCGCACGCACCCGCTACCGCAACAGCCGCCTGACCGTGGTGGAACTGGACGCCAGTCAGTACCGTACCGGGATGGCCCACGGTATGTCGGGCTCGCAATTTCTGAACTGGGACAATCAGACGGAAAAGGCGCTGACCATCGACAATCTGCTCGCGCCCGGTGCCCGTCCGGCCTTCGACCAGGCTTTACGCCAAGCCCATGCCGACTGGCTGAAGAACAGCCCGGCTGCACGCGAGGATCCCGAAAACTTCGCCCGTATGTGGCCCTTTGTGTCCAGCGACAACGTGGCTCTGACGGACACAGGTCTGGTCGTGAAATACCAGCCCTATGAAATCGCCCCGTATGCCTGGGGCCAGCCTGAACTGCTTATCCCGTATCCCCGGCTCAGCGGCATTCTCAACCCGAAATTCCTGCCGCCTTCGCCCTGACACATCGGGCCGTCACAGGTCCTGGCCTGGCGCATCGGCCATACGCATATAGCGCAATCCCCTAATGCGCATTGCCCATATCGTTCGATAAAACAAATCGTTCTGTCGCGACAGGGAGCTCTTTAAGCTGGTGGCTTGATCCACTGGTTGACAAGGCTTCCTTCCATGCGATTCCGATTGTTGCTTTCCCTGGCGGCTGCCGTCAGCCTGGCGGGCGCGGCGCACGCCGCCGACGTCACGCTGCTGAACGCCTCCTACGATCCCACGCGCGAACTGTATCAAGCCTACAACCAGGCATTTTCCCGCTACTGGCTGGACAAGACGGGCGACCGTGTCACGGTGCGCCAGTCGCATGGCGGATCCGGCAAGCAGGGACGCTCGGTCAACGATGGCCTGCAGGCCGACGTCGTCACCCTGGCGCTGGCCTCCGACATCGACGCGATCGCCGCGCACGGGGCCATCCGCACCGACTGGCAGCGGCAGTTTCCCCTGGATAGCGCACCTTACACCTCCACGATCGTTTTTCTGGTGCGCAAGGGCAATCCTAAAGGCATCCACGACTGGAATGATCTGATCCGGCCGGACGTGCAGGTCATCACACCCAACCCCAAGACATCGGGGGGCGCCCGCTGGAATTACCTGGCAGCCTGGGGATACGCCCTGCGCCAGCCGCAAGGCAATGAGGCCAAGGCCCGCGAATTCGTCGGCAAGCTCTACCGCAACGTCCCGGTGCTGGATTCCGGTGCCCGGGGATCGACCACGACCTTCGTTGAACGCGGGATCGGCGATGTCCTGCTGACCTGGGAAAACGAAGCACGCCTCGCCGTCCGGGAACTGGGTTCCGACAAGGTGGATATCATCACGCCATCGGTCAGCATCCTGGCCGAGCCGCCCGTGGCCGTGGTGGATCGCGTCGTCGATGCCCGCGGCACGCGGACGGTCGCCCACGCTTACCTGGACTATCTGTATTCCGAGGTTGGCCAGGAAATTGCGGCGCAACAGGGTTACCGGCCCACGCTGAAGTCCGTCGCCGACCGGTATGCGCGGCAATTTCCGTCCATTGCCCTGTTCAAGCTGAACGAAATCATTCCCGGCGGCTGGGCCGAGGCGCAAAAGACGCATTTCGGCGATGGCGGGATCTTCGACCAGATTTACCAGCCGGGCGCACGCTAAATGACCGCATCCCTCGCCTCACGGGCCCCCGCCGATCCCGTCCTGCCAGGCCGTAATCTGACGCTGGGTCTGACGCTCAGCTATCTGGGCTTGATCGTCCTGCTGCCCCTGTCCGCCCTCTTCCTGAGCGCATCGACTTCCGGGATCGACGCCTTCTGGCGAGCCGCCACCGCGCCCAGGGTGCTTGCCTCATACCGCCTGAGCTTCGGCAGTGCTCTGCTGGCCGCCTGTGTGAACGCCGTGTTTGGTGCCATCGTGGCCTGGGTGCTGGTGCGCTACCGCTTTCCTGGGAAGCGGCTGGTCGATGCCCTGGTGGATCTGCCGTTCGCGCTGCCCACCGCCGTCGCCGGGATCGCGCTCACCGCCCTGTATGCCCCCAATGGCTGGCTGGGCGGCTTGCTGGCCCCGCTGGGTATCCAGGTGGCCTTCAAGCCGCTAGGGGTGGTGATTGCGCTGATCTTCATCGGTCTGCCCTTCGTGGTCCGCACCGTTCAGCCCGTGCTGGAGGACATGGCCACCGAGTACGAGGAGGCAGCCAGTAGTTTGGGCGCGTCGCGCATACAGGTCTTCGTGCGCGTGGTGTTCCCGACCCTGCTGCCGGCCCTGATGACGGGTTTCGCCCTGGCGTTCGCCCGCGCCGCCGGCGAATATGGGTCGGTGATCTTCATTGCCGGCAACATGTCCATGGTGTCCGAAATCACGCCGCTGCTGATCGTCACCAAGCTGGAACAGTACGACTATACGGGCGCAACCGCCATCGCCGTCGTGATGCTGGGCATTTCCTTCGCGCTGCTGCTGACCATCAACCTGCTGCAGGCGTGGGTGAGACGCCGTATGGGCAGTCACTGACACGACCAGGAAACTTCATGGCTTCGATTGCACTGGATCCGATTCTCTCCGCAGGAGCGGCTCGCCTGAACGACGAGGGCCGATACGTTCGCCTGGCATTGATGGGGGTGGCGTTTTCCTTCCTGTTCCTGTTTCTCTTCATCCCGCTGCTGGCGGTCTTTCACCAGGCCCTGGCCAAGGGCTGGGCCGTCTGCCTGGCGGCCGTGACCGACCCGGACGCGCTGGCGGCCATCCGCCTGACGCTGACCGCGGCGGCCATCGCGGTCCCCTTGAATCTGGTGTTTGGCGTCTGTGCCGCCTGGGCTGTCGCCCGCTTCGAGTTCCGGGGCAAGTCACTACTCCTCACCCTGATCGATCTGCCATTTTCGGTGTCTCCCGTGATCGCCGGCCTGACCTACGTGCTGCTGTTTGGCGCCCAGGGCTGGTTTGGTCCCTGGCTGCAGGCGCATGGCATCCAGATCCTGTTTGCCGTGCCCGGTATCGTGCTGGCCACCGTATTCGTGACTGTGCCGTTCGTCGCGCGCGAACTGATTCCGCTCATGCAATCCCAGGGTAGCGACGAAGAGGAAGCCGCCCTCGTCCTGGGCGCCTCGGGCTGGCGTGTCTTCTGGCACGTCACCCTGCCCAACATCCGCTGGGGCCTGTTTTACGGCGTGATTCTGTGCAACGCCCGCGCCATGGGAGAGTTTGGCGCCGTGTCCGTGGTGTCCGGCCACATCCGCGGGCAGACCAACACCTTGCCGTTGCACGTGGAGATCCTCTACAACGAATACCACTTTGCCGCCGCCTTTTCGGTGGCGTCCCTGCTGGCGCTGTTGGCACTGCTGACGCTGGCGCTGAAATCCCTGGCGGAGTGGCGTCTACGCACCCAGGCCGAGAAGGCCGCATCGGAGCTCTCCTCATGAGTATCGAAGTCCGTCGGATCCACAAGCAGTTTGGCGCGTTCACCGCGCTCGACGATGTGTCCCTGGCGTTTCCGGAAGGGCGCCTGACCGCCCTGCTCGGCCCCTCGGGCTGCGGCAAGACGACACTCTTGCGCATCATCGCGGGCCTGGAACACCCCGACCGGGGCCAAGTCCTGCTGGAAGGCCGGGATGCTTCGGGCACGCACGTGCGCCAACGCCAGGTCGGTTTCGTGTTCCAGCACTACGCGCTGTTCAAGCACATGACGGTGTTCGAGAATGTCGCCTTCGGCCTGCGCGTCAAACCGCGCGGGCAGCGGCCCGACGAACGCCGGATCCGCGACAAGGTCATGGGCCTGCTGGAACTGGTGCAACTGGACTGGCTGGCCGACCGCCGGCCGGCGGCCCTGTCCGGTGGACAACGGCAGCGCATCGCCCTGGCCCGCGCCCTGGCGGTCGAACCGCGCGTCCTGCTGCTCGACGAGCCCTTTGGCGCACTGGACGCCAAGGTCCGCAAGGAACTGCGCCGCTGGCTGCGGCGGCTGCATGAGGAACTGCACATGACCAGCCTGTTCGTCACCCACGACCAGGAGGAAGCCCTGGAAGTGGCCGACGAGGTCGTCATCATGAACAAAGGCCGGGTCGAACAGGCGGGCGCGCCGCAGGCCGTCTACGACAGGCCGGAAACCGCTTTCGTCTACGGCTTTCTGGGGCACGTGAATCTGTTCCACGGCCGCGTGCGCGACGGCCGCCTGCACACGGGCGATGCGGCTTTCGACATGCCCGACCTGGATGGCGCCGCCGGTGCGTCGGGAACGGCCTATGTCAGGCCGCACGACATCCAGATCGAACCGCTGCCGGCAAGCGGCCAGCCGCCGGCAGCTTCGGGGCTATTGGTCGATCTGCAGCGGGCGCATGCCTTCGGCCCGCTGGCGCAGCTGGAGCTGCGGCGCGCGGACACCCAGGAGATCATCGAGGTTGTCATGCCCAGCCACGAATTCGATCAGATCCGGGCCCAGGGCCATCGGCGATTCATCGCCCGACCGCGCGAGGCCCGGGTGTTCCTGAATCCGGCCGCGTCACTCTGAGGATCGCCCTGACCGCCGCGTATCAGTGCCCGGACGGCTCGTCAAACCGGCCCAGGTCGAAATAGCGCGAGAACGAAGACTGGTCTTCCTGCGGGCTGCCCTGGGCGGCCGTCCCCGCCGTGCTGGTGGCCTGACCACCCGGCGCCGCGGGTGCTGCCGGCGGGGCCATCCCGGACGGCGTGACCGGTACGGGCACCGCACCCTGCCCGGCACTCGCGCCGGGATGCTGCGCCGGATTGCTACGCGCGCGGGCTACCTTGGCGGCCAGCGCATCCAGCTGCGCTGCCAGTGCCGTGTTGTTGCGCTTGCGTGCCCAATCGGCGGCCGTTTCATGGGCGGCATTGAACATCGTCGCGTCCGCACCCTGCGACAGCAGCAGGCGCACCATGGGTTCCTTGCCCGACAGCGCTGCCATCATCAGCGGTGTGGTGCCGTCCGGCCCGGGGGCATTGACGATCGCCCCCCACTCGATCAGCGCACTGGCAGTTTCGACCTGCCCCTTGGAGGCGGCATAATGCAGCGGCGTCCAGCCCAGGCGGTTGACCTGTGCGCCTGCCTGTATCAACGTCGCCGCGCGTTCGGTCTGGCCCTGGATACACAGATACATCAGTGCCGTTTCATCGTGCGCATTGGGTTCGTCGATCTGCACGCCGGGAGCGATCCGCAGCACGTCGAATACGCGCCAGGACTGGTCCCGCGCGGCCTGGGTCAGCGCCGGGTTGCCCAGGCGGTTGAAGGCAGTCGGATCCACGCCGCGCAGCAGCATGCTCTGTACCGCTGATACGTCGTCCCGACGGATCGCCGACCACCAATCGGCTGTCGGCTGCTGCTGGGCGCGTACCGAAGCCCCCCAGAAAGTCAGCACCAGAAGGGCCAGCAGGATCAACAGTTGCGGATGGCGGCACGCTGGTTGGCGAACTTGGTGCGAAAACATGGCGGAAATCCTCCGTCGGAAGGTGCTGTGGCGGGCGACTGGCATCCGGCCATCAGGCCGGGGTCCCGGGGGTTCGCTGGGGACGCTATCGGGCAATCTTGTCGAACAGCGTGAAATAGTTGTCTGTCGTGGCCTTCGCGATCGTGGCGACCGGGACGCCGCGCAGTTCGGCGATCTTTTCCGCGACGTGAATGACCCTGGACGGATCGTTCATCTTGCCCCGGTATGGAACCGGCGCCAGATAGGGCGAATCCGTCTCGATCAGCATGCGGTCCAGCGGCACCTTTTGCGCGACTTCCTGCAGCTGTGCCGCACTCTTGAAGGTCACGATGCCGGAAAAGGAAATGTAGAAACCCAGGTCCATGGCGGCCTGCGCGACATCCCAGGATTCGGTAAAGCAGTGCATCACGCCCCGGCTGGCCTTTTCCTCGCGCATCAGGCGGATCGTGTCATCGGCCGCCGAGCGGGTGTGGATGATGAGTGGCAGACCGGTCTCGCGCGCTGCCTGGATGTGCAGGCGAAAACGGTCCCGCTGCCAGTCCAGCGGCTCTGGCAGGCGATAGTAGTCCAGCCCGGTTTCCCCGATCGCCACGACCTTCGGGTGCGCGGCGCGGCGCAGCAGATCGTCGAGCGTGGGTTCGGCATTGTCGTCGTCTTCGGCGTCATTGTCCGGATGCACCCCCACCGAAGCATGCAGGTGGGCGTAGGCCTCGACCAGCGCGATCAGGCCCGGCCAGTCGCGCAGGTTGACGCTGACCACCAGTGCGTGGCCAACCTCGGCCGCCCGCATGCGGGTGAGCACGTCCGGCAACTGGGCCAGCAGGTCCGGGAAATTGATGTGGCAGTGGGAATCGACGTACATGGCAATTGTGAGGATGAGTGTCAACGACCTGCAACAGGGCGCACCGCCTGCAGCAGGCGGTGCGCCGCGTGATCGGTCAGCAGTTTCGGGTTCAGGGGGTGCCGGGCCAGGCGCTGCTGTTCGCGCAGCCATTTGCCGGTCTGGGCCAGCAGTGCCGCATCCGCCGCCCGGGCCACCGCCGAAATCCGGGATGCCTGTTCAGGATAATAGCGCGGCGGCAGATCATGCGCGGCCAGACTCAGATCCAGCCAGAGACGCTGGAAGCCATCGAGCCACACGGTGGGATCGAGTCCGACCAGGATATCGGCCAGGCGTGCGGACGCGCCACCCTGGGCCGCGAAGTCCAGGAACTGTTCCAGCCAGACCGGCGCGGGAGGCTGCTTGCTCTGGGCCTGCTGCAAGGCCAGCAGCGGCGCACCGCCCGCCGCCGCCAGGTGGGCGGCCGGCTGATCCACACCCTGTGTCTGCAGCCAGCCCAACGCGGCATCCAGCGGCGGTACCGCCAGCGGCAAACGTCGGCAGCGCGATACCAGCGTCGGCAGCAGCCGGTCGGGCGCCTGGGCGGCCAGCAGGAAGACGGTATGGTCCGGCGGTTCCTCCAGCACCTTCAGCAGCGCGTTGGCGGCCATCGTGTTCAGCGCTTCGGCCGGATACAGCAGAGCGACCCGCCAGCCGCCCCGGTGTGTGGCGGTGTTGAACCAAGGCAACAGGCCCCGGATCTGTTCGATGCGGATCTCGCGCGAAGGCTGCTTCTTGTTGCCGGATTCATCCGATTCCTCGGTGGCCGCGCCTTCCTGGGCCGCGACCGCGTCCGGACGGATGCGCCGCAGGTCGGGATGGTTGCCCGCCCGCACCCAGCGGCAGGCCTGGCACTGTCCACAGGCCAGGCCATCCCGGGGAGACTCGCATAGCAGGCTGGCCGCCCCGGCGGCGGCGAATTCCAGCTGGCCGACGCCCGGCACACCATGGATCAGCCAGGCGTGGGCGAAGCGCTCGCGGGATGCGAGCCAGTGTCGCGCCTGGGTGTCCTGCCAGGGCAGAAAATCTGGAGTGTTCATGCCGTCGGCCCCGTCCGGGTTGCGGGCGTCCGGTCATGATGAGCCCGCAGCAGAGCCTGCAAGGCTTCTTCCAGCGTCGCACGGATGTCGGCGATGCCGCGTTGCGCGTCGATCACGTGAAAGCGGGCGGGATCCGCCGCAACCCGCGCATGGTAGGCCTGACGCGTGCGCTCGAAAAATGCCGCGCCTTCGCGCTCGAAGCGGTCGGCGGATTCGCGGCCCTGTTGCAACCGTTGGCGGGCCACCGCCAGCGGCACGTCGAACAGGAAGGTGCAGTCCGGCCCCTGCCCCTGCTGGACCCAGTCTTCCAGGATGCGGATGGGCTCGGGCCCCAGTTCACGTCCCCCACCCTGATAGGCGAAGGATGCATCCGTGTAGCGGTCGCACAGCACCCAGCGGCCCTGATCCAGCGCGGGCCGGATCACGGTGCGCCAATGCTCGTTGCGCGCCGCGAACATCAGCAGGGTTTCGGTACGCAGGTCCATGGACTGGTGCAGGACCAGTTCCCGCAGGCTTTCGCCCAGCGGGGTGCCGCCAGGCTCGCGCGTGCACAGCAGGTCCAGGCCCGCGCGCCGCAGCCAGCCGGCCATCCAGTCCAGGTGCGTGCTCTTGCCGGCTCCGTCCAGGCCTTCGAGGGTGATGAAACAGCCGCGTCGCGTCATGGTTTGCGTGTCGCCTCAGTTGCGCTTCAGGATGTATTTGCCCACCGCGCGATTGTGCGCCGACAGATCCTTCGAAAATTCGCTGGTGCCGTCGCCACGCGACACGAAATACAGGAAATCGTGTTTTTCCGGGTGGATCGCCGCCATCAGCGCCGCCTTGCCGGGATTGGCGATGGGTGTGGGCGGCAGGCCTGGGCGAGTATAGGTGTTCCAGGGCGTGTCCTGCTCCAGGTCTTTCTTGCGCAGGCGTCCCTGGTAGTCCGCACCCAGGCCGTAGATGACAGCCGGGTCGGTCTGCAGGGGCATGCCGATGCGCAGACGGTTGATGAAAACCCCGGCGATCCGGGCGCGATCGCTGCCGTGCCCGGTTTCCTTTTCGATGATCGAGGCCAGGATCAGGGCCTGGTAGGGCGTCGTCAACGGCAGGTCCGCGTCTCGTTGCGCCCAGAGGCGATCGAGCACCTGATGGCCTGCCTGCGCCGCCCGGCGCAGGATGTCCAGGTCCGACGTGCCGGGGCCGAAAACGTAGGTGTCAGGGTAGAACAGGCCTTCGGGCGTGTCGGTGTCCAGACCCAGACGTCTGGCGACAGCCGCATCGTCCATACCCAGTGTGTCGTGGCGCACCTTCGGGTCGGCATTCAGCGCGGCACGCATCTGGTCGAAGGTTCGGCCTTCCGGGAAGGTTAACCGCGTCTGGGTCATGTCGCCATTGGCCATGCGCTCGAGCAGCAGCCAAGGCGTATCGCCGGTACGCGCCTCGTAGGCGCCAGCCTTCAGCAACTTGTCGCGGCCGCTCAGGCGCGCAAGCCAGACGAAACCTTCCGGATCCAGATCGATACCGGCAGCCTGCATGGCCTGCGCGATCTGTCGTGGCGTGCTGCCTGTGTCGATCAGGTAATCGATCACCGGGCTGGTCATGGGAACCGGCCTTTTCCAGCCCCACCAGGCCGCGCCGCCGATGCCGACGGCCAGCAGCGTCAGGCACACGATCAGCAGCCAGAGGGACAATCGTAATAGCTTTTTCATGGACGCCAGTTTACTCGACAGCCCCCCTGTCCTGCGCCTCGGGCGGTATCAACTGGTAGCCAACCGGAACAGGGCGCCGGCCGCGATCCGGCGGGCCTTTCGCCCTCTGGTGCCGGCACCACCCGATATGGACGGCGATGCTGGCGGCGGGCCTGCGGTACCACGGAACCGGCATGCGGGAACAAGGGTTTTGGCTTGGTGCCGGCCGGCGTGGCCGCTATGATGATATGTTTCACACTTCAACGCATCGAATTCGTCATGAGCATCTCCGCCGTCGAAGGACACTGGCCTCTGGCCGATATGGCCCTCATCCACCTGCAAGGGCCGGACGCGATCGGCTTCCTGCATGGCCAGTTGACGAACGCGGTCCAGGGGCTGCCCGCCGATCGGGCGCACCCGGCTGGCTATTGCACCGCTCAGGGTCGGCTGCTGGCCAACGGCATGATCTGGTCGTCCGGGACGGATGCCGTTTGCTTCATGGTGTCGCGGGACCTGGCCGAAGGCGTGTTGCGCCGGCTGCGCCTGTTCGTGCTGCGCGCCAAGGTCACTCTGTCCCTGGACGATTCCCGTGTCATTCATGGGGTCTGGGGGGGCGGCGTGCCCGCCGCCCTGCATACCCTGCCCGCCTGGTCGCGGCGTGATCTGGATGGGGCCACCTGGATCGTGGCGCCCCATTCGACCGTCGACATGCCCGCCGCGTGGCGCATCAGCGCTGTCTCTGATTCCCTAAACGATGCAGCTGGCACGCCGCTGCTGGGTGCGCAGGCGGTTGTCGTGACCGATACTGACGACGAAGCCTGGGCCAACGATAGCGCGGCCGCCTGGCGCGCCGCCCGGCTGGCCAGCGGCTGGCCCTGGATCCGGGCAGCCAGTCAGGACGTCTTTCTGCCCAGCGCACTGGACATGGACATCAACGGCGGTATCGACTTCAAAAAAGGCTGCTATCCGGGGCAGGAAGTGATCGCCCGCAGCCACTACCGGGGCACCGTAAAGCGCCGCATGGCCTATGGCATGGCGCCATGG
Source organism: Castellaniella sp. MT123 (assembly GCF_039614765.1). Lineage (NCBI taxonomy): Bacteria > Pseudomonadati > Pseudomonadota > Betaproteobacteria > Burkholderiales > Alcaligenaceae > Castellaniella > Castellaniella sp. MT123. Next base: position 866,088 of record NZ_CP154879.1, read on the forward strand.
CCCGCCGACAGGCCTGCGCCAGTAGCCACGGCCGACCTGTACGCCGCCGGTGATACCGCCGGCCGGCCGGTGGGGCGCATCATCGAATCAGCGGTTCACCAGGGGCAACTGCACGTTGCAGCGGAAATCACGCTGACGGACTGGCCGGCCATGCGCTACGCGGTCGGGTCGCCCGACGGGGCCGAACTGGCCATGAATCCGCCGCGCGGTCTGGAACCCGCCTGAAGCCGAGACGACCCAAAATACCGATCTTTTGTGGATCTTCGGGTCTCTGGTCTATCGGGTGTATCTATGCTGCATCAGGATTTGCGCGGCTGGTGATACAGCTTCAGGATGCTGGAGAAATCCAGCTTGCCGTTGCCCTGGGTGCTGTGCAGCGCGTATAGATTGCGTGCCAGCTCGCCCAGCGGCGTCGTCGCCCGCGTCTGCATCGAGGCCTCGGCCGCGAGCCCCAGGTCCTTGAGCATCAGGTCCACACCAAAGCCACCCTCGTAGTCGTGCGAGGCCGGCGCATTGGCCATGACGCCCGGCCACGGGTTGTACAGTTCGGTCGCCCAATTGCGCCCCGAACTTTTGGCGATGATATCCGACAGAGTCTTGGGGTCCAGGCCATTGGCCACGCCCAGTGCCAGCGCCTCGGCGGTGCCCGCCATCTGGATGCCCAGCAGCATGTTGTTGCAGATCTTGGCGACCTGCCCCGCCCCGGCCTCGCCGGCGTGAAAGATGTTCTTGCCCATCACCTGCAGATACGGCATGGCGGCCTGCAGGTCCGCCGTGGCCCCGCCGACGATGAAGGTCAGCGTGCCCGCCGCCGCCCCGGCGGTGCCGCCCGATACCGGCGCGTCCAGCATGGGGATGCCGTGTTCGGCCGCAGCCTTCGAAACCTTGCGGGCGGATTCGGGCGCGATCGTACTGCATTCCAGCACCAGCGTGCCCTTGGCGATGGATTCCAGCAGACCGCCCTTGCCCAGGTACAAGCCTTCGACGTGGCGGCTGGCCGGCAGCATCGTCACCACCAGATCGACGCCCGCCACCGCCTCGGCCGCCGACGACACTGCCGTGGCGCCGGCCTGGATGGCCGCCTTCAGGGCCTCGGGCATCAGGTCAAAGACCTTCAGGGAGTGGCCGGCCTTCAGCAAATTTTGCGCCATCGGGCCGCCCATGTGGCCCAGACCAATGAAACCGATCTTGCTGCTCATTATGTGTCTCCTCGGAAGTGATATTGGAACGATATCGTCATTTCCAGCCCGGTGAATCCACCCCCGGAATTCGGCGGGCAAGCTGTCGTCCGGACTGCATTGGAAATCCCCAGGCTTGCTTCAGGTCCCGAGATCCGCCAGCGGGTGGACCTGTCCGGCCGGCCAGGGTTGCGCGAGAAAGCGCCTCACCCAATCCGGCGAGGCCTGCTCCAGGGTGGCGGGCCGCCAGCGCGGGGATTTGTCCTTGTCGATCAGCAACGCCCGGATGCCTTCACGAAAATCGGGCTCGGCGCAACAATGCAGCGAGGCGATGTATTCCATGCGAAAGACATCGGCCAGAGACTGACGCCGCGCGCGGTTCAGCAGGGTAAAACTGAGTCGTGCCGAACCCGGCGACCCCGCCAGGAAAGTCGTGGCCGCCCGCGCCAGCCAGGGGTCGGCATCGCGCTTCCAGACCGCGATGTCGGCGCCGATCCGCAGGAAATCCGCGCGGCCGCAAGCCTCGCGGATCCGGCTGGCGTGGCGCTGCAGGGGCCCCGGTTCCGGCGCCGCAATCTGAAGGTCATCCAGCACCACATCCACCTGAGCGGCATGGTTGGCCGCCTGGTCGGCCCAGTCCACCGCGCCCAGCGCCACCATCAGCGCGTCAAACCCATCCGCATCGCACATCCGGTCCGCCATCCCGTAATGCAGGCAGTCGGCGGCCCCCAGTTGGGCGCCCGTGAACGCCAGGAACTCGCCGATACCGCGCGGCAAGCGGCTCAACATCCAGGTCCCCGCGACGTCCGGGTACAGGCCGATCGTGACCTCGGGCATGGCAAAGCGGGTCGTCGGCGTCACCAGACGGTGGCTGGCGCCCAGCATCAGCCCGACCCCGCCGCCCATCACGATGCCGCTGCCCCAGCACAGGACTGGTTTCGCGTAACGATGGATCTGGTAATCCAGCCGATATTCGGTTTCAAAGAAGGTCCGGGCCTGCACATTGGCCCAGGCATCGCCCGCCGGGCTATCCAGCATGCTGCGGTAGAGGTTGTGCAGATCGCCACCGGCGCAGAAGGCCTTGTCACCCGCACCGCGCAGCACCACGGCGACGATGCGGTCATCGTCGGCCCAGGCTTGCAGGCGCTCGTCCAGTAGCCGGCACATAGGCAGCGACAGGCCGTTGAGCGTCTGCGGGCTGTTCAGCATCGCCAGCCCGATGCGACGCCCCCGCCCCGAGGGTACTTCCGTGAACAAAACCGGGTCCTGCGCTTGCGGCTCCGGTGTCGTGGCAGGGTTTGAACTCATCGCAGATCGGCTCCCTGGGTCAGGATGTGGCGGGCGACGATCACCCGCATGATTTCATTGGTGCCTTCCAGAATCTGGTGCACCCGCGTGTCGCGCACCAGGCGTTCCAGCGGGTAGTCCTTCAGATAGCCGTAGCCGCCATGGATCTGCTGCGCGTCCAGGCAGGACTGGAAACACAGATCCGTAGCAAAGCGCTTCGCCATGGCGCAGTAGGCGCTGGCCTGTGGGTCGCCCTGGTCCAGTTTGGTCGCCGCCAGGCGCACCATCTGCCGCGAGGCCACGATATTGGCGAGCAGGTCCGCGAGCTTGAACTGCAGTCCTTGAAAGTCGGCCAGTGGCTGGCCGAACTGGCGGCGTTCGCCCATGTAGCGGCGCGCGGCCTCGTAGGCGCCCTGGGCCGCCCCCACCGAGCAGGTGGCGATGTTGATGCGCCCGCCATCCAGGCCCTTCATGGCGAAGCGGAAACCCTCGCCTTCCTCGCCCAGGCGGTTTTCCACCGGCACACGGACATTTTCGAAGGTGATGGGGCGAGTGGACTGGCTGTTCCAGCCCATCTTGTTTTCCTTGCGGCCGTAGGTGATGCCCGCGCTGTCGGCCGGTACGACCAGAGCCGAGATCCCGCGCGCGCCCGCCGCCCCTGTGCGGGCCATGACCACCAGCACGTCGGTATCGCCCGCCCCCGAAATGAAGGCCTTGGCACCGTTCAGGACGTAATGATCGCCCTCGCGACGCGCGCTGGTGGTCAGCGACGCCGCATCCGATCCCGAGCCGGGCTCGGTCAGGCAGTAGGAGGCGAGTTTTTCGCCGCTGGCCAGCAACGGCCCCCAGTGATCGCGGACCGCGGGTTGCGCCCAGGTGCCGATCATCCAGGTGGCCATGTTGTGAATCGTGATGAAGGCCGTGGTCGAGGGATCGACGGCGGACATTTCCTCGAACACCAGCGTGGCATCCAGGCGCGGCAGCCCCAGGCCGCCGATGGATTCCGGCGCATACATCGCGCAGAAGCCGAGTTCACCCGCCTTGGTGAAGGCCTCGCGGGGGAAAATGTGTTCCTCGTCCCAGCGCGCGGCATTGGGGGCCAGTTCCCCCTGGGCAAATTCGCGCGCGGCCAGTGCAAAGGCCTGTTGTTCTTCGCTGAGGCGAAAATCCATGTGTTTGTCTCCGGATTCGTTGTCGTCGCGGTCGCGGGGCGCTTGTGGCGCCGTCCGAGGCAGCCTGGCCTGATCGAGGCCCGCCGCTGCGTTGCTGGCTTACTGTAGCACCTGGCGCCGGCACCCGTTTGAGCGAATTGACCTTAGATCAACCCGCGCGCCCTGGCTGTCAAGCGGACGACAATCACCGGCGGTGCGCAGCCCGCCGACGGCGCGATTCCAGCGGATCGAACACCAGCGGCCGATAGAGCTCCACCCGATCGTTTTCGTGCAGCACGCGCCCTGGGTCACAGCGTTCACCGTATACCCCCATCGCGGGCAAATGATCCGTGAATTCCGGGAATTCCCGTGCGAAACCGCTGAGCGCCACCGCCTGCCCCGCCGTCGTCCCGACCGGCACGTCCAGCGATTGCCGCCAGATGCGGGTCGGCGCCGCGAATGCAACATGGATGCGCATCTCAGCTTTTATAGACCGCGTAGGCGCGCTGCGTGAAGGAATCGATGAAACTGGTCGCGATGCGGTTGAACACCGGCCCGATCACCGCCGACAGCGCCCGGCTGGAAAAGGCATATTCCATGGTGTAGAGCACCTTGCAGCCGTCCTTGCCCAGCGGCTGGAAGGCCCAATACCCCGTCAGGTTGGAAAACGGGCCATCCACCAGATGAAAGACGATCTTGTGCGGATACTCGTGATCGTTGCGCGTGGTGAAGCTTTGCCGGATGCCGGCAAAATGGATCTGCACCGTCGCCTGCATTCCCTGTTCGTTTTTCCACTGCACGTGCGCGCCACCGCACCAGGGCATGAATTCCGGGTACTTCGCGACATCGGCGACCAGATCGAACATCTGTTCGCAGCTGAAGGGAACCAGGACGGAGCGTTGGATGGAGGGCATCTGTGAAACGGGCGGTTACGCTAGAATGTGAGGATTTTATCAGTGCCCGCGCCGCAGGCACGGAAACCCGCCATCCCATCCCGGGAGAATCGGCGGCGCGCCGTCAATCGGGAGCCTATCCCCGATCGATAGGCAGTCCAGGGCAGACAACATGAGTATTGTAGACAACCGCAAAGCCACCCACGACTACTTCATCGAAGAACGCTTCGAGGCCGGCCTGGTCCTGGAAGGCTGGGAGGTCAAGGCGATCCGCGCCGGCCACGTCCAGCTGAAGGAAAGCTACGTCATCGTGCGCGACGGCGAGATCTGGATCCTGGGCATGCACATCAGCCCGCTACCCACCGCGTCCACCCACATCCACCCCAACGCCACCCGCACGCGCAAGCTGCTGCTGAAGGCCGAGGAGATCAGCAAGCTGATCGGCAAGGTCGAACAGCGCGGCTACACCCTGGTGCCCCTGAACCTGCACTACAAGGGTGGCCGCATCAAGCTGGATTTCGGCCTGGGCCGCGGGAAGAAACTGCACGACAAGCGGGACACCCAGCGCGACAAGGACTGGGCGCGGGAAAAAGAGCGGTTGATGAAGCACGATACGAAGCGGGGGTGACGGATCTGAATATCGCGGGAGAAGAAGCACTTCAAGAGTGAGTAGGAAATGGCTGTTAACGGCCATAACCAGCCTCTGGCGACCGTCCGCTATTGGGGAGGCTGGTAACGCCCAGATTTAACGGCGCGCAGCGCGTCCGCTGGAATAAGTTGTTAGGCCAACCTGTTGCATTAGCGGCCTAACCCACCAACAGCGCAAGCAAGCACCCCAGCTACTGCAAGCACCAACGAAAGACGACCACCTATTACTTTGAACTTTCGGTATTTGACGAGGGCCTGCCCAAATTCTTGGGTAGCGAATGTATTTGGTGTCAGCAGCTCGCAGAAATACGAATGCCTACTTTGTGCAAGCAACGCAAAGATTGCCACCATTGCACCGCCTGAAACAATGTATGGCGTGGGCGACGAGCGCCACAGACAGACAAGGACGCCCAACAGGGCCGCGATGGCAATGATCACAGCGCTGCAATTGCCACAACACACGCCCCACCTTGAGTTGTTAGGCGCCACCTTGCGCCCGCTCCCATGATGCCACTTGTCCGGGCCGACGGCAAAACAGTGGGTGGCAAGCCGGAGAATCCGTGCCCTGCAGCTGTGCAAACCTCTCGGGGCTGCGCGTTGCCAGCTTGCGTAGCAAGTGCTGCCACTCAAACTCGACTTGGCCAGAGCTGACCGTAATGGGCTGTGCAACCCGGGCCGGCCCGAGCTTGGATTTGTTGAATGTATAGCCGCGTGCGACAGCCTCGGCATAGACGCCTGCCAAATACGAATTGATGGCGACGCGCGGATGTGCGTGAGCCCAGAACCGCTCAAGTTGCGGATGGTGAAGATACCCACGCGTTTCGCCGCGAAGCACTGCCCTGGCAAGTAACGACTCGCGCCACAAGGCGACCAAACCTTGCGGATCGAGGTACTTGGGATGCAATGACCATAAACGCATTTGTGACGCCTAACTACTGAATATACGAACTCGACGTTCAGTTATACACTTGGCGGCGCATACCCTCGCGGCAGCACCAGGTGTTTGATTCGATGAGAATGCCGCCTCCCCAGGTCCAGCTGTCCAAGGCGAGTATAGCCTGACGTCGATGGTGTGGCGCTTGCGCTACGTTGACGTTTTTTCGACGGCATGCGGAGGCCCAGTGTCCGCTATGCAGCGGTGCGATTCGAGCCGCGAAGGTCCGGTTGGGGTCGCAACCAGCCCCTCACCCCACCCGGAATCCTTCCAGTTCCAGCAACTTCACCTTCCTTCCCAGCCCTCCCCCATACCCGTTCAACGTATGGTTGCTGGCCAGGATTCGGTGGCAGGGAATGATGATGCTGATGGGGTTGCTGCCGACGGCGGTACCCACGGCGCGGCCATAACCAGCCCCCAGGCCCGCTTGCTCGGCTAGTTGGCCGTAGGACAGCGTCGAACCGCAGCGCACCGCCAACAGGGCCTGCCAGACGCGCTTCTGAAAGTCAGTCCCGGGAGGATCCAGTGGAACATCAAATACCTGCCGCGCACCGCGCCAGTATTCGTCCAGTTCCTGCGCGGTGCGGTTCAGTACGGCCAATGCGTCATCCGGCGTGTCATCCTGCAGCATCCGCAGAGATGAAACAATGGATGCCGGCAGCGTGGCAGCGCGAGCCATATCGCCAGCCAGAATCGCATCCATGCCAGGCAGCTGTTCGTCTGCGGCGTCAGGCCGCACTGCCTTGAAGGATCGGATCGGCTTTCCCTTTGCCATGCCGGCAGAGGGATCGGAAATATCGTCGGCTGTGGTATCCATGCCAGGAACGGCCGGACAATCCCGCTGATCGGTGAAATGCAGGCCTGTCAGGCTGTAGGCATCGGCAGTCAGCAGGATGTCGCCCAACGGCGACGGGACAATGGCGTGAAATGACATGGAAGCACCTCAAGATCGGCAACCTGTCGACCAGTGTACCGATCCTGACAAAAAAAACCCCAGCCTTCACAGGCTGGGGTTTCCATTCAGACCTCTGAAGAGCGCCGCAGGCGCCCCCGCGATCAGGCGGCGATCTTGGTGTCCGCCAGGCGCTGCCAGGTATCGACCACTGTGTCCGGGTTCAGCGACATGGACAGGATGCCCTCGTCGCGCAGCCATTCGGCCAGATCGGGGTGATCGCTGGGGCCTTGGCCGCAGATGCCGACGTATTTCCCGGCCTTCAGGCAGGCCTGGATGGCGCGGCGCAGCATGAACAGCACGGCGGGATCGCGTTCGTCGAAGTCGGCGGCCAGCAGTTCCATGCCGGAATCGCGGTCCAGGCCCAGGGTCAACTGGGTCATGTCATTCGAGCCGATGGAGAATCCGTCGAAAAACTGCAGGAATTCATCGGCCAGGATGGCGTTGGATGGGACTTCACACATCATGATCAGGCGCAGGCCGTTTTCCCCACGCGTCAGGCCGTGGGCGGCCAGCAATTCGATGACGCGCTGCGCCTGGCCCAGGGTGCGCACGAACGGCACCATGATCTCGACGTTGGTCAGGCCCATCTCGTCACGCACTTTTTTCAAGGCTTCGCATTCCATCCGGAAGCACTCGGCAAAGTCGTCGGCGATGTAGCGCGACGCGCCCCGGAAGCCCAGCATGGGGTTTTCTTCCTCGGGCTCGTAGCGCGAACCGCCGACCAGTTTGCGGTATTCGTTGGACTTGAAATCCGACAGGCGCACGATGACCGGCTTCGGGTAGAAGGCGGCCCCGATGGTGGCCACGCCTTCGGCCAGTTTTTCGACGAAGAAGGCGCGCGGGCTGGCGTAACCCCGGGCGGCGGATTCAACGGCCTTTTTCAAGTCGCTGTCCACGTTCGGGTAGTCCAGGATCGCCTTGGGGTGGACGTTGATGTTGTTGTTGATGATGAATTCCAGACGCGCCAGCCCCACCCCGCTGTTGGGGATCTGCGAGAAGTCGAACGCCAGCTGGGGATTGCCTACGTTCATCATGACCTTCAGGCCGATGTCGGGCATGTCGCCCCAGCGGACTTCCTCGATTTCGGTCTCGATCAGGCCGTCGTAGATACGACCCTCGTCGCCCTCGGCGCAGGATACGGTGACCTCGCGCCCGTCGGTCAGCACGTCGGTGGCGTCGGCGCAGCCCACGACCGCCGGAATGCCCAGTTCGCGGGCAATGATGGCCGCGTGGCAGGTGCGCCCGCCGCGGTTGGTGACGATGGCCGAGGCCAGCTTCATGACGGGTTCCCAGTTCGGGTCGGTCATGTCGGTGACCAGAATGTCGCCGGGGCGTACCTGGTCCATTTCGGAGGCATCGCCCACGACGCGCACGGTGCCCGAGCCGATCTTCTGGCCGATCGCGCGCCCGGTGACCAGGACTTCGCCGGTGGCCTTCAGGCGGTAGCGTTCCTGCACGTCGTGATGGCTCTGCTGAGACTTCACGGTTTCGGGGCGCGCCTGCAGGATGTAGAGCTTGCCGTCCACGCCGTCGCGGCCCCATTCGATGTCCATGGGGCGCTGGTAGTGGGATTCGATGATGGTGGCGTAGCGGGCCAGTTCGATGATCTCGTCGTCGGTCAGCGAATAGCGGTTGCGCTCGGACGCGGGGACTTCCACGGTGCGCACGGCATGGCCGGAGGCGCGCTGCTCGTCGAATTCCATCTTGATCAGCTTGGAGCCGATGCGCCGGCTGATGATGGGATAGTGCCCGGCTGCCAGCGTGGGCTTGAAGACGTAGAACTCATCAGGGTTGACCGCGCCCTGCACCACCGTTTCGCCCAGGCCGTAGGACGAGGTGATGAAGACGACGTCCTTGAAGCCGGATTCGGTGTCCAGGGTGAACATGACACCCGCACTGCCCTTGTCCGAACGCACCATGCGTTGAATGCCGGCCGACAGAGCGACCTCGGCGTGCGCGTAGCCCTTATGCACCCGGTAGGAGATGGCGCGATCGTTGTACAGGGACGCGAAGACGTGGCGGATTTTTTCCAGCACGTCGTCGATCCCGACTACGTTCAGATAGGTTTCCTGCTGGCCGGCGAACGAAGCGTCGGGCAGGTCTTCGGCGGTCGCGGACGAACGCACGGCAAAGGAGCCCTTGCCGTCGGCGTCCAGTTGCGCGAAGGCATCCCGGATTGCCTTTTCGAATGCGGCCGGAAACGGCGTGTCGATCACCCACTGGCGGATTTCGGCACCTGCGGACACCAGTTCGCGCACGTCGTCGGCGTTCAGGGCGTCGAGGCGCGCGTTGATGCGGGCATCCAGGCCCGTGGATTTCAGGAAATCGCGGAAGGCATCGGCAGTGGTCGCAAAGCCGCCCGGCACGCGGACGCCGGCACCGGCCAGCTGGCTGATCATTTCGCCTAGAGAAGCGTTCTTGCCTCCTACCGAGTCCACGTCCGACATGCGGAGCTGCTCGAACGATACAACATACGACATGGTGTCACCTTTGAGATAGAAAAAGCGTGTTTGCCCGACGTACGCCGCATCGTGAAACCCGATGAATCACAACCAGCCCGATCGCTACGGCACCTGGATTGGTGCTGTGCAGCAACGGGCGGTCGGCATGCGTCCGGCAAACCAGCCTTGCCTGTCGATCAGGTGACTGGTAACCTTCGCGGATTGTACCGTTTCTGACGCCAGCTGGCTCAAAATCCATGACCGACCCCGCAATCGAACGACCCGTATTCATCGTCTCGGACAGCACGGGGATTACCGCCGAGACCTTCAGCCACGCGGTGCTCTCCCAATTCGAGGAAATCCCCTTCCAGGCTATCCGCCTGCCCTTCATCGACTCGGTCGAAAAGGCCAACGCGGCGGCGCGGCGCATCACCCAGCGGGCCGAACTGGGCGGGCCGCCTCCGTTGGTGTTCAGTACGCTCGTCGACCCGGAAATCGCCGACCGCATCCGCGAGTCGCCCTGCATCTTTCTGGACCTGTTCGGCGCCTTCGTGCAGCATCTGGAAGGCGTCCTGGGGGTCAAATCCAACCGTTCGGTGGGCCGGTCCCACACCAATGGGCTGAGCAAACAGTACAACAACCGCATCGAGGCCATCAATTTCAGCCTGGCTCACGACGACGGGCAGTACATCCAGGGGCTGGAACAGGCCGACGTGATCCTGGTCGGGGTCTCGCGCTGCGGCAAAACCCCCACCAGCCTGTATCTGGCCATGCAGTATGCCGTCAAGGCGGCGAACTACCCGCTGATCCCCGAGGACTTCGACCGGGGCGCGCTACCGGCCACGCTGCTGCCCTACCGACGCAAGCTCTTTGGCCTGTCGATCCAGCCGGAACGGCTGGCCGAGGTGCGCAATGAACGTCGCCCGAACAGCACCTACGCGTCCCTGAAGCAGTGCCGCCAGGAAATCGCCGACTCCGAGCGGCTGATGCGCATGGAAAACATCCCCTGGCTGTCGACCACGACGCGTTCGATCGAGGAAATCTCCACGAAGATCCTGGACGAGGTCGGGCTGGACCGGATGAGCTACTGAGGGCCGGATGAACTGCTGAAGGCAGGATCCACAACCGTCGGCCGGGCCATCCGCCGGATTCAACTGGCCTGCTGTCGCCGCTGCTCGAACAGGCAGATCGCGGCGGCCGCTGCGACATTGAGAGATTCCACACCCGCCGATTGCGGGATGTGCACCCGCCAGTCTGCCTGATCCAGCAGTTCGGGTGCCACGCCACGCCCCTCGTTGCCGAACAGCCAGGCACAGGGTCCGCGCAGATCCTGTTCATAGACCGACCGTGCCTGCTCCAGCGTGGTGGCCGCCAGCGGCACGGCCAGGCGTTCGTGCAGCGCCAACAGATCGACCCCTTCATGGATCCGCAGTGCAAAATGCGCCCCCTGGCCGCTACGCAACACTTTGGATGACCAGGCGGCCGCGCAGCCCGGCGACAGAAATGCCTGTGTCAGCCCTGCCGCCGCCGCAGTGCGCAACAGGGTGCCCAGATTGCCCGGATCCTGTACCCGATCCAGGCACAAACAGCCGTCGGCGACCTGATCCGGCAAGGCAAAGTGCGGCGTCTCGACCAGGAAGAACACGGCGGGCCCGTGTTCCACCTGCGACAATAGATGGGCCAGACGATCCTCCAGCACCACGCGCCGCGCCGACTCGCACGCTTGCCACAGCGGCTTGATCCAGCCGGGCGACTGCGCCTGTACGGCTTCTCCCACGATCAGCGCCAGCGGCGGCCCCATGTGCTCCATCCAGGCGCGGCACAGATGCTCGCCTTCCAGGATGACCCGGGTCTCACGCCGGCCGGACCGGCCCTGAGCCAGCCGCAGCCAGAGCCGGTAGTCGGGATTGTCGCGCGAAGCAATGTGACGAACGGGGGCGGACGATGTCATGACGGCGGAAGCGGCCTGGATCGAGGTTGTGATCAATCGGTGCGGTGTGCTGACGTGAAGTCCGCGGCATCCTCGGGCAACAGTTTGCGCACGGGGGCGAAGCTGCGCCGATGCGCGGGACACGGGCCGAATTCAGCCAGCCGGGCCAAGTGCAGCGCCGTGCCGTAGCCCTTGTGCTGGTCGAAGGCGTATTGTGGATATTGCGCGTGCAGCGTCAGGCAGCAGGCATCCCGTGCGGTCTTGGCCAGGATCGACGCGGCGGAAATCGCCGGCACCAGGGCATCACCGCCCACCACCGCGCGCGCCGGCGCCGGCAGGCCGGTCGGCAGGCGGTTGCCGTCAACCAGGATTAGCTGCGGCGCGTGCGACAAGGCCAGGCAGGCCTGGCGCATGGCCAGCAGCGTCGCCTGCAGGATGTTCAGGCGGTCGATGTCCTGGACGTCGACCTGGGCGATCGCCCAGGCGAGAGCCTGAGCGCGAATTTGTTCGGCCAGCTGCTCGCGCCGCTTCGGGCTGAGCTTTTTCGAGTCGTCCAGCCCATCGATGGGCCGATCAGGATCCAGGATCACGGCGGCGGCGAACACCGGCCCGGCCAGCGGCCCGCGCCCGGCCTCGTCCACGCCCGCCATCCATGACGGGCGGCTGTGCAGCGCACCAGAATCGCCTGCCGGCCCCCCGCCGGTGTCCGGTCCGAACAGATCGGGCTGTTCGAACAGATCGGTCTGTTCGAGCGAAGAAGACCGCCTTGACCGATCAGATCGCGTGGCCATGGCAGACGTCCAGAATGGCCTGCGCCGCCAGGCCCGGGGTATCCCGGCGTAATGTGCCGTGCAGCGCGGTGAAGCGATCCGAGATGCGCATGCCCAGCGCGGTGTCGGTCAGCGCCGTCCAGGTGTGTTCGGCCAGGGCCTCTGGCGTGGCGGCTTCTTGCAGCAGTTCGGGCACGACGAAATCGCGTTCCAGGATGTTCGGCAGGCCGACCCAGGGCAGGCTGGGCGCGGTCTGGCCGGATTTCCAGGCCATGAGGCGCCGCATCCACGGGGTGATGACGTAGGAAATCACCAGCGGCCGCTTGAACAGGGCGGCCTCCAGCGTGGCGGTGCCGCTGGCGACGAGCACGGCGTCGGCCGCCTCCATCGCGTGCCAGGCAACTGGCCATTCGCGCGTGTCCAGGCCGTCCGCCCGGCGTGCGGCCCCATCCTGCCCGCCGACAGCGGTCATATCCAGCACGCGGCAGTCCGGCACGGGATGCTGCGCCAGGATGCCGTCGAACTGCGCCCGGCGCCGGGCATTGACCACCGGCACGACGATCTGCAGGCCCGGGTCCTGGCGGCGTAAAAGCTGCGCGGCCTGCAGGAAACGCGGCGCCAGCAGACGCAGTTCGGATTCCCGGCTGCCGGGCATCAACGCCAGCACACGACGGGCGGGATCCAGCCCCAGCAAGGATCGGGCGGCCTGGCGGTCGGGGTGTTCGGGGATCAGTTCCGCCAGCGGATGGCCGACGTAGGTCACCGGGACACCCTGTTCGCGGTAGAGATCAACCTCGAAGGGGAACAGCACCAGCATATGCGAAACGGCGCGCCGGATCTGGTGGATGCGCTCGAAGCGCCAAGCCCAGATTGAAGGGCCCACGAAATGCACGGTGGGGATGCCGGCCGCGCGCACCTTTTCTTCCAGGCGCAGATTGAAGTCTGGCGCATCGACGCCGATAAAGACGTCGGGACGCTGTGCCAGCACCCGGCGCCGGGTGTCGTACCAGGTGCGTACCAGCCGTGGCGCCTGCCGCAGGGCATCCACATAGCCGAACACGGACAGCGCATCCATCGGGTGCCAGGCCTGAAAACCGGCGCGCGCCATGGCAGGCCCCCCGATACCCATCGTCTGTGCGGCCGGATCCCGCGCCAGCAGGCCCCGGATCATGCGGGCGGCCAGCAGATCCCCGGACGGCTCGCCGGCCACGATGGACGCGCGAATCCCGCCCCCGGATGACAGCGGGCCAGCTGCCCGATCCATCGTCATCGAAAGCCCCGGAGGTGCCCTGGCCTTGCGGCCGAGGGGCACCGAGCCGATGCTGCGTTCATGGACGCGCGATGCCCCGGGTGGAGGCGCGCAGGAAGTCGATCAGGGTTTGCACGACGGGGGCCTCGGACGGATGGGCCTGCTGAAGATCAACCAGGGCGTCGGCCGCCTGCTCGATGTTGAACTGGCGCCGATACAGGGTCTTGTAGGCTTCTTTCAGCACCTGGATGTCGTCCGGCGTAAAGCCGCGTCGGCCCAAGCCTTCGGAGTTGATGCCGACCGGCCGGAAAGAATCGCCCGCGCCGATCATGTAGGGCGGCACGTCCTGGCGCACCGAACTGGTGCCACCGATCATCGCATGCGCGCCGATGCGTACGAACTGGTGCACAGCGGATAATCCGCCGATGATGGCCCAGTCGCCGATGTGGATGTGACCGCCCAGCTGCACGCTGTTGGCGATCACGATGTGGCTTCCCAGCTGGCAATCATGCGCGATGTGGACGTACGTCATGATCCAGTTGTCGTCGCCCAGGCGGGTGGTCCCCACGTCCTGGACCGTGCCGATGTTGATCGTGACGTGTTCGCGGAAGGTGTTGCCGGCGCCGATCTCCAGCGCGGTGGGCTCACCCTGGTATTTTTTGTCCTGAGGAATGCCGCCGATCGAGCAAAACCGATAGAAGTGGTTGTTCGGGCCGATGGTGGTGTGCCCGTCGATGACGCAATGCGGCCCGACGCGCGTGCCGGCACCGATGCGGACGTGTTCGCCGATGATGCTGTAGGGGCCGACACTGACATCGTCACCCAGCACCGCGCCCGGCGCGACGATGGCCGTTGGATGAATCCGCGCCGTCGTCATGCTTCGTCCAGGACGCGCACCGCACACATGATCTTGGCCTCGGCGGCGATCTGGTCGCCGACTTTGGCGACGGCCGTGTACTTGCAGATCGAGCGGCTGAGCTTGTCGGCCGAGACTTCCATGCGCAACTGGTCCCCCGGCACGACCGGGCGGCGAAAGCGCGCGCCGTCCACGCCGACCAGATAATAGGCGACCTTGGTGCTGGCCAGGTTCGGGGCCCCCGCGTCGGCGAACGAAAACAAAGCTGCCGCCTGGGCAAGGGCCTCGATGATGAGCACGCCGGGCATCACCGGGTGGTGCGCGAAATGTCCCTGAAAGAACGGTTCGTTGTAAGTGACATTTTTGATGGCGACGATGCTCTTGCCCGGGTCCATCTCCAGGACGCGGTCCACGAGCAGCATAGGCTGCCGATGCGGCAGCCGCTCCATGATGTCTTTAATGTCGAGTTCCATTATTCTCTGTCCTGCTTGTTGTTCGCGGACTGCCTGGCGATCCCGGTAGCCGCTTGTCGTTCGGCGGACCGCACGCGCTTGCGTAATTGCGCCAGCTGGCCGATCACCGCCGCATTATGTTGCCAGGCGGCATGTTCAGCCACCGGGAATACCCCGGTATAGCGCCCTGGCTTGAGGATGTCGGATGTGACCGCCGTCCCGCCGGAAATGTGCACGTCGTCGCCCAGCGTCAGATGGCCGCCGAACATGGCCGCCCCCCCGATCACGCAGCGCTGGCCCATCGTGGTGGACCCAGCCACCCCTACACAGGCCGCCATCGCCGTGTGATCCCCGATACGGCAATTATGGCCGATCATGATCTGGTTATCGAGCTTCACGCCGTTACCCAGCACCGTGTCCTCGACCGCGCCCCGATCGACCGTGGTATTGGCGCCGATCTCGACGTCATCACCAATACGAACGCCCCCCAGCTGGGCGATCTTGGCCCAAGCCCCCGGGGTGCGCGGATCGGGCGCAAACCCGAAACCATCGGCGCCCAGCACCACACCGGAATGCAGAATGGCGCGCGCGCCCACGGACACCCCGTGATAGAGCGTGACCTGCGCATGCAGCAGACTGTCAGGCCCGATCGAGCAATCCGGACCGATCACGCAGCCGGCCCCGATCCGGGTACCGGCCCCGATCCGGGTGCCGGCCTCGATCACGGCCAGCGGCCCGATATGGACGCCGTCTTCCAGGACGGCAGTCAGTGCAATGATGGCGCTGGGGTGGATGCCCTGCGGCAGGCCGGCCACGCGGTGGCGGTCGAACCACTGGGCGAGCAGCGCATACATGAGATACGGCTGCGGGCACAACACAGCGGCCCAGGCGGGCGCCTGGGAGTGGCTGTCCTGGAAGGACGCCCAGTCTTCCGGACGCAGGATGACCGCGGCGGCGCGGCAGTCATCCAGCTGCGAGTGCAGTCGCGGATTGGAGAGAAAGCTGATCTCGGTGGGCCCCGCCGTGTTCAGCGAGCCGAGCCCCGCGATGCGCAGAGTGTCTGCGGCCGCGGTGCCGGTGATCCTGCACCCCAGCCCGACCGAGTCGGCTGCCTGCAACAGGTGCGGCAAGACTGGAGCCCGATCGGGCGCGAGCAGCACCGGCATCTGAAATCAGCCACCCAGGGCTTTGATGACCTGGTCGGTGATATCCACGCGCGGACTGACCGTCACGGCGTCCTGGATGATCAGATCATAGTTCTGCTGTTCGGCGATTTTTTTGATCGCGGTGTCGGCCTTTTCCACGATCGCGGAAAATTCCTCGTTCCGACGGCGGTTGAAGTCTTCCTGGAACTCGCGACGCTTGCGCTGCAGATCGGAATCGATGTCCTGCAATTGACGCTGGCGTTTGACACGGTCGGCCTCGGACAGCACGGGCGCGTCCTTGTCGAGTTTCTGGGCCTGGGAACGCAGACTGTCGGCCTGCTTCTGCAGATCCTGGTCACGTTTCTTGAATTCGGCCTCGATCTTGGCCTGGGCGGCCTTGGCCGGCTTCGAGTCGCGCAGAATGCGTTCCGTGCTGACGAAACCGATCTTCGTTCCCTGGGCATACGAGGGGACGACGAACAGCGCCCCAAGCCCGATCGCAGCAGCCACAGCCAGGGCACGATGGCCACGGACGGCGTGTTGCGCCAATGTTGAAACATTCAAACCTGAAAGACTCATGATGAAAAAACCACCTGCGGTGAACGCTGCGATAAAAAGGAACTATTGTGCCATTAAACGGAGGGAATCAGAACCCTGTGCCGATCTGGAACTGGAACAGTTGTTTCTCGTCGCCGTCCTTGGCATTCAGAGGACGACCGAACGACAATTGCAACGGCCCCAGAGGCGATTCCCAGGACAGGCCGATACCCGCCGAGAACTTCCAGCCGCAAGGATCGGAGACGCCGTTGTTGATGCCTTGTGTGCAAGGCGAACTGTCGGTGTTGGCGACTTGCCCGGCATCCGTGAAGAGGAACCAGCGCAGGGTGCGGTCCCGGGTGGCGCCCGGGAACGGCAGATACAGCTGCAAGTTGCCCACGATGCGCCGCGAGCCCCCCAGGTAGGTGTTGGTCAGGGTATCGCGGGGGCCGAGCGACGCGCCCTCGTAGCCGCGCACCGACCCGATGCCGCCCGCGTACATGTTCTTGATGACCGGGAAGGCCTTGCCGCTGCTGCCGTAGGTCTTTTCCCAGTCGGCCTGGCCGTTCAGGGCCAGGGTGAACGAACGCCCCATCGGCCAGAAGAACTGCTGCTGGCCGCTGAGCTTGTAGTATTTCAGATCCATCGTGGAGACATCCGCCGACAGGCGGGTATAGCTGCCCTTATGCGGCGCCAGCGCGCTGTCGCGCGTGTCTTTGGCCCAGCCCAAGCTGCCGATGACTGCGTTCGTGGTGTCGCCGTACTGGTCGACGAAATTCTGATAGGCCAGCGGCGCCGGATTCAGATTGAGATCCGTGCCCATGGTCATGTCGCGCAGGGAATTGCGCTCGAAGGTCGCGCCGGCGAACACGCGGTCCGTCTCGGAGATCGGGACCCCGAAATTCAGGCCCAGGCCCAGGGATTCGACGGCATACCAGCCCAGCGAGCCGCTATCGGCCACGGCATACGGCGTCGTGCGCCGGTAGTAGATGGACGTGGTCTTGCTGATGCCGTCCTGGGTCCAGTAGGGGTTGGTGTGCGAGATCACGGCAGCGCGGTTGGTGGCGCTGGTATTGACATTCAGCGACAGCGAGTTGCCGCTGCCGAATACGTTGTCCTGGCTGATCCCGGCCGAGAGCATCAGCTTGTCGGTCGTGCCGTAGCCAACCCCCAGGTTGATCATGCCGGTGGGTTTTTCCTTCACGTTCACGTCGACGTCGACCTGGTCGGGCGAGCCCGGCACGGGATCGGTCTTGACGTCGACCTCGCTGAAGTAGCCCAGCCGGTCGATGCGGTCCTTCGAGGTCTTGATGCTGGAGGAGTCGTACCAGGCGGCTTCCTGCTGGCGCATTTCACGGCGCACGACCTGGTCGCGGGTGCGCGTGTTGCCGCCCACGTTGATGCGGCGCACGTATACGCGGCGCCCGGGATCGACGTAGAACGTGAGCTTGGCGACATGCGTGTCGTGATCCAGGACCGGGCTGGGGTTCACATTGGCGAAGGCGTAGCCCAGCGACCCCAGGTAATCCGTCATGGATTTCGCGATCGCGTTGGTCTTTTCCGCCGAGAAGGTTTCGCCTTCGTGGACCGTGATGATCGGTTTGAGTTTGTCTTCCAGACCCAGCAGGTCGCCGGCCATGTCCACTGGCCCGAGCTTGTAGGGCTCGCCCTCGTGCACGGTCATGGTGATGTAGATGCTCTTGCGGTCGGGCGAGATCGTGACCTGGGGGGGTTCCATGGAGAATTCCAGGTAGCCGCGATCCAGGTAGTAGGAACGGATGCGCTCGACATCGCCCTCGAGTTTTTCGCGCGAATATTTGTTCGTGCCCGTGTACCAGGTCATCATGCCGCCGGTGGTCAGCTGCATCTGGTCTTCCAGGGTACCGGCGGAAAAGGCCTTGTTGCCGATGAATTCGATCTTGCCGATCGTGGTGACTTCGCCTTCGAAGATGTCGAAGCTGACACCGACACGGTTGCGCGGCAACGGTGTGATGACCGGATTGATCTGGACGCCGTACTTGCCTTTGGATAGATACTGCTGCTTCAGTTCGAAGACCGCGCGGTCCAGCATGGCCTGGTCGAAGATCCGGCCCTGGCCAAAGCCCACCTGGGACAACGATTTCGTCAGGGCTTTGGCATCGAATTCGCGCATGCCGTTGAAGTTGATCGAGGCGATCGTGGCGCGTTCCTTGACGGACACCACCAGGACATTGCCGCGTGCGTCGATCTTCACGTCGCTGAAGAACCCCGTGCCGTAGAGCTTCTGGATCGCGGTGGCGGCTTCTTCTTCGGTAAAGGTCTGGCCGATTTTCACCGGCAGATACGTGAAGATCGTTCCCGGATCGACCCGCTCGATGCCCTGCACCTGAATATCGCGCACGACGAAAGGCGTGAAGGCGGCCGCCACGGCGGGTGCCAGCAAGGCCGCCAGCACCACGGGAATGGCGCGCTTGATCAGACGAGAGTTCCGGAGAGACGACATCCTGGCAATCCTTTTCAGCCGTGACGGGGGTTGGAGACAAATGATGCGCGATTGTAAGTCACAACGCGATCACCTGAAAAGCCGCGAAAAATCATTGAACAAGGCCAGGAACATCAGGCCCAGAATTACACTCATGCCGATGCGCAGTCCCGCGTCGCGGACGCGATCCGGGACCGGGCGGCCGCCACGCAGCACCTCGATCAGGTAGAACAGCAAATGGCCACCATCCAGCATGGGAATGGGCAGCAGGTTCAACACCCCGATGCTGATGCTGATAAGCGCCAGAAAGCTGAGGTAGGCCTCCAGCCCGATCCGGGCGGTCTGCCCGGCGTATTCCGCGATCGTCACCGGCCCGCTGACGTTGCGCCAGGATACCGCGCCGACCACCATACGACCCATCATGCGCAACGTAAAGAGGCTCGTGTCCACCGTGCGCCGCACGCCGGCCCACAGGCTATCCAGGGGACCGAGGCGCACCAGCACCAGGGGTTGGCGCCCCTCGATCAGAGCGCCGATCCGGCCGATGGTCTTGCCCGCACCCGTGGCCGTCGCCGCAGGCGTGACGCTCAGGGTGACTTGCGTCGACTGGCGCAGGATAGTCAGCGGCAGCGGCTGGCCCGCATGGTCCTGGACGAACTGAACGAAGGCCTGGACCGAGGGCTGGGTGAGCCCACCCGCCGAAAGAATCACATCGCCAGGCCGCAGCCCAGCCAGCTGAGCCGCACCACCTGCCGTCAGCGACCCCACGACGGGTTGCGGTGCCTGCAGGACGAGGCCCGCCTGCTTCAGGGGATCGGGCCCGTCCGGACTCATCGCCTGGGCGGCCAGGCGCAGGTGCAGTTGCCGATCGGCGCCATCCGGTGACTGCACCGTCAGGGCGACCCGTCCGCCTCCGGCCAATGGTTCGAGCAATTGCCAGCGCGCCTGGGCCCAGGATGCGACGGGCGTGCCGTCAACCGCCTTGAGCGTGTCGCGGGCTTGCACACCGGCCAGTGCTGCCGGCGTTCCGGCGGGTGGCGCGGCCAGGATAGCGGCCGGTTCCTGTGTGCCCCACATGCCGAGCACCGTGTAGATCAGTGCGGCCAGCACCAGGTTGGCCACAGGCCCCGCCGCAACCACGGCGATCCGCCGCGACAGCGGCTGCGCATTGAAGGCGGACCGTCTGGTGGCCTCGTCGGCATCGGGCGGCGCGTCATCGAGCATCTTGACGTAGCCCCCCAGCGGAATCGCCGACAAGGCCCATTCCGTGCCATGGCGGTCATGACGCCGCAGCAGTACCCGCCCGAAGCCGACGGAGAACCGCAGGATACGGACCCCCGACAGACGCGCGACCCAGTAGTGGCCAAGCTCGTGAAAGGTGATCAGCAAGCCCAGAGCAAGGGCAAAGGCAATCAGGGTCAGCAGCATGAAGGGACGGACTCAGGAAACCGATTCGCAAAACCCGGAGGCCATCCGCCGGGTCCGCGCATCCAGATCCAGGACTTCGTCCAGCGACGTGGGCATCCGGACGGAACTGGTCGCTGAATCATCCAGGCAGCGTGCGATGATGTCGGGTATCTGAGTATAGCGAATGCGCCCGTGCAGAAAGCCGTCCACCGCCACTTCGTTGGCGGCGTTCAGGGTGATGCACGCCCCCTGCCCTTTTTCCAGGGCGTCCAGCGACAGCCGCAGGCAGGGGAAACGTCGCAGGTCCGGGGTTTCAAAATCCAGCCGGCCCAGGCGGGTGAGTTCCAACAGGCCGACGCCACTGTCGATGCGATCGGGATAGCCCAGGCCATAGGCGATCGCCGTACGCATGTCGGGCTGCCCGAGCTGCGCCAGGATCGAGCCGTCGGCATATTCCACCATGGAATGGACGACGCTCTGCGGATGAATGACGACCTGGATGCGTTCCAGCGGCATGGCGAACAGCCAGTGCGCTTCGATGACCTCCAGGCCTTTGTTCAGCATGGTGGCCGAATCGACGGAGATCTTGCGTCCCATGCGCCAGTTGGGATGGGCGCAGGCTTGGTCGGGTGTGACGTGTTCCAGTTGATCCAGGGCCGTGCACCGGAAGGGCCCACCCGAGGCCGTCAGCAGCAGGCGCCGTACGCCCGGCGCGGGCCGGTCGGGTGCACGGGCTCGGTCCGTCGACTGGGGCAGGCACTGAAAGATGGCGTTGTGTTCACTGTCGATCGGCAGCAGTTCGGCCCCCGAATCGCGCACGGCCTGCATGAACAGAGCCCCGGCGGCCACCAGGGCTTCCTTGTTGGCAAGTAGGACCCGTTTGCCCGCACGGGCGGCGGCCAGTGCGCCTGGCAGGCCAGCGGCGCCGACGATGGCCGCCATTACGGCGGTCACTTCGGGATCGGCCGCCGTATCGGCCAGCGCCTGTGCGCCTTGGCGGATCTCGGGCAGCGATCGTCCCGCGGGCCAAGCGGCGATGAAACGTGCCCGCGCGGCATCGTCGGGCACGATCACGACACGGGCCTGGTGCCGCACCGCCTGCGCGGCCAGCGCTTCGATCCGGCTGTGCGCGCTGAGCGCGTAAACGGACAAGCGATCCGGGTGACGCGCCACGACGTCCAGGGTGCTCACCCCGATGGAACCGGTGGAACCGAGAATGCAGAGACGTTGTACGGCAGGCATGGCTTATCCGAGGAGCAGCAAAAGAATGGCGGCCGGTGCGACTGGCAGCACGGCATCGATCCGATCGTACACCCCGCCGTGCCCGGGCAACAGCTGGCTGGAGTCCTTGACGCCGGCGCGGCGCTTGAGCAGCGACTCGAACAGATCTCCCAGGATGGACCACGCGGCGAGCACGACTCCTGTCAGAATCAGCCCGGGCCAGCCCAGGCGATCGACCAGCAAAGCGCCGTAGCTGCCGGGCCACCAGGCTGCGGTGACCACGAGCCAGGCCGTCGCGGCCACCACGCCCCCGGCCGCGCCTTCCCAGGTCTTGCCGGGGCTGACCCGGGGGGCCAGTTTATGCCGCCCGAGGCTGCGGCCGGTGAAATACGCCGCGATGTCGGCGCACCAGATCAGCGCCCACAGGCTGATCAGCGCCGCCGCTCCCTGTTGGACGAAGACCCAGGCCAGGGCATACCAGGTCGCTGCCAGCGTCACCACACCGGCCAGCACCAGCCCTGCCGACGGGCAACGCGCCGGCACCTGTGCCCGCAGGACCATGAAAGGTGCGGGTAGCAGCCAGAACAGCACTGCCAGCGGCAGGACACCGTGCTGGAAGATCCGCGACAGATCGCCCTGCCCGTCGACCAGCAGACGCGACGCGATGACCAGCAGGCAGACGGCCAGCACCGCCCCGCCGCCCCGGGCCAGCGGATTGTTCCAGACGAGTCGCCACCATTCCCATAAAGCGCAACCCGTCATCAGGCTGAGCAATGCCAGCATGGGCCATGGCGTGGACGCGGAGACGGCGCCCGCGACGATCAGCAGCAGGACGATCGCCGTCAGGACTCGTTGGCGAAGCATGGTATGCCCCTCAGGTTGGTGTGCGCAACTGCTCGCTAGTGCGCCCGAAGCGCCGCTCGCGATCTGCATACCAGGCGAAGGCCTGGTCAATCTGCGCCGCGCCGAAATCGGGCCAATAGCAGTCCGTGAAATACAGCTCGGTGTAGGCCAGCTGCCAGATGAGAAAATTGGAGATCCGCTGTTCCCCCCCCGTCCGGATGAAGAGATCGGGTTCGGGCGCATAGGCCATCGCCAGCCAGGGATTGAGCGCGTCCTCGTCCAGTTGTTCGGGATGCTCCGCCATTTCCGGATGCGCCTTCAGCAGCGCCTGCATGGCCTGCAGAATGTCCCAGCGCCCGCCGTAGTTGGCGGCGATGGTCAGCGTCAGGGTGGATTGCTGCTCGGTGCGTTGCTCGGCCTCGTCGATGAGGCGCCGCAGTTTCGCGTCGAATGCGCCCAGGTCGCCCACGATGCGCAGGCGCACGCCCTGGGCGACGAGCTTGTCGACTTCCCTTTCCAGGGTGCGCACGAACAGGCGCATCAGCAGGGAGACTTCCTGGGCCGGGCGGCGCCAGTTCTCGGAGCTGAAGGCAAACAGCGTCAGGTATTCCACGCCGCGGTGTCCGCAGGCCTCGACGGCGCGGCGCACCGCCTGCACGCCGCGCACGTGACCCGCCGTGCGCGGCAGTTTGCGCTGCGTCGCCCAGCGACCATTGCCATCCATGATGATGGCGACGTGTCGGGGGATCCTCCCCGTGACAGGGATCGTCCGGGTGGAACTGATCTGGCTCATGCCGCTTGAATCGATCGGGATGCCGGGATTAGACCGTCATGATCTCGGCTTCCTTCTGGGAGACGAGCTTGTCGATGTCGGCTACGTAGCGATCGGTCAGTTTCTGCACCTCGTCCTGGCCGCGACGCTCTTCGTCCTCGGAAATTTCCTTGTCCTTCAGGAGCTTTTTCAGGGTGTCGTTGGCGTCGCGGCGCAGGTTGCGTACGGCGACCTTGGCGTCTTCTCCTTCGACACGCACGACCTTGGTCAGGTCGCGGCGGCGTTCCTCGGTCAACGCCGGCATGGGCACGCGGATGTTATCGCCCATGGCGAT
Source organism: Castellaniella sp. MT123 (assembly GCF_039614765.1). NCBI lineage: Bacteria > Pseudomonadati > Pseudomonadota > Betaproteobacteria > Burkholderiales > Alcaligenaceae > Castellaniella > Castellaniella sp. MT123. The sequence goes on from NZ_CP154879.1 coordinate 889,552, forward strand.
CGGGTTCAGGCCCAGGTCGGATTCCCGGATGGCCTTGTCGACAGCGGCGGCCATGGTTTTTTCCCAGACCTGGACGCTGAGCGTGCGGGCGTCGATCACCGCGACATTGGCGACCTGGCTGACCGGCACCGGCGAACCGTAGTAGTCCACGTGCACATGGTCCAGAATACCGGCATGGGCGCGGCCCGTGCGGATCTTGGCCAGATTGGTCTTCAGGGATTCGATGGATTTGCCCATGCGCTCGTCGGCGGAGCGGCGAATGTCGGATAGACTCATGAAGGTTCCTATACCTGGACCAGAGTGCCTTCGTCCTCGCCGCAGATGACGCGTCGGAGGGCCCCGGGTTTGTTGATCGAAAAGACCTTGATCGGCAGCTTCTGGTCACGGCACAAGGCGAACGCCGTGGCGTCCATGACCTCGAGGCGGCGCACGATGGCCTCGTCGAAGCTGATGCGCGAATAACGCGTGGCGCTGGGGTCCTTGTTGGGGTCGGCGCTGTAGATACCGTCGACCTTCGTGGCCTTCAGGACCATTTCCGCACCGATCTCCGCTCCCCGCAGGGCGGCGGCTGTATCCGTGGTGAAAAAAGGATTGCCGGTGCCGGCCGCGAAGACCACGACCTTGCCTTCTTCCAGGTAGCGCAGGGCTTTGGGCCGGATATAGCGCTCGACCACCTGATCGATGTTCAGGGCAGACTGGACGCGGGCATCCACACCGTGATTTTTCAGGGCGTCCTGCAGCGCCAGACCGTTCATGACCGTGGCCAACATGCCCATGTAGTCGGCCGTGGCCCGATCCATGCCCTGGGCGCCGGGTGCCACGCCGCGAAAAATGTTGCCCCCGCCGATGACGACGGCCAGCTGCACCCCGAGCGACACGACGCCATGGATTTCTTCCGTCATGCGAAGAATGGTCGCGCGGTTAATGCCAAAGGCATCACCCCCCATCAACGCTTCGCCCGAGAGTTTCAGAAGAACGCGCTTGTAGGCCGGATTTGACATGCACCAGATTCCTGGAAGGATGTAACTAAGGGAAACGCCCCGAAGGGGCGTGACACGGCATCGCGCGCAAGCGCGATGCCATCGTACCTGAATCGGCCGGAATCAGGAACCGCTGGCGGCCGCAGCCACTTCGGCGGCGAAGTCCTCGGACTTTTTCTCGATGCCTTCGCCGACGACGAACAGGGCGTAGCGATTGATGCGCGCGCCCTTTTCCTTGAGCATCTGCTCGACGGACTGTTTGTCGTTCTTGACGAAGGGTTGGGACAGCAGGGTGACTTCCTTCAGGAATTTCTGCACGGAACCCTCGACCATCTTGGTGACGATCTCGGCCGGTTTGCCGGATTCGGCGGCCTTTTGTTCGGCGACGGAACGCTCGGCGGCAATCAGGGCGGGATCGACGCCATCGGCATTCAGGGCGCGCGGCTTGGTCGCGGCGATATGCATGGCCAGGTCCTTGCCGACTTCATCGGCACCGGCATAATCCACCAGCACGCCGATGCGCCCGCCGTGCACGTAGCTGTTCAGACGGTCGGCGGTTTCGAAGCGCTGGAAACGGCGCACGGACATGTTCTCGCCGATCTTGCCGACCAGCGCTGCGCGCGTGGACTCGACCGTGCCTTCGCCCATGGCGCAGGCGCCCAGGGCGGCCACGTCGGCGGGATTGCGTTCGGCGACCAGACGGGCCAGGTCATTCACGAAGGCGATGAAATCGTCGTTCTTGGCGACGAAGTCGGTTTCGCAGTTCACTTCGACCAGGGCGCCGGACTTGCTGTCGTCGGCGATGAACAGGCCCACCAGACCTTCGGCGGTCACGCGGCCGGCGGCCTTGGAGGCCTTGCTGCCGAGCTTGACGCGCAGCAGTTCTTCGGCGCGAGCCAGATCACCCTCGGATTCCGTCAGGGCCTTTTTGCATTCCATCATGGGCGCGTCGGTCTTTTCGCGCAGTTCCTTGACCATGGCGGCAGTGATTTGAGCCATTTGATTCTCCTGTTCGATCAATGCGGATACCGGCGGTCGCCGGTATCGGGCTGGTCGGTCCGGGGCATGTCCGGACCGGCGGAGGCGGCGGGAAACGAGGGCTCAGTCCTCGTGCTGGTCCTGCTCGACTTCGATGAATTCCTCGCCTTCGGCCAGTTCTTCGACCAGACCGTTGAGGCTTTGCTCACGACCGGCCAGAACGGCGTCGGCCATGCCGCGGGTGTACAACGCGATCGCCTTGGAGGAGTCGTCGTTACCGGGAATGACGTAGTCGATGCCTTCGGGCGAGTGGTTGGTGTCAACCACGCCGACGACCGGAATGCCCAGTGTGCGGGCTTCGGCCACAGCGATCTTGTGGTAGCCCACATCGATCACGAACAATGCTTCGGGCAGGGTGTTCATGTCCTTGATGCCGCCGATCGACTTGTTCAGTTTCGCCAGTTCGCGTTCGAACATGAGCGCTTCTTTCTTCGTCATGTGCTCGGTCACGCCTTCGGCCTGCTGGGCTTCCATGTCCTTCAGGCGTTTGATCGAGGTCTTGACCGTCTTGAAGTTGGTCATCATCCCGCCCAGCCAGCGGCTGTCGACGAAGGGCATGCCGCAACGCTGCGCTTCGGCGGCGATGAATTCGCGGGCCGAACGCTTTGTGCCGACGAACAGCACGTTGCCGCCACGGGCCGCCACCTGGCGCACGAACTGGGTCGCTTCCAGGTATTTTTCAACCGTGCGTTCCAGATTGATGACGTGGATCTTGTTGCGTTGGCCGAAAATGTATTCGGCCATTTTCGGGTTCCAGTAGCGGGTCTGGTGACCGAAATGGACACCAGCTTCCAGCATTTCGCGCATAAGGCTCATGAGATTCTCCAAAGGGTTTGGTCTTGTACATGGCCAGCATCCCGGACTAACATGGATCAATTCCATCGAACCGATCCACCACCCGCGAACACCCATTGTGGGCCATGCACGCTATTTACAGCGAAGCCTATAATTCTACTATTCATCCCCCATTTTCAGCAAGCCTCTCCATGACCCAACTCGTTACCGATCCCCAGGAACTCGATCAGATGCGCGCCGCCTGCCAGGCGGCGGCCAGCGTGCTGGATTATCTTGAACCGCACGTCCGGGTGGGCGTCACCACCGGGGAACTCGACCGCCTGTGCATGGACTACATCACCAACGTGCTGCAGGTGAAATCGGCCACGATCGGGTACGCGCCCCCAGGCTACCCGCCCTACCCGGCCTCCATCTGCATTTCGGTCAATCATGTCATCTGCCACGGCATTCCGGGCGACAAGGTCCTGAAGAACGGTGACATCCTGAACATGGACATCACCATCATCAAGGACGGCTGGTTCGGCGACACGAGCCGCATGTTTCGCGTGGGCGAACCCTCGATCCTGGCGCAGCGCCTGATCGATACGACCTATGAATGCATGTGGCTGGGCATCGAACAGGTGCGCCCGGGGGCGACTCTGGGCGACATCGGTCACGCCATCCAAAAGCACGCCGAGAGCGCCGGGTTCTCCGTCGTCCGCGAATACTGCGGCCATGGCGTGGGGCGGCGCTTTCACCAGGACCCGCAGGTGCTGCACTACGGCAAGCCCGGCACGGGCGAGCGGCTCGAACCCGGCATGATCTTCACGATCGAACCCATGATCAACGCCGGGCGCCGCGAGATCCGCACCCTGGCCGACCAATGGACCGTCGTCACCCGTGACCACAGCCTGTCGGCTCAATGGGAACACAGCATCCTGGTGACCAATCACGGCTACGAGGTCCTAACCGTGTCACCCGGCATGCCGGCCCCACCCGCGTTCGTCAGAGCCGCCACCACGCCTGCATGACCCCCCTTTCGCTCGATGGTCTTGCGGCCCTGCGTGGCCGTCTGCTGGAACGCCGTACCCAGGCCATCGAGGCTTACCGCGCGCATCTTCGGCCCGACACCCTGCTGACGGCGCTGCGCCGCATCGCCGACGACCAGGTCCACGAACTGCTGCGGATCCATCCCCTGCCAAAGGGCGCCTGCGTCGCCGCCGTCGGCGGCTACGGACGCGGTGAGCTCTACCCGGGGTCCGATCTGGATGTCCTGGTCCTGCTGGACCGCGGCCCGGATGCAGCCGACCGGGCCCACATCGAGGACTTCGTCGCAGCGCTCTGGGACGTCGGCCTGGAGCCCGGCCACAGCGTGCGCACCCTGGCGCAATGCCGCCACGAGGCGGCTGCCGACATCACGGTGCAGACCGCCCTGCTGGAAGCCCGCTGGCTGGCGGGCAGCCGAAAACTGTTCCAGCGCTTCCGCGATCAGATGCAGGCCGACCTGGATCCCCGCGAGTTCTACCTGGCCAAGCGCACCGAGATGCAGCAGCGTCACGTGCGGCACCAGGACACGCCCTATGCCCTGGAACCCAACTGCAAAGAAGCGCCCGGCGGGCTGCGGGATCTGCAGGTGCTGCTATGGTTGGCACGGGCGGCGGGCCTGGGCGCGACCTGGAAGGACGTCGCCCGCACCGACCTGCTGACGTCGGTCGAATTCCGCACCCTGCGGCGCGCGGAGCGTGCCTTCAAGCGCCTGCGCATCGAACTGCACCTGTTGGCCGGGCGGCGCGAGGACCGGGTCCTGTTCGACCTGCAGCCGCGTCTGGCGCGCATCTACGGCTTCGTCGACCAGCCGCACCGGCGCGCCAGCGAATTGCTGATGCAGCGCTACTACTGGGCTGCGCGCGTGGTCTGCCAGGTCAACCGCCTGCTGATGCAAAGCCTGGAAGAGCGTCTGTTTCCGCTGCCCCAGGCCGACACGGACATCGACGACGATTTCTGCATCCGTCGCGACTATCTGGCGTTACGCCGTGACGATGCCTTCGAGCGCAACCCCGCGCTGCTGCTGCGCGTCTTCCTGGTCATGCAGCAGCACCCCGAACTGCAGGGCATGGCAGCCGGCACCTTGCGGGCCATGTGGCACGCCCGGCGTCACATCGATCAGCAATTTCGCGACAATCCCGTCAATCAGAGCCAGTTCCTGCAGATCCTGCAGCAGCCGCGCGGCATCGTCCACGCACTGCGGGATATGACAATGTGGAATATCCTGCCGCGCTACCTGCCGGTCTTCCGGCGCATCGTCGGCCAGATGCAGCACGATCTGTTCCACGCCTACACCGTGGATCAGCACATCCTGATGGTGATCCGCAATCTGCGGCGTTTCACCATGCCGGAACACGCCCAGGAATATCCGCTGGCCAGCCAGCTGATCGCCGACCTGGACGAACACTGGCTGCTGTACATCGCCGCCCTGTTCCACGACATCGCCAAAGGGCGCGGGGGCGACCACTCGCAACTGGGCGAGGCGGAAGTGCATCGATTCGCGGGACGCCACCACCTGCCGCGTGAACAGACCGGCTTCCTGGAATTTCTCGTGCGCGAACACCTGACCATGTCCCAGGTGGCACAGAAACGCGACCTCAGCGACCCCCGGGTGATCCATGAATTCGCCGCCCGGGTCGGCAGCCAGCGCAACCTGGCCGCCCTGTACCTGCTGACGGTGGCGGATATCCGAGGCACCAGCCCCCGGGTCTGGAACGCCTGGAAGGGCAAGCTGCTGGAAGACCTGTACCACCTGACGCTGGCCGCGCTGGGCGGCGCCCGGCCGGACACGGGCACGATCCTGGCGCTGCGCAAGGACGCCGCGGCCGCCGAAATCCGTCGCATGGGGCTGCGCGACGAGAGCCGGGACGCCTTCTGGTCCCAGCTGGACGTTGCCTACTTCCTGCGACACGACGCCAACGAGATCGCCTGGCACACGCGTCACCTGTACCACTGCTTCCAGGGGCCGAACCCCGTCGTGCGCGCCCGGGTCCTGGGCCAGAGCGAAGCGCTGCAGATCCTGGCCTATGCGCCCGACCGCAACGACCTGTTCATGGACATCTGTACCTATTTCGACCGTCATGGGCAGAGCATTCAGGATGCGCGCATCCACACCACACGCCAGGGCTGGGCGCTGGACAGCTTCATCGTGCTGCTGCCCGAGGGCGACCGTGACTACCGGGCCCACGCAACGCTGATCGAGCACGAGCTGCTGGCCGCCCTGTCGGCGCCGCGCCCGACCCCGCAGCCCCAGCCCGCGCAGCGCCGGGGATCGCGCCGTTCGCGAATTTTTCCCATCATGCCCAGCATCACCCTGCAGGCCGACGAGCAGGGCGGCAACTGGCGCCTGTCGGTGACGACGGCCGACCGGGTCGGCCTGCTGCACGACCTGGCCCGGGTGTTCACCCGCCATGGTGTCAACCTGAAGATGGCCAAGATCATGACCCTGGGCGATCGGGTCGAGGACATCTTCATCCTGCAGGGGTCGATCCTGGATCAGCCGCGCGGCCAGCTGCAGTTCGAGCGCCACGTCTTCGACGCGCTGACCACCGAAATTCCCCCGGGGGCGCGTCCCCTGTTCCAACCCGCTTCACCTCCGCTTCCGACATCATGAAAATCACCCGATCCGACCGCATTCTCCGAATGATCGCCCTGCTGTGCCTGGCGGCCGTAGGCTTCGCCCTGATATCCCAGTACGGCTTCAATATGCAGCCCTGTGCCTGGTGCGTCCTGCAACGGCTGATCCTGCTGGCCATCGCCGCCGTCTGCGGTCTGGCCAGCACCGGCTGGGGATCCATTCTGGTGCGCAGGATCGGCGCCGCGGCTGCGGCCGCGCTGGCGATTTCCGGCGTCGTGGCCGCCTGGTACCAGTACAGCGTGGCGTCGCACTCGTTCTCGTGCGCCCAGACTTTCGCCGACCGATTCATTGCCGGCTCCGGGCTGGACGCCGCTCTGCCCTGGCTGTTTGGCATCTATGCCAGCTGCCTGGACGCGCGGGTCAGCCTGCTGGGTGTGGAATACGCCCTGTGGGGCCTGATGCTGTTCGTTGCCTGTGCCGTACTGGCCCTCTGGGCGCTGGGGCGCTCGGGACGCGACTGAATCCCTGTGGCAGGCACGAGGTCAGTCCACGCATGAACAGGCCAGGCCCTGACAGCGCCCGGAAGCTGGCTCGGGCCGGCTTGGTACGAATCAGCCCTCGTCGACCGGGGCCGCCATCGCGCCCGATAGCGCCGCCATCCCGCGCGTGCGGCTCAGGCGTTCCAGATAGGCCGCATCGATGTCGCCCGTCACGTAGCGGCCGTTGAAGCAGGACGACTCGAAGCCATGCAACGCCGGATTCAGATCCCGGAGTGACTGCTCCAGATCTTCGAGATCCTGGTAGACCAGCCCGTCGGCACCGATTTCCCGCGCGACCTGTTCGGTATCCCGGCCCGTGGCGATCAATTCCGCCTGGGTCGGCATGTCGATGCCATAGACGTTGGGATAGCGCACGGCGGGAGCGGCGGAAGCGAAATAGACCTTGTGGGCGCCGGCGGCCCGGGCCATATCCACGATTTCCCGGCTGGTGGTGCCGCGCACTATGGAATCGTCCACCAGCAGCACGTTCTTGCCACGAAATTCCATGTCGATGGCACTGAGCTTCTGACGCACGGATTTCTTGCGCACCGCCTGCCCCGGCATGATGAAGGTGCGGCCCACATAGCGGTTCTTGATGAAGCCTTCGCGGTAATTGAGCCCGAGACGGGAAGCCAGCTGCATGGCCGATGGCCGCGAGGAATCAGGGATCGGCATGACCACATCGATGTCGCCCAGCCGCAGGGTCTTGGCGACATTGTCGGCCAGATACTCGCCCATGTGCAGGCGGGCATCGTAGATGGAAATGCCGTCCATCACGGAATCCGGTCGGGCGAAATAGACGTATTCGAACGCGCAAGGGGTCTGCGCCAGCCCGGGGTCGGCACACAGTTCGTGACTGATCTCGCCGTCCTCGGTGATCACGATGGCTTCGCCGGGGGCGATGTCGCGCACGAGGGTGAAGCCGCTGGCCGTCAGCGCCACCGATTCGGACGCCAGCATCCACTCGGGGCCCGTGTCAGTGTCGTGGCGCCCCAGGCACAGCGGCCGGATACCGTGCGGATCCCGGAACGCCACCAGACCGAAGCTGCTGATGTTCGCGATGACGGCATAGGCGCCCTTGGCGCGGTGATGGACGGCGCGTACCGCCTGGAATACGGCATGCGCATCCAGCGTGACGCCATCGGAAGCCTGCTGAAGTTCGTGCGCGAACACGTTGAGCAGGACTTCCGAATCCGAATTGGTGTTGATGTGGCGCCGGTCGTGCTTGAACAGCGCCTCGCGCAGTTCGCGCCAGTTGGTCAGGTTGCCATTGTGGACAAACGTGATGCCAAAGGGTGCATTCACGTAGAACGGCTGTGCCTCGTCCACGCTGGCGCTGGACCCTGCCGTCGGATAGCGCACCTGGCCCAGGCCGCTGTTGCCGGGCAGCGCCCGCATGTTGCGGGTGCGGAACACGTCCCGGACCAGGCCGTGCGCCTTGTGCATGCTGAAGAACTGATCATGGGCCGTCGCAATGCCAGCCGCGTCTTGCCCGCGATGCTGCAACAACAACAGACTGTCATAGATCAACTGATTGACGGGGCCCTTGCCCATCACACCCACGATTCCACACATGATGATTGATATCCGAGACTGACTAATAAGGGAGCAGCTGCGCCACATCCATGGGCAGCAGGAATTTGACTTGCTGGAAACCCTTCACCAGGGCGGCCGACGTGCGTGCTTGCTGCCACCAGGCTTCCCGGGGCAGTTCGGTGTAGCCGGCCAGACCGATCAGCGCCAGTACCAGCACGGCACCGCGCACCGCGCCGAACACGGCACCCAGGCCATGATCCGCGGGGGTCAGCCCGGTCCGATCCACTAGCGCGCCCAGCGCCATGTTCAGCAGCCCCACCCCCAGCAGCGTCAGCACGAACACCGCGCCATAGGCTGCCAGCGTGCGCAGCAGGCCGTTATCGATCACGGTATCCAGCCAGATCGAGGCCGACGGCCCCCACCAGATGGCGGCGACAAATGCGGCAACGTAGGCAACCAGCGATAGCACTTCGCGCAGGAAGCCCCGCAGCAGGCCGATCAGGCTGGACACCGCCACGATCGTCAGGACGATATAGTCGAAGCTGGTCACTTGTCGGAAATCAGACCGTTCTGATATCCCAGCGCCCGCAGGCGGGTCTGAGCCGCCTGGGCCGCCTCGTGCGAGCTGAAGGGGCCGACTCGCAGCCGATAGACCGTGCGCCCGGCCGACTGGCCCTGTTCGACGTAGGCATCGGTCACCCCGGACTGGCGCAGGTTGTCACGACGCCGCTGTGCGTCCTGTTCGGTGGTGTACGCCGCAACCTGCAGGAAGTAGCGGCCCGACTGCGATGTCGTGGCGGGCGCGGCGCTGCGCGCCGTGGACGGCGATTTCCCCGCCAGCAGCGCCAGCGCCACGGAACCGTCATCGGTACGTTCGACAGCGGGTTTTGCGGGCTTTTGGGGCTTGCTGGCTTCGGCCACCGGCTTCGCCGGAGCCGGCGATTCGGGACGAACCGCGGGTTTAGGCGGCGCCACAGGAGCCGGTTGCGATACCGCGCCGGCGGCCGGCGCATTCTGGGTCACGGCCGGCGCCGCAGCACCGGTTTGCGGCGGGTTGGTGCCTGTCGTGCCGGCATCACCCAAAGGCGGCTGAACGGTGCCCTGGGCTACGGAACCGCTGGCGGGATTCGTGGCCGCACCCTGCGCGGCGGCATTATCCGCCTGGTTTGCCATAGGGTCGGGCGCAGCCGGCAGCCCGGCGGGAGCCGCTGGCACAACGACCGGAGCGGGCATGTTGTCCGAGGGCGGTTTTTCGAAGAGCCAGGGAACAACGATGAAGGCAGCCAGCACCAGCGCGAGCGCGCCGATCAGGCGACGACGCGCCTTGCCGCGAAGTTCCTTGAGCTGGGCCTCGCTGGTTGCGCTGGAACGTGCCGATGCGCGTTTCCCCGTGTCGGTCCCGTGACGAAAAAACATCGTGCAGCTCACCCATTACAAAGGGCGGGCCGACGCGCCCGCCCGGTCAAGAGAGGACGTCCCTGCCTTCGAGGCGCAGGACCTGAAGTACCGGGCCGACCGTCGCAAATGACCCGAACACGAGAATTCTATCATTGTCGGTCGCCAGCTTTCTGGCCTCGGCAAAGGCTTGTTCCGGACTGTCAAATGTCGATACCTGAACATCCCGGCTGGCGACGGCGGGCCTGGGCTTGGCCCGTACCCCGGGCTTATGGTCGCCCGATGCGCGGGATACCTCGGCCGTCTGGGCGATGAAGGGATCGACCGGCGTCTCTTCGCCGGTGATGCGACGCACGACATCGGCCAGTTCCTGCGCGCTCGTGCCGCGCGGCCCGCCCAGCGTGACGCACATCCAGCGGTCGACCCGGTTTGCGAGGCGCGACAGAGTCGTTTCGATATCCTTGTCGTGCAGCATGCCGACCACCGCGTAGGTGTGCGGATAATGGCCCATGCTGTCCAGGTTCTGCCCCAGCGCCGAAGCCGCATGCGGGTTATGCCCCACATCCAGGATCGTGGCCGGCAGGCCCGGCAGGATCTGCATGCGCCCAGGCAGGCTGACATGCAGCAGGCCATTACGGACGTTCTGCTGCGTCACGACCAGACGGTCGCGCAAGGTTTCCAGCGCCGCCAGGGCTGCGGAGGCATTGAGCAACTGATTGGCACCCCGCAGCGCCGGATAGCCCAGCGCGTTGCGGCGCTGATCGCGTCCGCCGTAGGCCCATTGCTGGCGGTCGCCCGAATAATTGAAGTCAGTCCCGAAGCGCCAGAGATCGGCGCCGATTTCCTGGGCGTAGTCGATGACCGTCTGCGGTGGCACCGGATCGGCGCAGATGGCGGGCTTGCCGGGACGGAAGATGTGCGCCTTTTCCCACCCGATGGCTTCCCGGGTGTTGCCCAGATAGGCCATGTGGTCCAGATCCACGCTGGTCAGGATGGCGCAATCGGCGTCGATCAGGTTGACGGCATCCAGACGCCCGCCCAGACCGACTTCCAGCACCACGACGTCCAGCCGGGCTGCCTGGAACAGCAACAGAGCGGCCAACGTAGTCATCTCGAAGTACGTCAGCGTCACGTCACCCCGGACGGATTCGATGCGTTCGAGCTGGGCCACGATGTCCGCGTCGCCCGCTTCCTGACCATCGATCCGGATGCGTTCGTTGAAGCGCAGCAGGTGCGGCGAGGTGTATTCCCCGACATGGTAGCCCGCATCCAGCAGGATGGATTCCAGCATGGCGCAGGTCGAACCCTTGCCGTTGGTGCCCGCCACCGTGATCTTGACGCAATCGAGGGAGAGTTCCAGGCGCGCCGCCACAGCACGGATGCGATCCAGCCCCAGGTCGATGGCTTTCGGATGCAGGGTTTCCAGATAGGCCAGCCAGTCGGCCAGCGCGGCGTCCCGGGCAGGAGCAGAAGATGACATGAGAATGAGAACCACAAAGAAAAACGGCAGGTGCCGATATTAGCACCTGCCGTCGAGCCACACGCAGGCAGCCCTACTGCCCGTGCAGGCTGCGCAGCGTGGGAGGACTACTTCTTTTTTGTTGGTGGCACGTCGGTGCAATGACCGTCCGCGACCTCGGCGGCCATGCCGATCGATTCGCCCAGCGTCGGATGCGGGTGGATCGTCTTGCCGATATCCACGGAATCCGCCCCCATCTCGATGGCCAGGGCCACTTCGCTGATCAGGTCCCCGGCATGGGTGCCCACGATCCCGCCACCCAGCACACGGCCGGTTTCAGCATCGAACAGCAGCTTGGTGAAACCCTCGTCACGCCCGTTGGCGATCGCACGACCCGATGCCTGCCACGGGAACAGGCCTTTCTTCAGGGCGACGCCCTGCTTTTTGGCCTCTTCCTCGGTCAGACCGACCCAGGCGACTTCCGGGTCAGTGTAGGCGACCGATGGAATCACGCGGGCATCGAAGAAGGCCTTTTCGCCAGCGATCGCTTCCGCCGCCACATGCGCCTCGTGCACGGCCTTGTGCGCCAGCATGGGCTGGCCCACGATGTCACCGATGGCGTAGATGTGCGGCACATTGGTGCGCATCTGCTTGTCCACGGCGATGAAGCCGCGATCCCCGACGATCACGCCGGCGTTCTCGGCCCCGATCTTCTTGCCATTGGGCGAGCGGCCCACGGCCTGCAGCACCAGATCATAGCGCTGGGGTTCCTTCGGCGCGGCCTCGCCTTCGAAGGTCACCCAGATCCCGTCGTCCTTCGCCTCGGCCGCCACGGTCTTGGTCTTGAGCATGACATGATCGAAGCGCTGGGCGTTCAGCTTGTCCCAGACCTTGACCAGATCGCGGTCGGCCCCGGTCATCAGGGTCGGCAGCATCTCGACCACGTCCAGGCGGGCGCCCAATGCGGAATAGACTGTCCCCATCTCCAGGCCGATGATGCCGCCGCCGACGATCAGCATGCGCTTCGGGATGGATTTCAGCGCCAGGGCACCGGTCGAATCCACGATGCGTGGATCGTCGGGCAGGAACGGCAGCTTCACGGACTGGCTGCCGGCGGCGATGATGGCCGAGGCGAACTTCACCGTCGTCTGCCCGCCGTCGGGCTTGGTCACTGTCAGATGGTGCGGATCGGCAAAAGTGCCCACGCCCTGAATGACCGTGACCTTGCGCGCCTTGGCCATCCCGGCCAGGCCGCCCGTCAGCTTGCCGACGACGGAGTCCTTATAGCCGCGCACCGCATCGAGATCGATCTTCGGTTCGCCGAAGGTGATGCCGTGAGCCGAAAGGGACTTGGCTTCCTCGAGCACGGCGGCCGTGTGCAGCAGGGCTTTGGACGGAATGCAGCCCACGTTCAGGCAGACCCCGCCCAGAGTGGTGTAGCGTTCCACCAGCACGACCTTCAGACCGAGGTCGGCGGCACGGAAGGCAGCGGAATACCCGCCGGGGCCCGCCCCCAGCACCAGCACATCGCAATCAGCGTCGGCGGTGCCGGCAAACTGCGCCGGCGCTGGCCCGGCCTGGACGGCAGGTGCCGCGACAGCCACAGCCGGCTGCGCGGGCGCGGCATTGGTGGCCGCGGCAGGTGCCGGGGCAGCCGGTGCCGGAGCAGAGACGGCAGCCGAGTCGGTGGAATCAATCCGCAGGATAGCCATGCCCTGCGACACCTTGTCGCCGATCTTGACCAGGATTTCCTTCACTACCCCCCCCTGATCGGCCGGGATTTCCATGGAGGCCTTGTCGGATTCGACCGTGATCAGGCTTTGTTCGGGCTGGATGGTGTCGCCCACGGCGACCAGAATCTCGATGACATCGACTTGATCGAAATCGCCGATGTCGGGAACGTTGACGTCCTTGATGCTCATGCGCGCCCCCTTACAGGATGATGCGGCGGAAATCCGCCAGCAGGCCAGCCAGATAGGCATTGAAGCGGGCTGCGGACGCGCCGTCGATCACGCGGTGATCGTAGGACAGCGACAGCGGCAGCATCAGGCGCGGCTGGAAGGCCTTGCCGTCCCACACCGGCTGCATCGCGGACCGCGACACGCCCAGAATGGCGACTTCGGGGGCGTTGATGATGGGAGTGAAATCGGTCCCCCCGATGCCGCCCAGCGACGAAATCGAGAAGCATCCCCCTTGCATCTGCGAGGGCGAAAGCTTGCCTTCGCGCGCCTGAGCCGCCAGTTCGGACGTCTCTGTCGCCAGTTCCAGCACACCCTTCCGATCCGCGTCGCGGATGACCGGCACCACCAGCCCGTTGGGCGTATCGGCCGCAAAGCCGATATGGTAGTAGTGCTTCAGGACCAGATTGTCGCCGTCCAACGAGGCATTGAATTCCGGGAATTTCTTCAGAGCCGCGACAACTGCCTTGATCAGGAAGGCCAGCATGGTGACCTTGACGCCGGACTTCTTGTTTTCCGCGTTGAGCTGCTGGCGCAGGGCTTCCAGTTCGGTGATGTCGGCCACGTCGTTGTTGGTGACGTGGGGAATCATGACCCAATTGCGGTGCAGATTGGCGCCCGAGATTTTCTTGATGCGCGACAGGGGCTTGCTTTCGATCTCGCCGAATTTGGCGAAGTCGACCTTGGGCCAGCCCAGCACGCTGAAGCCCTCGCCAGCGGGCAGGGTCGAGCCCACAGGGCTTACGCCGCCGGTGGCCAGCGCCTGCTTGACGTAGCTGCGGATGTCGTCGGCCGTAATGCGGTTTTTCGGGCCACTGCCGGTGACTTGACTGAGATTCACACCCAGTTCACGGGCAAATTGACGCACCGAGGGCGAGGCATGCGGCAGATTGCGCAGCGGCACATCGGCTTCGGCGAACGCCGCGGTCGGCGACACGCGATCCGGCGTGGCCGCCACCACGGCGGGGGCCGATGCGGGTGCGGGTGCCGGAGCAGCGGGGGCCGGTGCGGGGGCCGCCTCGGTGGCAGGAGCGGGAGCGGGTGCTGCGGCGGCGGGCTGAGCCGCCGGTGCGTCAGCCACTGCGTCAGCGGACTCGACCTCCAGGATCACGGAGCCCTCGGCGACCTTGTCGCCGACCTTGACCTTCAGGGTCTTGACCACCCCGCCCTGCGAGGCCGGAATCTCCATCGAAGCCTTGTCGGATTCAACCGTGATCAGGCTTTGTTCGGGCTGAATGGTGTCGCCGACGGCCACCAGAATTTCGATGACGTCGACGTGATCGAAATCACCGATGTCGGGGACCTTGATTTCCACGATAGCACTCATGTTCCTCGTCCTCCTCAAGCGTGGTGCGGGTTGGCCTTATTGGCATCAATCCCGTATTTGGCGATTGCCTCGGCGCATTTCCCGATGTCGATGGTGCCTTCGTCAGCCAGGCTGCGCAGGGCGGCCAGGACCACGAAATGGCGGTCGATCTCGAAGTGCTTGCGCAGTTCGGAACGGAAATCCGACCGACCGAAACCATCGGTGCCCAGGACCTTGAAGTGACGGCCGTCCGGAATGAAAGGCCGGATCATGTCGCCATAGGCCTTGATGTAATCGGTGGAGACCACGATCGGACCCTGGGTGTTCTTGAGCTGCTGGGTCACGTAGGGCACCTGAGCCGGTTGGGCCGGGTGCAGCATGTTGTGCCGCTCCACGTCCAGACCGTCGCGGCGCAGTTCGGTGAAGCTGGTCACGCTCCAGATGTCGGACGTCACGCCCCAATCCTTTTCGAGGAGTTCCTGGGCGGCCTGCACTTCGCGCAGAATCGTGCCCGACCCCATCAGCTGGACGTGCGCCTTGGCCGGCTTGGCGCTGGACTGCAGCTTGTACATCCCCTTCAGGATGCCTTCCTCGTCACCCGCCTTCAGGCCAGGCTGAGAGTAGTTCTCGTTCATGACCGTGATGTAGAAGAACACGTCTTCCTGGTTGTGCATCATGCGCTGCAGGCCGCTGCGGATGATGACCGCGACTTCGTGCGCGAAGGCCGGGTCGTAGGCCACGCAATTGGGGATCAGGGAAGCCTGAATGTGGCTGTGGCCGTCTTCGTGCTGCAGACCTTCGCCATTCAGCGTGGTGCGCCCCGCCGTCCCGCCCAGCACAAAGCCGCGCGCCAGCATGTCGCCCGCCGCCCAGGCGTGATCGCCAAAGCGCTGGAACCCGAACATCGAGTAATAGATGAAGAACGGGATCATGATGGTATTGCTGACGGAATACGACGTCGCCGCCGCGATCCACGAGCAAAAACCGCCGGCTTCGTTGATGCCTTCCTGCAGCAGCTGGCCGTTGGCCGCCTCGCGGTAGTACATCACCTGGCCCTTGTCGACCGGGACGTACTTCTGGCCTTCGGGCGCATAGATGCCGATCTGACGGAACAGGCCTTCCATGCCGAAGGTGCGGGATTCGTCCACCAGGATGGGCACGACGCGCGGGGCGAGATCCTTGTCGCGCAGAATCTGGTTCAGCACGCGCACGAAGGCTTGGGTCGTGGAAATCTCGCGCCCTTCGGCGGTCGGTTCCAGCACGGCCTTGAAGACGTCGAGATCGGGCACCGGCAGGGACTGGTCGGCTTTCTGGCGGCGGTGCGGCAGATAACCGCCCAGCGCCTTGCGATGGTCATGCAGGTACTTCATTTCCGGCGAGTCTTCCGCCGGTTTGAAGAACGGAATCTCGTCGACCTTGTCGTCGGGAATGGGGATGTTGAAGCGGTCGCGGAACTCGCGCACCGAGTCGATGTCCAGCTTTTTCTGTTGGTGGGTGGGGTTCTTGGCCTGGCCGACGTGGCCCATGCCGTAACCCTTGATGGTCTTGGCCAGGATGACCGAAGGCTGGCCCTTGTGGCTCGCCGCCGAGGAGAACGCCGCATAGACCTTGTGCGGATCGTGGCCGCCGCGATTCAGGCGCCAGACGTCCTCGTCGCTCATGCGGCTGACCATCTCCAGCAGCTTGGGATGCTTGCCGAAGAACTTCTCGCGCACGAACTTGCCATCGTTGGCCTTGTAAGCCTGGTATTCGCCGTCCACGGTTTCTTCCATGATGCGGCGCAGGATGCCGTCCTTGTCGCGGGCAAACAGCGGATCCCAGTAACCGCCCCAGATGAGCTTGAGCACATTCCAGCCATTGCCACGGAATGCGCCTTCCAGTTCCTGGATGATCTTGCCGTTGCCGCGCACCGGGCCGTCCAGGCGCTGCAGATTACAGTTGACGACGAAGATCAGGTTGTCGAGCTTCTCGCGCGAGGCCAGGCCGATCGCGGCCAGGGTTTCAGGCTCGTCGATCTCGCCATCGCCGACGAATACCCAGACCTTGCGCTCGGCCGTGTTGGCCAGACCACGGGCATGCAGATACTTCAGGAAGCGGGCCTGGTAGATGGCCATCATGGGGCCCAGGCCCATGGATACCGTCGAGAACTGCCAGAAACCGGGCATCAGTTTCGGGTGCGGGTAGGACGACAGGCCCTTGCCCTGGCCGCCAACTTCCTGGCGGAACCAGTTCAGGTTTTCCTCGGTCAGACGGCCTTCCATGAAGGCACGGGAATACATGCCGGGCGAAGAGTGGCCCTGGAAATACACGAGATCGCCGCCGTGATCCGGCGACTCGGCGTGCCAGAAGTGGTTCTGGCCGCATTCGATCATGGTCGCCAACGACGCAAAAGAGGCGATGTGCCCACCCAGGCTGCCGCCATCGGCGGGCTCGTGCTTGTTGGCGCGCACCACCATCGCCATCGCGTTCCAGCGAATATAGGAACGGATCCGCTCTTCGAGCACCATGTTGCCGGGATGCGGAGGTTCGAGCCCGGGCGGAATGGTGTTGACATACGCCGTATTCAGCGAATATGGGATGTGGGCGCCGGAACGGCGCGCCAGATCGATCAGGTTTTCGATCAGGTAATGGGCGCGTTCGGCGCCTTCCCGGTCAAGAACGGCTTCGAGCGCGTCGAGCCATTCCTGGGTTTCCTGACGATCGGGGTCCGCCGCGGCGGCGTTGGCTAGATCAAGAGAGGACATGGGGTGTGTCTCCTGGGGTGTGGTTCATGGACGCGACCACACATCGCGCCTGCCAGAAATCGAGCCGGACTTCGAGGGATTCCGGATGCCTGCGCGCCCGGGTTTCGGGACGAGCGGCACCCAGCCAAGCCGGCACCTGCGCCCATTCTAGGAAAGACCTGGATCCAGCACAAGCAAAATTTCACCTTGTGGTACGTATTTTTATTATGTGAAAAATTGAATAATGATTTCGCGTCTAAAATGGCGCAACCGTAAGACCATCATGGCCATGGCACACCCCAACCGCAAGTCCCTGATCCCGACGACATTCTATGAGCACGCCCGCCATAGCCGTCGTCTGTATTGGCTGACGCCGGCAATCGTGCTGGTGCTCTATCTGTGCGTGATGGGCGCCTTCATCTGGCTGCAGCGCCTGCAGAGCGATAGCGTGATGTTCGTCACGATCGATCAGGAAACACGCCAGCAGCGCCTGATGATGGTGGTCTTCGCGTTGTCGCTGGTCATCGTCTTCAGTTTGCTCGCGCTGTGGCGCTACACGCGGTTCCGCACCCTGGCCGAGGCAGCCCTGATTGCCGAAACCGGCTTCCGCCGCGCCATGGAAAACTCCATGTCCACCGGCATGCGGGTGTTCGACATGCAGGGGCGCATCGCCTACGTGAATCCGGCGTTCTGCCGCATGATCGGCTGGAACGAGGCGGATCTGATCGGCCGCACGGCGCCGTTTCCCTACTGGCTACCCGGGCGCCACGACCACCACCGGGAAACGCTCGCACAATTGCTGTCGGGCCGCACACCCAGCAGCGGCCTGGAAATCGAAGCCCAGCGCCGTGACGGTTCACGCTTCACCGCGCGCATGTACGTCTCGCCGCTGCGCGACCCAAAAGGGGAACAGATCGGCTGGATGACCTCCATGACCGACATCACCGAACCCAAGCGCATCCGCGAGGCCCTGACCGCCGCCCATGAGCGATTCATGACGGTGCTTGAAGGCCTGGACGACGCGATCTCGGTCGTGGCCGACACCCCCGAAGGCCTGGAGCTGCTGTTCGCCAACCGCACCTACCGGCGCATCTTCGGCGCCCAGACCAGCGGGCACGCGGAACTGTTGGGCGGGCGCCTGGGGCGCTTCACCGACGAGACGATGGAGCTCTTTTCGCCGACTGCCGAACGTTGGTTCGAGGTCCACCACCGCATGCTGGCCTGGACCGATTCCCGGCGCGTACGGCTGCAGGTGGCGCGCGACATTACCGAACGCCGCAAACACGAGGAAGAATCCCGGGTCCAGCAGGAAAAGGCGCAGCTCACCAGCCGCCTGACCACGATGGGGGAAATGGCGTCCTCTCTGGCGCATGAGCTCAACCAGCCCCTGACGGCCATCAGCAACTACAACATGGCGGCCGTGGCGATGGTCAAATCCGGCAAGGCACCCACGGAATCCCTGCTGCAGGCGCTGGAAAAGGCCTCGCAGCAGGCGGAACGGGCCGGCAAGATCATCAGCCGCATCCGCGAGTTCGTCAAACGCAGCGAGCCGCGCCGCCAGGCTGTCGGCCTGACGCGCATCGTGGAAAACGCGGTCGGATTCGCCGACATCGACGCCCGCAAGCGCAGGATCGAGATCATCCAGAGCCTGCCCGACCCCATGCCCGAAGTCATGGCCGACCCGATCCTGATCGAACAGGTACTGCTGAACCTGCTGAAAAACGGCGTTGAAGCCATGGAGCACAGCGAATACCGCAGCCTGCACGTCAACATCACCGATCAGGACCCCCAGATCGAGATCGCCGTGATCGACCGGGGCCACGGACTGCGCAATCCCGAACGGCTGTTCGAGCCCTTCTACAGCACAAAATCCGAAGGTCTGGGCATGGGACTGAACATCTGCCGTACCATTATCGAATCGCATCACGGGCGCCTGTGGGCCACCCCGAACCCGGAAGGCGGCACCATTTTCCGCTTCACCCTGCCCAAGGCGCCGCCTGATCGGCAAGTCCAGGCAACCACGGAGGAAACGCAAGCATGACCGACCCTCAAGTCTCCAGCACCATCTATATCGTCGACGATGACGAAGCCGTCCGCGACTCGTTGCGCTGGCTGCTCGAAGCCAATGGCTATGCCGTACGCAGTTTCGCCGGCGCCGAGGAATTCCTGGACGCCTACAACTCCGACCAGGTCGGCGTCCTGATCGCCGACGTGCGAATGCCCGGCATGAGTGGCCTGGAACTGCAGGAAACCCTGATTGCCCGCAAGGCCCCGCTGCCCATCGTCTTCATCACCGGCCACGGCGACGTGCCGATGGCGGTATCCACGATGAAGAAAGGCGCGGTCGACTTCCTGGAAAAACCCTTCAACGAAGCGGACCTGCGGCGCATCGTCGCCGGCATGCTCGCGCATGCCACCGAACGCGTGCGCGAAGCCCAGGCCCAGCGCGACCAGCAGGCCGTGCTCAGCCGCCTGACGGCCCGCGAGCAGCAGGTGCTGGAACGCATCGTGGCGGGTCGCCTGAACAAGCAGATCGCGGGCGATCTGAACATCAGCATCAAAACAGTCGAGGCGCACCGCGCCAACATCATGGAAAAACTCGAAGTCACCACGGTCGCCGACCTGATGAAGATTGCATTGACCCGTGCCGAGGAAGCCGGATCATGACCGCACGCATCATCGACGGCAAGGCCCTGTCGGGCAAGGTCCGCGCCGAGGTCGCACAGCGCGTCCATGCCCTGCAAAAACACGGCGTCACCCCAGGCCTGGCCGTGGTGCTGGTTGGCGAAAATCCGGCGTCGCAAGTCTACGTCCGCAACAAGGCGGCCGCCTGCGAGGCTGCCGGCATGCTGTCACGCGTGATTTCGCTGGGCGAGGACACGCCCGAAGAGGAACTGCTGAACGTCATCGAAGCCCTGAATGCCGATCCGGCCATCCACGGCATCCTGGTGCAGCTCCCCCTGCCCGGCCACATCGACACCGGACTGGTCATCGAGACCATCAGCGCCACCAAGGACGTGGACGGCTTTCACGTCAGCAACGCTGGCCTTCTGATGACCGGACGCCCCCTGTTCCGCCCCTGCACGCCCTACGGCGTCATGAAGATGCTGGAATCGGAAAACGTGCCGCTGCGCGGCGCCGAGGCAGTCGTCGTCGGTGCCAGCAACATCGTCGGCAAGCCCATGGCCATGCTGCTGCTGGCCGCCGGCGCCACCGTCACGATCTGCAACTCCAAGACCCGCGACCTGGGCGCGCAGACCCGGCGCGCCGACGTGCTGGTGGTCGCCACCGGCAAGCCCGGCATGATCCAGGGCGACATGATCAAACCCGGCGCCGTCGTAATCGACGTCGGCATCAACCGGCTGGAATCCGGAAAACTGACCGGCGACGTGGATTTCGATGCCGCCGCGCAGGTTGCCGCGGCCATCACACCGGTGCCCGGCGGCGTGGGGCCCATGACCATCGCAATGCTGCTGGTCAACACCCTGGAAGCCGCCGAGCGCTCCCTGCGGACTTGAAAAATGGGGGCCTGGCCCCCATGTGGCGCACATGAAATCAGCACTCCTTGCCGAAAATCCCCTCCTCGTACCGGCCGAGGCCCATGTCGATTATGCTGCTGTGCGACCGACCCATATCGAGCCGGCCATCCGCGAACTGATCGCGGAAACCCGCGCGGCCATTGATGCCGCCGCCGTTCGCAGCGACCCGCCGGACTGGGAAAACCTGGTCGAAACCATCGAGGATCCATCCGAGCGCCTGCACCGCGCCTGGGCGATCGCGGGACATCTGAACGGTGTGGTGAACACCCCTGATCTACGGGCTGCCTACAACGAATGCCTGCCGCTCATGAGCGAGTTTTCCACCTGGGTCGGCCTGCACCGGGGCCTGTACGAACGTTACCGGGCGCTGGCCGCCAGCCCGGCCTATGCGACGCTATCCGCGACCCGCCGGCGCATCGTCGATCTGGCCTTGCGCGACTTCCGCCTGGGCGGGGTCGAACTCGAAGGCCAGGCCCGCGAAACCTTTGCGCGCAATGCCGACCTGCAGGCGCAGGTCTCCCAGAAATTCTCCGAAAACGTCCTGGATGCGACCGACGGCTGGACACTGCTGATCTCCGACGAGGCCCGCCTGCGTGGCCTGCCGCCCAGCGTCATCGCCGCCGCGCGGCAGCTGGCTCAGTCGGCGGGCGAAGACGGCTGGAAACTGACCTTGCAAATGCCCTGCTACCTGCCTGTCATGCAGCATGCGCAGGACCGCGATCTGCGCCTGGCCGTCTACCGTGCCTACGGCACTCGCGCCTCCGAGCAGGGGGATTCCGCCTTCGACAACTCGGAATCCATCGAATCGCTGCTGGCCCTGCGTGCCGAAGAGGCCTCCCTGCTGGACCATGCCGATTACGCGGCGCTGCGACTCGAAACCCGCATGGCCGACAGCGCGGACCAAGTCCTGCGGTTCCTGCGCGAACTGGCCGCCAAGGCGCGGCCCAGCGCACAACGGGATCTGGACGAACTGCGCGCCTTCGCCGCCGATCAACTGGGGCTGGACACGCTGGAACCCTGGGATATCGCCTATGCGTCCGAACGGCTGCGCGAGCAGCGCTACGCCTATTCGGACGAGGAACTGCGCCCTTACTTCACGGAATCACGCGTGCTGGACGGCCTGTTCGAAGTGATTCACACTCTCTTTGGCGTACGCCTGGAGGCGTGCGACGCCCCCACCTGGCACCCGGATGCAAAGATCTACCGCGTGCTGGATGTCGAGGGGCAGGAACTCGGCCGCCTGGGCATCGATCTGTATGCCCGCCCCGGCAAACAGGGCGGCGCCTGGGTGGACAGCGAGCGCAACCGGCGCCGCCACGGCCAGGAACTGCACCGCCCGCTGGCCTGGCTGACCTGCAATTTCGCGGCGCCGCACGATGGACGCGAGGCACTATTGACCCACGACGAGGTCATCACCCTCTTCCATGAAAGCGGTCACGCCATGCACACGCTGCTGTCGCGTGTGGACGATCCAGGCGCCGCGGCTTTCGTCGCGGTCGAATGGGATGCCATCGAACTGCCTTCGCAGTTCATGGAAAATTTCTGCTGGGAATGGGGTGTGCTGAAATCCCTGACCCGCCACATCGACACCGGCGAAACACTGCCACGCGCCCTGTACGACAAACTGACGGCCGCCCGCAATTTTCAGAGTGGCCTGCAGACCCTGCGCCAGGTGGAATTCGCGCTCTTCGACATGCTGATCCACACGCAGAATCACGGGCTGTCGATCAGCGCCGTGCTCGACACGCTAGATCAGGTGCGCCACGAAGTCGCCCTGCTGACACCGCCGGCTTGGCACCGTTTCCCGCATGCGTTCTCTCACCTGTTCGCGGGCGGCTACGGGGCGGGCTACTACAGCTACAAATGGGCCGAGGTGCTGTCGGCCGACGCGTTTGCCGCCTTCGAGGAATCCGCGCGACCCGGCGCGGACGGCACCCGCGACGTGTTCGATCCAGCAACATGCCACCGGTATCTGGATGAGATCATCGCGGTCGGCGGCGCACGCCCGGCGGCCGAATCCTTCCGGGCGTTCCGGGGCCGCGCCCCGACGCTGGACGCCCTGCTGCGCCACAGCGGGCTGGTGGAGGAATGAAGATGTTGCCCCCACGCCGCGCGGGCGTCGCCCGCTTGCTGCCCCCCGAGGGGGCGCTTTTCGCCTTGGGGCGGCCCGGCGGCGAAAAGGAACCCCCACGCCGCGCAGGCTACGCCGTCCGGCGGCTGATGGCCAGCCTGGCCCTATGGGTGGGCTGTCTGGGCGCGGCCCTGGCGGCTGTCCATCCGGTGCGCGGCTTCCTGCCGGATCTCCAATTCTCGCTGCAGGGCGCAGGTGGCGCAGTCACCCAGCAGGCGTTCGCCGGCAAGGTCGTCCTGATGTTCTTCGGCTATGCCAGCTGCCCCGACATCTGCCCCACAACGATGGCGCAGCTGGCCCAGGTCACCGAAGCACTAGGCCCGAAAGCCGAACAGGTCCGCATCCTGTTCGTCAGTGTGGATCCGCATCGGGACACGCCGGACGTCCTGCAAGCCTATGTGGACCAGTTCGATCGCCATGCCATCGGCCTGACAGGTACCGAATCGGCCATCGCAGCCCTGGCGCGTCGTTACCGTGTCGCATATCAGATCGAGAAACCCGAATCGAACGCCCCTGACGCCCCCTACGAGGTCGCCCACAGTCGCGGCATCTACGCCTTTGACCAGCAGGGCAAGGCCGTCTGGTTGGCCTCGGACGGCGAATCCCAGGAAGACCTGTTGGCTGCGATCCGGCCGATGCTGCACTGAGGATCCGGGCGACACCGGTGGGATGCGGCGGGGAATGCCGCCATCCCGCCACCCGCGATCCAGGCCGTTTACCCAGGCTGGCGCACGGCTTGCCGCAGCGCCGTCCGGACCCCTTCTTCGATCGTCGGGTGATAGAACGGCAGATTCAGCATCTGGGGCACGGTCAGTTCCATCTGCAAGGCCCAAGCCAACAGGTGCGCCACATGTTCAGCATCCGGGCCGACCATTTCCGCGCCGATGAAGCGATGGTCGACACGCCGCATGTAAACATGCAGCAAGCCCTGGTTGCGCAACATGACCCGTGAACGCCCCTGCCGCGTCCAGTCGACCGCGCCGATCGCCATGCTGCCGGCGTCATAGGCCCTGAAGCCTCTTCCCACCTGCATGATCTGCGGATTACTGAACACCACTGCCATCGACGCGCGGCGCGGCAGCGCCTGGACGTTTGGCCAGGCCGCCGCATTGTGGCCGGCCAGCCGGCCATCATCGGACGCCTCGTGCTGAATCTCGTGCAGCCCGGTGACGTCGCCCGCCAGAAAGACCGGATGCCCCCAGACCTGAAGCGTGCCGGGATCGAAATGCGGCATCCCCCGATCGTTCAGCGGCATGCTGGTGCGTTCCAGGTGCAGGGATTCCAGGACGGGCTGGCGTCCCGCGGTCAACAGCACCCGATCGAAGCGCTCTTGGGTTTCCGGGCCGTCGCCCACCGACCAGCCGATCACGGCCTGATCGCCGTCGCGCCGCACGGTCGTGACGCGGGCCCCCTGCACCAGATTCAGTTCCGGCGCCAGGAGTTCCACCGCGGTCGCCCGCACGGCGGGATCGGCCAGATGCGCAAAACTGCCCGAGCGGTTCAGGACGCGCACCCGCACCCCCAACCGGGCCAGCGCCAGGCCCAATTCGACCCCGATCACGCCCGAACCGACCAGCAACACGCTGCGGGGCAGATCTCGCCAATCGAAGACATCGTCATTGACGATGGCCAGATCACCCAGCGGCTGATAGATGTCGGGAATGTTGGGCCGGGTACCCGTCGACAGGATGATTCTGCCGGCATGGATCTCGTGCCCCTGATCGCTTTGCAGGACGCCGTCGCGCAGGAACTCCACCTGCGCGTCCAGCCGGTGTTCCGGCGGCATGGCCTGGACATCGTCGACCACGAAGCCGACGAAGCGGTCCCGTTCGCGGCGCACGCGATCCATGACCGCCACACCGTCCACCTGCGGCGCGCCGGACACCGTGATACCAAAGCCAGGGGCATGGCGGATCGCGGCGGCGGCCTCGGCGGCGGCGATCAGCAGCTTGGATGGCATGCAGCCCACCCGGGCGCACATGGTGCCATGCGGACCGCACTCGATCAGCAAAGGCTTCAGGCCGGCATCCCGCACAACGCGGTACGCCGGCAGGCCGGCGGAACCGGCCCCGACGATAGCAACATCACAATCGATTCTCTGGCCCAACGCGATCTCCTTGACGAGAGTGAACAGGCGCTAGGCCGGCTGGACGTCGTAGCCCTCGTCGGCAATCGCGGCCTGAAGCGTCGGCGCGGCGGCGGTCGACTCGACCGTGACCCGATGGTTTGCCAGATCGGTCGAGACCGTCGCGTCCGGCGCCACCGCGCGGACCGCCTGGGTGATGGTTTGCACGCAATGATTGCAGGTCATGTCGGAAACAATGAATTCGGTTTTCATGGATGAAGCCTCGTGAGTGGGAATACCAGACATGTTAAACCTTGCCACAGGGGAAGACTCAAGCGGGCGGCCCAGATATTTCTGTCGAGAACATGGCTTGACCTTACCACAAGGTCAAGCCTGATCCTACAATCATCATCATGAATCGGAGTCTCACCATGCCCCCCCTGTCCGCCCAATCCGCCCTCGATCTGGAGGTCGAGGGCATGACCTGCGCCTCCTGCGTCCGCCGCGTCGAAACGGCCCTGGCGAAGGTCCCGGGTGTGGCCCAGGCCAACGTCAACCTGGCGACCCGCAGCGCCCATGTCACGCTGATGCCCGAAGGTGCCGATCCGCAGGCCCTGATTGCCGCCATTGCAAAGCGCGGCTACCAGGCACAGCTGCGCCAGCCGGAAGCCGCGCGCAACGTGCCGGCCGACGAGGAATATCGGGCGGCGGGCCGGCGTTTCGCCCTGGCGCTACTGCTGACGCTGCCGGTCTTTCTGCTGGAAATGGGGGGGCATCTGATCCCTGCCCTGCATCACATGATCCAGGCCCGGATCGACATGCAAACCCTGACCTGGCTCGAATTCGCGCTGGCCACCCTGACCCTGGCCGGGCCGGGCCGGCAGTTCTTCACCCGGGGCTTCAAGGCCCTGTGGCATCTGGGGCCCGACATGAATACGCTGGTAGCCCTGGGTGCCGGCAGCGCCTGGCTCTATTCCACGTTGGTCACGTTCGCCCCGAGCTTGTTCCCGCCCGAATCCCGCCATCTGTATTTCGAGGCGGCCGCCGTGGTGGTGACACTGATCCTGCTGGGCCGTTGGCTCGAAGCGCGGGCGCGGGGACAGGCCGGTTCGGCGATCCGCCACCTGCTGGACCTGCAACCACGCACCGCCTGGGTACGCCACGAAGGGGGCTGGTCCGAACAGCCGCTGGATGCGTTGGCGGTCGGCGACGAACTGCGCGTGCGGCCCGGTGAAAAGGTCCCCGTCGATGGCTCCGTCATCGAGGGAGAATCCTGGATCGATGAATCGATGATTACCGGCGAACCCATGCCGGTCACACGCGCCATCGGCGACCGGCTGATCGGCGGCACGCTGAACACGCGCGGCAGTCTGGTGATGCGCGCGACGCAGGTGGGCGCCGATACCGTGCTGGCGCACATCGTCCGCATGGTCGAGCAGGCACAGGGCGCCAAACTGCCCATCCAGCGACTGGTGGACCGGGTCACCGGCTGGTTCGTGCCCGCGGTCATGGCCCTGGCGGTCCTGGCCTTCCTGGGCTGGCTTTTCTGGGGGCCGGAGCCCCGGCTCACCCATGCGCTGATCGCGGGCGTGGCGGTGCTCATCATCGCCTGCCCCTGCGCCATGGGCCTGGCCACACCGATCTCGATCATGGTGGCGACCGGGCGCGCAGCCGGACTGGGTATCATCTTTCGTCAGGGTGACGCGCTGCAGCGCCTGCGCAACGCCCGAGTGGTCGCTTTCGACAAGACCGGCACCCTGACCCAGGGGCACCCGGCGCTTGCGGATGTCCTGGCCTTTGGTGGCCTGGATCGCGTCACCCTGCTGACGGCTGTGGCCTCTGTGCAAAGCGCCTCGGAACATCCCATCGCGCGGGCCATCCTGGAAGCAGCCACCGCCGAGCAGCTGTCGCTGGCGCCCGTCGAGGACTTCACGGCGCTCACGGGGGCCGGGGTCCGGGGACGGGTCGCCGGGCACGACTGGCTTCTGGGCAACGAGGCGCTGATGCGCGATCACGGTATCCCGGTCGATGCGGCCGCCCAAGCCCGGACACGAGATCTGGCCAGCCAGGGCAAGACCGCCTTTCTGGCCGCTCGCGATGGCCGACTGGCTGGCGTGCTGGCCGTGGCGGATCCGATTCGCCCCAGCGCCCGCTCGGCCATCGCACGGCTGCATGCGCTGGGACTGAAGACCGCCCTTATCACCGGCGACCACGAGGCGACGGCCCGGGCGGTCGCGACAGAGCTGGGCATCGACATCATCCATGCGCAGACGCTGCCGGAACACAAGGCTGCCATCCTGCAGACGCTGCAGCGCGAGATCGGTCCGCTGGCTTTCGTCGGCGACGGCATCAACGACGCCCCGGCACTGGCGACCGCCGACGTGGGGATCGCCATTGGCCAGGGCACGGACGTGGCGATCGAGTCAGCCGACGTCGTACTGATGAACGAAGACCTGAATTCGGTGGCCAGGACGGTGACCCTGTCGCGTCTGACGCTGCGCAATATCGCCCAGAACCTGTTTTGGGCCTTTGCCTACAACGCGGCGTTGATCCCGGTGGCAGCGGGTGCCATCTACCCGTTCACCGGCGTGCAGCTGTCGCCCATGCTGGGGGCCGGCGCGATGGCGCTGTCCAGCGTCTTCGTCGTCACCAACGCACTGCGCCTGAAATGGCAAACCTTGGAGCGCGATCATGCTTGAGTCTCATGCACCGGATCTCATCGAGGCCCATGCCGGCCAGGACACCCCTGCGGCGAACGGCCTGCATACCATCGGGGACGCGGCTGTCCACACCGGCCTGAGTCCCAAGATGATCCGCTATTACGAAAGCCTGGGAATACTCACCCCCCAGGGGCGCAGCACGGCAGGCTATCGGCTGTACAACGAGGCCGACCTGCATGCCCTGCGCTTCATCCGCACAGCCCGGGAACTGGGATTCTCGCTCAAGCAGATCGCCGAACTGACCGATCTGTGGCGCGACCGCCACCGCGCCAGCGCCGAGGTCAAGCGGCTGGCCCTGGCCCATATCGACGCCCTGGAGGCCAAGGCGGCCTTGTTGCAGAGCATGGCCGGGACCTTGCGCACCCTGGCCCGGCATTGTCACGGGGACGACCGTCCGGATTGTCCGATTCTGGAAGGCCTGGCCGGTGGCATCGAAGTCCCGGGCCTCGGCCCGCACCGGCGGGCCGGCGGCACCCGCGGCTAAAAGCGGCGGCCGCCGAACGGGCGCTCAGCCCTCGATCAAAGGCGCATGCCACTCGTGCACGAAATCCCGATAATCGGGCCGCTGGGCGGGGCGCACGGTCTCGATCGGCGTCCCCAGGGCCACGTAGCCCATGAAATGGTCATCCAGGGCATCGAATCCCAAGGCTTCACCCAGGCCATCCAGATAGGTGCCCAGGCCAGTGCTCCAGAATCCAGGAAAGCCCAGCGCGTGGGCCGCATTGAGCATGTTCATGACGGCGGCGGACACCGAAAGTCGGCTTTCTTCCTGGGGAATTCGGCCATTCGGATCGGGCCGACAGGCAATCAGGATCAGCAGCGGCACCCGCGACAGCCATTTGCGCGCG